>DASZLB010000052.1:0-27520 GCA_035552575.1 Solirubrobacteraceae bacterium | reverse complement strand
CTCGACGCCGAGACGCTGCTCGCTTTCGGCGTGACCGGCCCGCTGCTGCGCGCTGCCGGCAACCCGTGGGACCTGCGCAAGGCCGCCCCGTACAGCTGCTATTCGGATTTCGACTTCAAGATCCCCGTCGGCACGGTCGGCGACAACTACGACCGCTACGCCGTGCGGATGGCCGAGATGTACGAGTCGGTGAAGATCATCGACCAGGCCCTCGAAGGCCTGCCGGAAGGGCCGTACATCACGACCGACCGCAAGGTCGCGCTGCCGCCGCGCCACGAGCTCGCGACCTCGATGGAGGCGCTGATCCACCACTTCAAGCTCGTCACCGAGGGGCTGCGCGTGCCGCCCGGGGAGGCGTACTACCCGATCGAGGGACCGCGCGGCGAACTCGCCTGCTTCGTGCGATCCGACGGCTCGTCCAAGCCGGCGCGCGTGCACATGCGCGACCCGTCGTTCGTCAACCTGCAGGCCTTCTCGAAGATGGCCGAGGGCTCCTACATCGCCGACATGATCGCGACGCTCGCGATGCTCGATCCGATCCTGGGCGGGATAGACAGATGACACCGCCAACCCCTCGGCTCGGCGGCGCCGAGCGCGCGTCCGGCTGGGACCGCCCCGCCGACCCGACGAAGGACCCGGCGCTGATCCCGGACCCGGCTACGACGGATGTCCCGGCAGAGCTGCGCGAGCAGATCGAGGCGGCGATGGCACGCTACCCGGAGCGCCACTCGGCGGCGATCCCGGCGCTGCACGCCGCGCAGGAGATGCACGGCTGGTGCTCGCCGGAGGCGATCGAGCAGGTCGCTTGCGTGATGAGAGTGACGCCGGCCTACCTCGATTCGGTCGCGAGCTTCTACGACATGCTCGAGACCTCCCCGGTCGGCAGGCACAGCGTCTACGTCTGCACGAACATCTCGTGCTCGCTGCGCGGCGCCGACGCGCTGCTCACGGCGGTCAGCGAGGCGGCGGGCGAGGACCCGGAGTTCAACGTTCGCGCATTCGAGTGCCTCGGCGCGTGCGACATCGCACCGATGGCCTCCGTCGACGGCGTCTACGTCGGCCCGCTCGAGCTGGCCGACGTGCCGCGGCTGCTCGAGGACACGCGCGCCGGGCGCCCGGTTCTGCCCGAGAAGCAGCTCGCGACGCGTCTCGTCGCCGACCCGAAGGCCAACTCACAGGAGTTCCCGGCGCACGCAGTCGAGGAGGGCGGGCGATGAGCGACGCGCTGCTGTTCAAGGACATCGACGAGCCCGAGCTGAACACGCTCGCCGTCTACGAAGCGCGCGGCGGCTACTCGGCGCTGCGCAAGGCGCTCGAGCTGACCCCGGCGCAGGTGCTCGAGCAGCTCGAAGCCTCGGGCCTGCGCGGTCGTGGCGGCGCGGGCTTCCAGATGGGCAAGAAGGTCTCGTTCCTGCCGCAGGGCTCGATGGAGAAGTACCTCGTGTGCAACGCCGACGAGTCCGAGCCGGGCACGTTCAAGGACCGCGAACTGATGCAGAAGAACCCGCACCTGCTGATCGAGGGGATCGTGATCGCCGCGCACGCGGCCTGCGCCGAGCGCTCGTTCGTCTACATCCGCGGCGAGTACGTGCACCAAGCCGACATCCTCGACGGGGCGATCGCCGAAGCGCGCGAGGCCGGCTACCTGGGCGAGCGCATCCTCGGCTCGGACACGACGCTCTCGCTCGTCCTTCACCGGGGCGCGGGCGCGTACATCTGCGGCGAGGAGACGGGGCTGCTCGACTCGCTCGAGGGCAAGCGCGGCAATCCGCGCCTGAAGCCGCCGTTCCCGGCGAACCAGGGCCTCTACCAGGGACCGACGCTGATCAACAACGTCGAGACGCTCTCGACGGTACCGGCGATCCTGCAGATGGGCGGCGAGCAGTACGCAAAGCTCGGCGTGCAGAGCTCGACGGGGACGAAGCTCGTCAGCATCTCGGGGCACGTCCAGCGTCCGGGCAACTACGAGATCGAACTCGGCGTGCCCTCGCGCGAGATCATCTACGGCCTCGCCGGCGGCCCGCCGGAAGGCAGCGAGATCAAGTGCTGG
This sequence comes from Solirubrobacteraceae bacterium, assembly GCA_035552575.1. Taxonomy (GTDB): domain Bacteria; phylum Actinomycetota; class Thermoleophilia; order Solirubrobacterales; family Solirubrobacteraceae; genus Palsa-744. Next base: position 25,470 of record DASZLB010000052.1, on the reverse strand, counting down.
TTCCCGGGCGGCTCCTCCTCGCCGGTGCTGACCCCCGACGACCTCGATGTCCCCTACGACTTCGACTCGCTCGCGAAAGCCGGCTCGATGCTCGGCTCGGGCGCGATCATCGTCGTCGACGAGCACACGCCGATCGTCGAGCTCGCGCTGAAGGTCGCGAAGTTCTACCGGCACGAGTCCTGCGGCAAGTGCACGCCGTGCCGCGAGGGCACGAACTGGACCGTGAAGATGCTCGAGCGGATCGACAACGGCGAAGCGACGCCGATGGACCTCGACATCATGGCCTCCGTCCAGGACCACATCATCGGCAACTGCCTGTGCGTGCTCGGCGACGCGATGGCGATGCCGATCGGCTCGATGATCGCGAAGTTCCGCGACGAGTTCGAGGCGCACATCGAGGCGGCGCGAGCGCGCGGCGAGCTGGCGCTCGCGGGCGCCAACGGCGGCGGGCCCCACCCCGGCGTCAGCTACGAGAGCGCACAGGCGCTCGGCGAGGAACTGCGCTGATGCCGCGGCCCGAACCGAAGACGATCACGCTGACGATCGACGGGCGCGAGGTGCAGGCGCCGGAGAACGCGATGCTCGTCGACGCGGCGAAGCACGGCGACGTCGAGATCCCGGTCTTCTGCTACGAGCCGAAACTTGGCAACCCGGTCGGCGCGTGCCGCATGTGCCTCGTCGAGATCGAGGGGATCGGCAAGCTGCAGACGGGCTGCTCGACGCCGGTCAAGGACGGGATGGTCGTGCACACACAGACCGAGCGCGTCCGCGAGGCGCAGCGCTCGGTCGTCGAGTTCCTGCTCGTCAACCACCCGCTCGACTGCCCCGTCTGCGACAAGGGCGGCGAGTGCCCGCTGCAGGACATCAGCTTCGGCTGGGGCGGCGGCATCTCGCGCTTCATCGAGCCCAAGCGCCACTTCGTCAAGCCGCTCGAGCTCTCGCCGAAGATCGCGATCGATCGCGAGCGCTGCATCCTCTGCTACCGCTGCGTGCGCTTCTCGCAGGAGATCTCCGAGGACTACCAGCTCGTGCTGCTCGAGCGCGGCGCGCACTCGTTCGTCTCGACGTTCGACGGCCACCCCTACGTCGCGCCGTTCAGCGGCAACATCATCGAGCTGTGCCCGGTCGGCGCGCTGACCTCGCGCTCCTATCGCTTCCGCGCGCGCCCGTGGGACATCGAGGACGCGGGCACCGTCTGCACGCTCTGCCCGGCGCAGTGCAACGTCAAGCTGACCGTCCGCGACGAGCGCGTGCTGCGCGTGCTCTCGCGCGAGCACTCGGAGGTCGACGACGGCTGGCTGTGCGATCGCGGGCGCTTCGCCTATCCCGGACTGGCCGAGGGCGCCGGCGCGCACGGGCGCGACGGCGCCGCGCCGATCGCGAGCGGCGTCGTCGGCGCCAACGGCGCGGGCAACGGCCACGTCGAGCCGGCGGCCGACGCGCAGGCCACCTCCCCCGGCCCGGCTGCCGTGCCGCGGGTGCCAGGCGCGCCGACGGTGCCAAGTGCGCTGACGGCTAGCGCGACTGCGATCGCCACCGCGACAGCGCCCGGGGCGGCCCACGGCGTGCACGTCGGAATGCGCGTGAGCGAGCCACTGCTGCGCGATGGCGGCGAGCTGCGCCCGGTCACGTGGGAGCGCGCGCTCGAGGAGGCAGCGGTCGCGCTGAAACGCGCGGGCGCGAACACGGCGGCACTCGCGGGCGGCGGCACGACGAACGAGGAAGCGCTGCTGCTCGGGCGCCTGCTGCGCGAGGCGCTCGGCTCGCCGCATCTCGACTCGCGCGCGGCCGGGGCGCTGCCGCTCGAGCTGCTGCAGGCGCTCAGCGACCCGCGGCTGCAGGCGAAGGTCTCCGACCTCGAGTTCGCCCACTCGGTGCTGCTGCTCGACTGCGAGCCGCTGAGCGACGCACCGATCCTCGACCTGCGTCTGCGCAAGGGCGTGCGCCGCCACGGCATGACGCTCGAGCGCTGCTCGGGCGAGGACCTCGACGAGCTGCGCGCGAGCGCGAAGCGCCTCGCAGAGGCGGGCGAGGAGCTCGTGATCCTGTGGAGCGAGCGCTTTGCGGCGGGCGCGCAAGGTGGCGAGCGGGTACGCGCGCTGCTCGACCTCGCCGGCGAGCTGCGCCTCGCGGAGATCGACGGCGCGGGTCTGCTCGAAATCCCGGCGAGCGCCAACGGGCGAGGCATGCGCGAGGCGGGCTTCCTGCCGAACGCCGCGCCGGGGCTGCGCGCAGCCGGCGAGACGGGCCGCGATACGCAGGCGATCGCGGGCGCGCTGGCCGGCGGCGAGCTGAGCGCGCTCTACCTGCTGCACGTCGACCCGCTCGAGCCGAGCGACCCGTTCGCTGCGGGCGCAGCCTCGACAGGCGGCAGCGACGGGGTTTCTTGGGAGCAGGCGCTCGAGCGCGCGAGCACGGTCGTCGCGCACGCGACGCTGCTGACGGCGGGACTGTTCGAGCACGCGAACGTGATCTTTCCGGCTGAGTCCTACGCCGAGCAGGAGGGGACGGTCACGCATCCGGACGGCCGCCTGCAGCGCGTGCGCCAAGCGGTCGCGCGCGCGGGGACGACACGCCCGGGCTGGCAGGTGATCGCGGAGCTCTCGGAGCGCCTCGGCGGCGAGCTCCTCGCGCGCGACGGGCAGGGCCCCTCGCAGGCGCTGTTCGACGCTGTCGCGTTCTACCGCGGGCTGACGCTCGAGGAGATCGGCGGGCGGGGCGTGCGCTGGCAGGAACGGCCGCGCACGGGCACGAGCGATTCCGAGCAGGGCGACGACGCGGGTCACGAGGAGTCTTCCAAGCGCTCGGCGCCCGACCCCGAGCACTTCAGCGGCCCCGAAGTCGAGCAGCACGGCTCCGGCGGCGCACCGGACCCGGACCCGGCCGCAGCCGCGGAGGAAGCAGCCGCCGAGGACACGACCGTCACCGACACGCCTGCCGAGGGCAGAGGCGCGGGCGACGCCGGGGAGAGCGCATGAGCTCCGTAGCGCAGCTGGCCGTCGTCGGCTACTACGAGCCGTGGTGGATCCAGATCATCAAGGCGATCGTGATCTTCGCCGTCGGCCTGCAGCTCGTGCCGATCGTGCTGATCGCCGAGCGCAAGCTGCTCGGGCGCTTCCAAGGCCGCTACGGCCCGAACCGCGTCGGCCCCTACGGCGCGCTGCAGCCGCTCGCGGACATCCTCAAGCTCCTGACGAAGGAGCAGTTCCGCCCGACGACGTCGATCGGCTTCCTCTTCGCGCTCGCGCCGACGATCTCGATCCTGACGGCGGTCGCCGCGTTCGCGATCATCCCGTTCGGCGACACGCAGGACATCTTCGGCACGAAAGTCGGGCTGTACGGCGTCGACGTCTCGATCGGGCCGCTGTACCTGTTCGCGTTCGGCGCGGTCGCGTTCTACGGGATCATGCTCGGCGGCTGGTCCTCGGGCTCGAAGTACTCGTTCCTCGGCGCGATGCGCGGCGCGGCGCAGCTGATCTCCTACGAGGTCTCGCAAGGGCTCGCGCTCGTCGGCGTGATCATCACCGCGCAGACGCTCTCGCTGACGGGCATCGTCACGGCGCAGAAAGGCATGTGGTACTTCATCCCGCAGCTCGCGGGCTTCCTGATCTTCCTCGTCGCGGGCTTCGCCGAGACGAACCGCGCGCCGTTCGACCTGACGGAGGCGGATGCTGAGCTCGTCGGCGGCTACAACACGGAGTTCGGCGGCGGGCGCTTCGCGTCGTACTACTTCGCCGAGTACCTCAACGTGCTCGTCGTTTCGGGGATCGTCACGACGGTCTTCCTCGGCGGCTGGCTGCTGCCGTTCGGGATCCACCCGCCGGGCTTCCTCGACCCGTTCGTCGTGCTGTTCAAGATGTCGCTGATCACGTTCTTCTTCATCTGGGTGCGCGCGACGCTGCCGCGCCTGCGCTACGACCAGCTGATGAGCTTCGGCTGGAAGGTCCTGCTGCCGCTCGCAACCCTCAACACGCTCGTCACGGCGATCGTCGTGACGGTCACGCACTGATGGCAGAGAACACGGAGAGCACGCCGGCCGAGCGCAGCCTCGTGCCTGCGCTGAAGATCGACGGCTGGAGCCCGGGCGAAGACGTGATCCAGGTCACGCGCAGCCCGAAGCCGGGCCCGTCGCGCAGCGCGTGGCGAACGTTCCGCGAGACGGCGCGCGGACTGAAGACGACGTTCGGACGGATCCGCGAAGAACCGTCGACGATCCAGTACCCGGAGGAGAAGGTCCCGGTCTATCCGCGCTTTCGCGGCCGCCACAAGCTGCACCGCTTCGAGGACTCGGGCCTGGAGAAGTGCGTCGGCTGCTCGCTATGCGCGGCGGCGTGCCCGGCGGACTGCATCCGCGTCGTCGCGGCCGAGAACACTCCGGAGCACCGCGTCTCGGCGGGCGAGCGCTACGCGGAGGTGTATGAGATCAACCTCTCGCGCTGCATCTTCTGCGGCTACTGCGAGATCGCGTGCCCGTTCGACGCGATCACGATGGGCCACGATTACGAGCTCTCCGACTACGACCGCCACGATCTGATCTTCACGAAGGAGATGCTGCTCGCGGAGCCGCTCGAGCGCACGCCGCTGAGGAACGAGGGCGAATGAGAGCGAAGGGCGCCGCTGCATGAGCCAAGTGCTGTTCTTCCTCGCCGCGATCGGCGCGATCTCGGGGGCGGTCGGCGTCGTCGTCCTGCGCAACCCGTTCTACGCGGTGCTCGCGCTCGTCGGGCACCTGCTCTCGCTCGCGGTGCTGTTCCTGCTGCTGCGAGCGGAGTTCGTCGCGGCGATCCAGGTCGTGATCTACGCGGGCGCGGTGATGGTCCTGTACGTGTTCGTCGTCGCTTACGTCGGCGATCAGAGCGAGTCGCTCGGCGATCGCCTGCGCAACCCGGGCGCGGTCGGCTCGCAACTGCGCCTCGGCGGCGCGATCGTCGCCGGCGCGCTGCTCGTCGAGCTGCTGATCGCGCTGCTCGGGACGGGTCTCGAGGCGATCAATGGCAAAGGCGCGGGCTACAGCCCGAGCCCGGAAGCGTTCGGCACGCCGGCGTACATCGGCAAGCTGCTCTTGACGCGCTTCCTGCTCGCCTTCGAGCTCGCCTCGTTCCTGTTGTTGATCGCGGCTGTCGGCGGCGTCGTGCTCGCACGCCGTCGCGAGGGTCTCGACGAGGAGGAAGAGCAGGACACGATCACGCCCGTCAGCCTGCTGCGGCCCGGCAGCGCGGGAACGATGGCCGAGGGAGTCGGTCGCCGCTCATGAGCATCGCCTGGTACCTGGCCGTCTCGGCGATCGTCTTCTCGCTCGGCGCGATCGGCGTGATCACGCGGCGCAACCCGCTCGTCGTGCTGCTCTGCCTCGAGCTGATGCTCAACGGCGGCAACCTCGCGCTGATCGCCTTCTCGCGGATGTGGGGCAACGGCGACGGGCAGATCCTCGCGATCGTCGTGATGACGGTCGCCGCGTGCGAGGTCTGCATCGGCCTCGGCATGATCGTCGCGCTGTACCGCCGCCACCTGCCGATCGACGTGGACGAGCTCAGAGAGCTGCAGGGCTAGTGGGAGCAGAGCGATGAGCCAAACGACATACGGCTGGCTGGTGCTCGCGCTCCCGCTACTCGGGACGCTGACGATCGGCCTCGGCTACCGCAAGCTACCGGGCCGCAGCGCGGGCTGGATCGGCACGGCGGCGATCTTCCTCGCCTTTCTCGCGGCGCTCGGCGCGCTGCTCGAGATGCAGGGCCACGCGGCGGATCACCGCCAGGCGGTCTCGTCGCTGTGGAACTACGCCTCGACGGTCGGCATCGACGCGCAGATGTCGATCCTCGTGGATCCGCTGTCGGTCTTCATGATCCTGGTCGTCAGCGGCGTCTCGACGCTGATCCACTTGTACTCGATCTCGTACATGACCGAAGACCGCGGCTTCGCGCGCTACTTCGCGTACCTCAACTTCTTCGTCTTCTCGATGCTGCTGCTCGTGCTCGCGGGAAACTTCGTGCTGCTGATCGTCGGCTGGGCGTTCGTCGGCGCTGCCTCGTACCTGTTGATCTCGTTCTGGTACCGGCGCAAAACGGCGACGGCGGCGGGGATCAAGGCGTTCGTGATCAACGTCGTCGGCGACGTCGGGCTCGTGCTCGGGACGTACTTCATCTTCAAGCACACGGGCACGCTCGACTTCCTGCGCGCGTTTCATGCGACGCAGGCCGGGGCATTTGGCCATGGCACGAACGACGGCGACCTCGTCGCGGGCTGCGTGCTGCTGCTCGTCGGCGCCTTCGCGAAGTCGGCACAGATCCCGCTGCACACGTGGCTGCCGGACGCGATGGAAGGCCCGACGCCGGTCAGCGCGCTGATCCACGCGGCGACGATGGTGACGGCGGGCGTCTACCTGATCGCGCGCATGCACCCGTTGTTCGAACTGGCCCCGGCGGCACAGGACGTCGGGGCGATCGTCGGCGCGGCGACGCTGCTGATCGCGGGCACGATCGCGCTGACGCAGACGGACATCAAGCGCGTGATCGCGTACTCGACGATGTCGCAGATCGGCTACATGATCATGGGCGTCTCAGTCGGGGCCTACGCGGCGGGTCTGTTCCACCTGATGACGCATGCGTTCTTCAAGGCGCTCCTGTTCATGGGCGCGGGCTCGATCATCGGCGCGATGGGCGGCGGGCAGTCGCTTGAGAAGATGGGCGGCTTTCGAAAAGCGCTGCCGTTCACGTACGGCTGCTTCATCGTCGGCGGCCTCGCGCTGTCGGGCATCCCGCCGTTCTCGGGCTTCTTCTCGAAGGACGACATCCTGCTCGTCACGGCCGAACGCGGCGGTTGGCACTGGGCGCTCTACGTCGTCGGCTACCTCGGCGCGTTCCTCACGGCGATCTACACGTTCAGGATGATCTTCCGCGCCTTCCACGGCGAGCCGGTGCCGGAGGCGGTCGAGCTCGAAGGCGGGCACCTGCACCACGCCGAGCAGCCGACGAACCCGGCCGACGGCGAGGTCGAGGACACCGACGTCGGCTTCTCGGGGCCGTTCCACACGATCGCCGAGCGCGCGCTGCCGATGCGCGTCGCGATGGCGATCCTCGCGCTCGGTGCGTTCGGCTCGGGGCTCGTGCAGATCCCGAAAGTCGACTTCGTGATCGACGACTTCCTGCGCCCGAGCTTTGCGAGCTCGCCGCTGTACGCCGCGGAATCGCACACGAAAAGCAGCTTGCTCGTGGTCGGCATCGTGCTCGGCACGCTGCTCGGGCTGGCGGGCATCGCGATCGCGTATCGCATCTGGGTGAGCAAGCCGGGCACGTCCGCGCGAATCCAGGCGCGCCTGCAGCCGCTGTACGAGCTGTCGTTCAACAAGTGGTACTTCGACGAGCTGATCGGCGCGGTCGTGCTCGCGCCGGCTGCCGCGATCGGCAGCTTCGCCAGGGGCACATTCGAGCGCGTGTTCGTCGACGAGACGCTCGTCGGCGGCACCGCGGGACTCGTGCGGGTCGGATCGGCTGCGGTGCGCGCGGCGCAGAGCGGCTTCGTGCGCTACTACGCGGCGCTGCTCGTGCTCGGCCTGGCCGGCGTCGGCTTCTACTTCCTGTTGCAGACATGAGGCGCCGGAGCTGATCTGAGATGCCTGCACTTTCGATAATTCTTTGGCTGCCGGTTGCTTGTGCGCTGCTCGGTGCGACTGCGTCGCTGCTCGGCCGGCGCACGGGCGTCGTCGAGGCGGTCACGCTGCCGGCCGGCGAGACGAGCCTTCCCGGCAATCCGCTCAACCGCCTGAGCACCTCGGGCGGCTTCGCGCTGCTCGGCTCACTCGGCGCGCTGGGGCTCGCGATCGGCTACATCGCCGACTACTCGCCGGGCTCGCACGGCCTCGAGCACGTGACCGATGTCGTCTGGATCTCGGAGCTCGGGATCCACTACAAGCTCGGCATCGATGGCCTGAACGTGTTCATGATCGGTCTGACGACGCTGCTGTTCGCGGCTGCGGTGCTCGCGGCGAACTTGCGCGAGTGGGAGCGCCCGCGCTTCTTCTACTTCAACTTCATGCTCGCCGAGACGGCCGTGCTGGGCGCGCTGCTCGCACAGGATCTGGCGCTGTTCGTCGCGTTCTTCGACCTGATGCTGATCCCGTTCTACTTCCTCACGGGCATCTGGGGCCGACAGCCCGACCGCGTGCGCGCGACGATCAAGCTCGTCATCTACACACTCGTCGGCTCGCTGCTGATGCTCGCGGCGGCTGTCGCGACGGGCGTGCTCGCGTCGCAGCAGGGCGGCGGGCACATCACGTTCGTGCTCTCCTCGCTCGAACACCTGCCGCTGAGCCGCGGCTCGCAGGAGTGGATCTTCCTGTTTTTCGCGGCGGCGTTCCTCGTGAAGATGCCGGCGTTCCCGCTGCACGGCTGGATGCCCGACGGCTACAAGGCGATGCCGATCGAGGTGCTGATGGTCTTCTCGGGCGTGCTCTCGAAGATCGGGGCGTACGGCTTCCTGCGGATCGTGCTGCCGCTCTATCCGCAGGCGGCGGCGCACTTCCAGACGCTGATGCTGCTGATCGCGCTCGCGTCGATCCTGTACGGGTCAGTCGTCGCTTTCACGCAGACAGACACGCGGCTGATCGCGGGATACTCGTCGGTCGCACAGCTCGGCTTCATCACGCTCGGGATCTTCTCGCTGAACCCGCAGGGCGCGCAGGGCGCGCTCTTGCAGATGGTCAACCACGGGCTCGTCGTCGCGCCGCTGTTGTTCATCGTCGGCCTGCTCGCACGCCGCGCGGGCGGCTCGGAGGACGTGCGCGACATGGGTGGGCTGGCGTTGCGCGCGCCGGTACTCGCGACGGTCTTCCTCGTCGTCGCGCTCGCGACGCTCGCGATGCCTGGCTCGGGCAACTTCGTCGGCGAGTTCCTGATCCTGCTCGGCGTGTTCAAAGCGAAGCTCGTGATCGCGATCATCGCCTTCACGGGCGTCGCGATGGCAAGCGTCTACGCGCTGCGGCTGTTCATCCGCGCGATGCACAACCGCCTCGGCAACGGCGCCGAATCGCGTGAGCTGTCGGTCAGCGACGGCCTCGTGCTCGTACCGTTGATCGTCGTGATCGTGTTCATGGCCGTCTACCCGCAGCTCGCGCTGCACCGCAGCGAAGGGTCGGTCAAGGCCGCGGTCGCGAGTGCGCACACCGACGCGGCGCAGCCAAGCGGCGAGAAAGTCGCGGGCACCTCCGCGTCACTGCCGACCGTGGTGGAAACGGGCGGCAAATGAGCGCGATCCTCGCGACGGCCCACCTCAAAGGCCCGCACGTCGACTTCGCGGGCCTCTCGCCCCTGATCGCGCTTCTCGGCGGCGCGACGATCGCGCTGCTCGCCGGCCTGATCCGCACGCGCTGGGTGCGCGCGCAGGTCGTCCCGGCGCTCAGCCTGATTGCGCTCGGTGCAGCGGCGGGCCTGTCGATCTGGCAGTGGAACGAAGGCAAGTCGATCGTCTCGGGGGCGCTGCGGATCGACGACCTCTCGCTCGTGCTCAACCTGATCCTCGTCGCGGGTGGCGCGCTGGCGGTGCTGCTCGCCTGGCGTTCGCTGGCGGCGCGCGAAGCGGCACACGGCGAGTTCCACGCGCTGCTGCTGACATCGATCGCCGGTATGTCGCTGCTCGCGGCGGCGCAGAACACTGTCGCGCTGTTCGTCGGCCTCGAGCTGCTCTCGATCCCGCTGTACGTGCTGTGCGCGACGGAACTGCGCCGCGAGCAGTCGCTCGAGGCGGGGCTGAAGTACCTGATCGTCGGCGCAGTCGGCTCGGCGACGCTGCTCTACGGGCTCGCGATGATCTACGGAGCGACGGGCGCAACGGACTTCGGCGCGATCGCGAATGCTCTCTCGAACGGCAACCTGACGACGGACCCGCTGATGCTGACGGGCATCGCGCTGTGCGTCGTCGGACTCGGCTTCAAGGCTTCTGTCGCGCCCTTCCATCAGTGGACGCCGGACGTCTACGAGGGCGCGCCGACACCGGTGACGGCGTTCATGGCGGTCGCGACGAAGGCCGCGGCGCTCGGCGTGTTCCTGCGCTTCTTCGACATCGCGCTCGTCAGCGCGCAGAGCACGTGGGGACCGGCGCTGGCAGTGCTCGCGACGATCACGATCCTCGTCGGCAACGTCGGCGCGCTCGGGCAGTCCTCGCTGAAGCGGATGCTCGCATACTCGTCGGTCGCGCAGGCGGGCTACATGCTCGCGGGCGTCGTCGTCTCGACGCGGCTAGGGATCCGCGCGACGGTCTTCTACCTCGCGGTCTACGTGTTCATGAACATGGCCTCGTTCGCGGTGATCGTCGCGCGCGAGCGCGAAACGGAGTTCGGCGACTCGGTCCAGGGGATCACGGGGCTCGGCCGCGAGCGCCCGTGGCTTGCGTGGCCGATGACGATCTCGATGCTCGCGCTCGCCGGCATCCCGGCGACGGCCGGCTTCACGGGGAAGTTCTACTTGATCGACGCGGCCGTCTCGGGCGGCTACACGTGGCTCGGCGTGGCGATCGTGATCGGCTCGATGATCTCGCTCGGCTACTACCTGCCGGTGATCGCGGCGATCTGGATGCGCCCGGCGCCGGCCGGCGAAAGCGCATCGCTCGAGCCGAGCTCGCCGCTGGGCCTGCCGCCGGCCCCGATCGAGGGCTTGCCTGTTCTTGCGGGCGGCTCACCTGAGCTCGACACGCAGCCGCGCTCGCGCAGGGCGCAGCCGGAGGTGCTGATCGTCGCGTTCGTCGCAGGGGCGGCGACGCTGTTCTTCGGGATCGTCCCGCAACCGCTGTTCGACCTCGTGCACCACGCCGGCAGCGCACTCGGCGGGCTGTTCTAGGCGCCACGCAACGGCTCGACTCGTAAGCACGGGCGCATACGCAGGGCGATCGGCGCGGGACGGCGACGGGCGTCGTGCGCGACTAAGGTTGATGCATGAGCTCTCGCGGCGACGGTCCGTTCGGCATTCTGCTCGACATCGACGGCGTGCTGTACGTCGGCGATGAGCCGATCGACGGCGCGCACGACGCGCTCGGGGAGCTGCGCGAGCTTGGCGCAGGGCTTCGCCTGGTCACGAACACGACTTCGCGCTCACGCAGACAGGTCTGCGAGCACCTCGCCGAGCTCGGCTTCGCGGTTGCGCCCGAGGAGGTGCTCACGCCGGCGGCGATGGCCGTCAGCCATTGCGAGGAGCGTGGCTACGAGTCGGTCGAGCTGATCGTCAGCGACGGGCTGCGCGAGGATCTCGAGCAGTTCGCAAGCTCGGCGAAGGGCGAGCGCGTGGATGCGGTGATCCTCGGCGACGTCGGTGCGAGGTTCGACGCGGAGTTGCTCAACCACGCGTTTCGCCTGATGATGGACGGCGCTGAGCTGATCGCGCTGCAGCACAACCGCTACTGGCGCCGCGCGGACGGGCTCGCGCTCGATGTCGGCGCGTACGCATCGGCGTTGGAGTACGCGACGCGCAGCGAGGCTGTCGTCGTCGGCAAGCCGGCCGAGGACTTCTTCGGCGCGGCCGTCGCCGACATGGGCTTGGAGAACGCGGTGATGATCGGCGACGACGCCGAGGCAGACGTCGGCGGCGCGATGGCCGCAGGGCTGCCCGGAATCCTCGTGCGCACGGGCAAGTACCGGCAGGACGCGATCCCGCCGGAAGTAACTCCTACGGCGATCGTCGATTCGATCGTGGATGTGCCGGGGATGCTGCAGCGCATCCTGCCGCAGTAGCGCTTTCTCCTGGTCGTCATGCGCGACGCGGGTCTAGGGTCTAGCCACGCAGCGGCGCACGACGGGCGGCCAGCGTGGCACACGCGGCCGTGCCGCGCCGATCACCGATACGCGCTCTCTCATGATTCTCCCAGCCTCGCCATAGGGGACTCTTAGCGTTAGTTGTGAGACTCGATGTATCCCTCATAACGAAAGAATGTGATCCTCATGGTTTCCCGCAAGCTCACCAGATTCCTCGCGATTGGCGCGACGGCCGTCGTGCTCGGGGGCGGTTCCTACGGCATCGTCAGCGCAACGGCCAGCACCCAATCGGGCACCGCGACGACCGTGTCGTCGTCGGCCTCGACTGCATCGGCGCCACGCGTTCCCGGCGGCGGAGGATCCAACGCTCGGTCCGGGTCCGCCGCGGGTGGATCGTCCGGCACGGTCGCGAGCGTCTCGAAGTCCGGCTTCCAAATGACGACCTCAGCGGGCCAGAAGGTGACCGTCGAGAAGTCGTCGTCGACGAAATACGACAAGGGGACCAGCTCGAGCTCGGCGAGCGCGATCAAGAAAGGTGTAAGCGTTCTCGTCCTTGGGACGACGAGCGGAACGACGATCACGGCCCGCAAGGTCGTCGTGCAACCGACCGGCGCCGCCAGCAGTCCGTCGGCGGCAAACGTCGTCCCCTTCCAGCGCGGCGCGAAGTCCACGTCGAAGCAGGTCGGTCAGATCCCGGCCGGCTACAGCCAGGGGTCGGGCACGATCGTCAGTGGAACGGCAGCCAGCAGATCGACTGAAGCTGCGCTGGCGGCCTACCCGGGAGGCATCGTCGATCGCGTTGTGAAGCTGAGCAACGGCGAGTACGAGGTCCACAACATCGGCGTCAACTGGCCGCACCACATCTTCGTCAACCAGAGCTTCGAGGTCGTCGGCGCGAACTAGGCGTATCCGGCGAGACCCGCCTGGCTTCCGCAGCCAGGCGGGTCTCGCCTATAGGGCCCGCGCCTGAAACATCTGCTGGTCGGGAATGCGCCTGATCCTGGTGCGCCTTGGCGCGTCGAAGCCCGCCTCGGAGAAGTATTCGGCCAGCTCTGCCGGACTGTGCAGATCGGCGCCGGAGGTCAGATGGAAGAACAGCCCGAGCGCAGCAGCGGACGCCCGCTGGCGCTTGGCGTCGGAGCGGAACATGTCGAGCACGGCGACTGTCGCGCCGGGCTTCATCGCGGCGCGAATGCGTTGCAGAACGAGGACGATCTGCTCGGGCGAGAGGTGATGGACGATGTCGAACAGCAGCGCGCCGTCGTAGGGGCCGCCGAGCTCTGACTCGAACATGTCGCCGTCGCGGTGCTCGACGCGGTCGCTCATGCCGGCCTTGGCGATGATCTCGCGCCCGACACGCGCGCTGCCGGGCAGGTCGAGCACGGTCGCGTGCAGCGTCTCGTGGCGTTTGCACAGCTCGGCCGAGAACCAGCCGTGCGCGCCGGCGACGTCGAGCAGCGCCGTCGGCCGATCGCCGAGCTCGATCGCCTTCGCGACTTCGCCCGCGGAGAGCCGCGCGAGCTCGTACTGGCCGGTGATGTAGAGGCGCCAGTAGTCCTCGTCCTCGGCGCTCTCGCGATGGATCTCGAAGCTGCCGCCGTCGCGGACGATCCGCTCGAGGTCGGCGTACCACTCCCAGTAAGTCGTCGTGTGCTCGATCCAGCTGCCGACGTAGGTCTCCGAGGCGGGGTCGAGCCACTTGCGCGAGCGCTTCGGCAGCAAGAACGTGTGACCGTCCTGCTCGAGGATGCCGAGGCCTGCGAGGTTCTCGCAGAGCAGCCGCGTTCCGGGCACCTGCAGCTCGAGCTCCTCGGCCAAGCGACCAGCGGTCGCGGGTCCTTTCAGCAGCTGCTCGAACACGCCGAGGCGCTGCGCGACGCCGACGACGCGCCCGGCGACCATCCCGTACATCGCATACGCGCCGGGCAACGGCGCGAGGTTGAGCGCGATGCCGACCCGCTCGAGCAGATCGTCGGGACCGGGCTTCAGTCGCATCTGGCGAGCACCCTACAGCGCTCGCGCCGCTCGCTACAAGCGCCCGGAGGCCTCGGCGGCCGCTTCGGCCTCCTGCAACTGGCGCTCGACGAGGTCGAGCCCGGACTCCCAGAAGCCCGGGTCGGCGAGATCGATGCCCACTAGCCTGCCGAGCTCCTCGGGGCTTTTCGAGCCGCCGGCGGCGAGCAGCTCGAGGTACTTCGGCACGAGCTCGGCGCCGGTCTGCTCGTAGCGCTCGTAGACGGACAGCGCCAGCAGCTGCCCGTAGGCATATGCGTAGACGTAGCCGGGCGAGCCGATGAAGTGCGGGATGTAGGACCACCACGAGCGGTAGCCGTCGGTCAGCTCGACGGAGTCGCCGAGCAGCTCCTCCTGGCTCTCGGCCCAGAGCTCGCCGAAGCGATCGACGGACAGCTCGCCCTCCTCGCGCCGCGCCGTGTGCACGAGGTCCTCGAAGCGGTTCATCGCGACTTGGCGAAAGACGGTCGCGATCGTGTCCTCGAGGTTCTCGGCGAGCAGCGCGAGGCGCGACGCCGGCGAGGAATCCTCGCCGAGCAGGCGCTCGAAGACGATCGTCTCACCGAACACGGAGGCCGTCTCGGCGAGCGTCAGCGGCGTGCCCTGATGGAAGATTCCCTGGCGCGCGGCGAGCGAGAAGTGCACGCCGTGGCCGAGCTCGTGCGCGAGCGTCAGCACGTCGCGGCGGCGCGAGGTGTAGTTGAGCAGCACGTACGGCTCGACGGACGGCACGGCGGATGCGCAGAACGCGCCACCGCGCTTGGCCGGGCGCACGGGCGCGTCGATCCGCCGCTGCTCGAAGAACGCGCGCGCCACATCGCCGAGCTCCGGCGAGAAGGACGAGTAGCAGTCGAGCACGATCTCGCGCGCCTGCGAGAACGGGAAGCTCACTTCATCTTCGGTCACGGATGCCATCCGGTCGTAGTCGGCGAGCCGCTCGACGCCGAGCAGACGAGCCTTCAGGCGGTACCAGCGCCGCGGGATCTCGTAGCGCCCGCGCACGGCCTCGATCAGCGCGCGGACGGACTCGTCGCTGGCCTCGTTGGCGAGGTTGCGGGCGGCGAGCCAGTGCGGGTAGTGGCGCAGCCGGTCGTCGATGCCCTTGTCGGCGAGCAGCGTGTTGAACAGGAACGCGCGCGTGCGCAGGCCGGGCGCGAGCGCGGCCGTGACGGCCTCGGCGCTCCTGCGGCGCAGCTCGCGGTCGCCCTGCTGAAGGTTGCTGAGCGCGACGTCGAGCGCGACCGGCTCGGCCTCGTCGCCGCCGAGCTCGACCTTGATCGCCGAGGTCAGCTCCTCGAACAGCCGCGTCCACGCGCCGGCGCCGGTCAACGACTTCTCGGAGAGGATCTTCTCCTCCGGTTCTGAGAGCAGGTGCTCGCGATAGCGGCGCACGTTGCGCAGGTAGTGCGCACAGAAGTCGAGGCTGTCGCCGGAGAGCAACTGCTCGACCTTCGCGTCGTCGAGCTCTGCCCACTCGAGCTCGAAGAACAGCAGCGTCGTCTCGATCGCAGTCCCACGCTCCTGCGCGAGCTGCAACAGCGCGCCGTTCGCCGGGTCGGCGGTGTCGGTCGAGAAGCGCAGCGACGCGTAGGCACCGGCGCGCCCGACGAGGTCGTAGATCGCGGCGAGCTCCCCCATCGCATCGCGCAGTCCGGCGGAGTCGAGCTCGCCGAGCTTCCCGGCATAGCGCCCGGCGAAGTCCTGCGCTCGCTCGAGCGCGGCGGTGAGCCGCCGCTCGACTCCGTCGGGTCCGTCGCCTTCGACCAGCGGTTCGAGATCCCAGGCGGTCGCCTGGAGTTCTGGATCGGTCGACTCGGGGGCACTCGCTGCCATGCCCGCCAGCTTAGCCGCGCCGGGCTACTCGGACGCCCGGCGCCGGCCGCGAGCTACGTCCGGGGCGCTCCTTAGAGTCGTCCGCCCGATGCACGAGACGACACCGCAGGTATTCCTCATCGCGCGCCCCTCGATCGATGTCGAGGGTATGCGCGGCTACCTGCAGGACGTCGGCGGCGAGTCGTGGCTCGAGCGCCGTCTCGGCGAGGCGGACGGAGAGCCGAACGGGGGCGAGCTGATCGTGGAGTTCGGCGGGCGCGCGTGCTACCGCAGCTGGGAGCCGGGGCTGAACCCGAACGTGACGAAGGTGCGCACGAACCAGCGCGAGTACTTCGCGAACATCCTGCGCTCGGCGCACGGCAGCGTGATGGAGCACGCGAGTTACTCCTTCGCGCTACGCAACGTGAGCCGTGTTTTCACCCATGAGCTTGTTAGGCATCGCGCCGGATCGGCCTTCAGCCAGGAGAGCCTGCGCTACGTGCGCCTCACGGACATCGGCTTTCGCGTCCCGCCGGCGCTCGAGCCGGTTCGCGAGCAGGTGCTGGCGATCGTCGAGCAGCTCGAGGAGTTCCAGGTGAGCGCCGCGGCCGAGCTCGGCATCGACGAGGAGGGCATCCCTTTCCACGTCAAGAAGGAGGTCACCTCGGCGCTGCGCCGCCTGGCGCCGATCGGTCTCAGCACAGACATCGTCTGGACGGCGAATGTGCGCACGCTGCGCCACGTGATCGAGATGCGCACTGCGCCGGGCGCGGAGGAGGAGTTGCGCACCGTCTTCGACGTGATCGCGCAGATGATGCAGTCCGAGGCGCCGGGGCTGTTCCAGGACTTCGCGAAGGACGACGAAGGCTCTTGGGTGCCCGAGTTCCGCAAGGTCTAGAGACTTTTTTATTTAGATCGTCTGGTCGCGTCGTGGCGCGGCGACGCGCCGCTCAGGCCGATAGCGCAACATGCGCAAAGGTGATCGCCCCGCGCTCGGCGCGCGCGAGGCCCATCGTGTGTCGTGGCTGGCGCCGGCGCTCGGTGGGACTGCCCGGATTGAAGATCTGAAATCCCTGCTCGGCTTCGTGCAGCGGAACGTGGGAGTGGCCGAAGACGATGGCGTCGGCGCGAGGAAAGCGCCTACGCAGGCGCGCGATGCGCCCCCTCGCCGCTCCGGCGTCGTGCGTCATCGCCAAGCGGACGCCGTCGAGCTCGACTTCGAGCTCGGCCGGCAGCGACCCGACGAGCACGGGCTCGTCGACGTTGCCGTGGACGGCGAGCACGGGAGGGCCGAGCGCGCGCAGCTCGGCGAGCACACCGGCGGTCGAGATGTCGCCCGCGTGCAGGATCAGCTCGGCGGCGTGCAGATGCTCAACACATGCCTCGGGCAGTTTCCTGGCGCCGCGCGGCATATGCGTGTCGGCTAGGAGCGCGATCAGCATCGCAAGCTATGGTGGCGCCACGCCGGCGAGGCTTGAGTGCCTCAATCCTCCTGCGCCTGCATCTCCTTGACGCGCTCCTCGAGCTGCTCGGTGACGGCTGGGTCGCGCAGCGTCGTCACGTCGCCGAGCGTACGTCCCTCGGCGATGTCGCGCAGCAGGCGGCGCATGATCTTGCCGGAGCGCGTCTTCGGCAGGTCGTCGGCCCAGATGATCCGCTTCGGCCGTGCGAACTTGCCGATCCGCTCGGCGACGGTCGAGCGGATTCCCTCGACCGTCCGCTCGTCGCCGGCGAGGTCGCCCTGCAGCGTCACGAAGGCGACGATCGCCTGTCCGCTGTCCTCGTCGTGCTGGCCGATCACGGCGGCCTCGGCGACGTCGGCGTAGGCGACGATCGCCGACTCGACCTCGGCCGTCGAGAGCCGGTGCCCGGAGACGTTGACGACATCGTCGATCCGGCCGATCACCCAGAGGTAGCCGTCGCTGTCGCGCCTGGCGGCGTCGCCGACGAGATAGGTCTCCTTGCCGAAGCGGTCGAAATAGGTTTCGACGAAGCGCTCGGGCTCCTTGTAGAGCGTGCGCAGCATCGAAGGCCACGGCTGCGTCAGCACGAGCAGCCCCTGGCCCTCCTCGATCGGCTCACCGGTCGACTCGTCGCGCACCTCGGCGAACACGCCGGGGAACGGATGCGTCGCGGAGCCGGGCTTCGTCGCGGTGATTCCCGGCAGCGGCGTGATCATCATCGCGCCGGTCTCGGTCTGCCACCAGGTGTCGACGATCGGGCAGCGTTCTGCGCCGATCACCTTGTGGTACCAGAGCCACGCCTTCGGGTTGATCGGCTCGCCGACGGAGCCAAGCAGCCGCAGGCTGCTCAGATCGTGTTTTCTCGGCCAGTCGGCGCCCCACTTGATGCACGCGCGGATCGCTGTCGGCGCGCAGTAGAGGATCGTTACGCCGTAGCGCTCGACGATCTCCCACCAGATCCCCTTGTCGGGATAGTCCGGAGCGCCCTCCCACATCACCGAGGTCGCTCCGTTGGCGAGCGGGCCGTAGACGATGTAGGAGTGACCCGTGACCCAGCCGACATCTGCGGCGCACCAGTACACATCCGACTCTGGACGCAGGTCGAATACGTAGCGATGGGTCGCGGCGACGCCCGTGAGGTACCCGCCTGTCGTGTGCAGGATGCCCTTTGGCTTCGCCGTGGAGCCCGACGTGTAAAGGATGTACAGCGGATGCTCGGCATCGAGCGGCTCGGGCGGGCAGGCGGGGTCCGCGGCGGCGCAGATCTCGTCGTAGAAGACGTCGCGGCCATCCTGCATCTGACAGTCCGTGCCGGTGCTGCGCACGACGACGATCTTCTCGAGCGTCTGCAGGTCGCCCATCGCCTCGTCGACGCGGTCCTTGACGGGCGCGGTCTTGCCCTTGCGTGCAGCGCCGTCGACGGTGATCAGGAGCTTGGCCTCGGAGAACTCCATCCGCTCGCGAACGGCCTCCGCGGAGAAGCCGCCGAAGACGACGTTGTGCGGCGCACCGATCCGCGCGCAGGCGAGCATCGCGACGACGACCTCGGGGATCATCGGCAGGTAGATGCCGACGACATCGCCCTTCTGGACCCCTTGCTCCTTCAGCGCACTTGCGAAGCGTTCGACGTCGGCGAGCAGCTCGGCGTAGGTGATGTCGCGCTCCTGGCCCTCCTCGCCGCGCCAGTGGAAAGCGACGCGCTCGCCCTTGCCGGCGATCACGTGCCGGTCGAGGCAGTTGTAGGAGACGTTCAGCGTGCCGCCGGTGAACCACTTGTAGAAGGGCGGGTCGTCATCGTCGAGCACGCGCGTCCACTTCTGAAACCAGTCGAGCCGCTCGGCCTGCTCTACCCACCACGCCTGCGGGTCCGCGGCAGCCTGCTCGTAGACGGCCGGGTCGTTCAGCAGCGCGTGCTCGCGGAACTGCGCGGGCGGCTCGAAGGTCTCGACGTCGAGCAGCGCGGCGAGCTCCTCGTCGAGCGCCTCGCCTGGGGCTGTATCGGGTTCGGTCGACATCGCTCTCTCCTCTCGCTCGAAGTCCGGGCTCGCCGCCAGCCCATTCTCTCACCGGCGCGCCCTGCGGCGGGCGCGCCGGTTCGGGATCGTCATCCGCCTGCTGCGGCTCAGGGCACTTTCGCCAGCGGAACGACCGGCAGGACGGTTCGCCCGAATGTCGAGTTCGTGACGGCCGCGAACGATGCGTACCAAGCGGCGGCGGCGGTTGCCAAGCCGACGTAGCCACCCCAGTGCGTAACCGTTTCGTGCGCCCCGGAGGCACCGATCGCGAGCAGCACGAACGTCGCTGTCAGCAGCGCGAACACCAACAGCACGGCGCCGCTCGTCCGCATCGCGGCCACCGTCATGTATGCAGTGAAGATCGCCCACGCCCAGAGGTACACACCGACCGCGTGCCCGGCGTTGCCGGTGATGTCCTTCGCATAGAAGGCGTTGAGCGCCCAGAAAGAGATCCAGAACGCGCCGAACGACGAGAACGCGACGGCGCCGAAGGTGTTGCCGTTGCGAAACTCCCACATGCCGGCGAGCAGTTGCACGATCCCGCCATAGGCGAGCGCGAGGCCGAGCACGACCGGGACGCCCTTGCTATCGACAAGATTCGAGTTGAACATCGACAAGACGAACGTCGTCATCGCAAACGCGCCCAAGCCCAGTGGGCCGGGATCCGCCGGTTTCCATCCGGCGACAGGCGTGCTCGTCGCGCGCTCGGCCCGTGTCGGATCCTCGCGCCTGATTGTCGTTGCCTCCATTTGGAGCCTCCTTCCCTTCGCCCGAACAGGCGAAGCGACTATGTACCCATAGGTAGGCACCGAGGGAGCCGCAGTTGCACGTGCCACGAGGTGCCCTTTAGTGAATGTATTCCCGCTGGCGCACGCTGCTAATCGCCGTGCCCTTGATTGCCTCGCAGGCGGATTGGGCGATTGTCGTCTTGGCGAACGCCGAGCGTCAGTCGCCAGCGCCGCGCTTGCGCCGGCGCTTGCGTGAGGTACCGGCTTGAACCGGCTTGGCGGCAGCGGGCGTCACGTCGGCGGCGCCCGTCGCGAGCGCGGGCTGCCCGGCCGGGCCGGTCGCGGCTTCGCGTAGCTGCGCACGTGAGGGCCACGGGCGAGCCTCGCCTTCCTCCCACGCCGGCGGCTGGCCGTTCGGCCATTTGCCGACGTAGAGGATCCCCATCGCGACGAGCCAGAAGGCCGGCACGACCTCGAGCGTCGCGCCGCCGATCGGCAGGAAGATGAGGATGCCCGTGAGAATCCCGAGCACGCCCATCCAGCGCGTGATCAACCCGACGCGCATCGCGTTGACCATCGCGATGATCATCCCGACGGCGACGGAGAGACCCGCGAGCAGATCGACGTAGTCGATCGCGACGTTCGCGGCGCCCTTCGTCAGAGCATGGTCGACGGCGTGGTTCGAGAAGTCGTGCCCGACGGCGAAGTTGTGCGTCTCGATCGCGGTGACGACCTGGTGGCCGACGCTGACGACAGCCAGCGTGACGCCGCCGAACAGCACGAGCGGTCGCAGCGCCTTCCACGTCTGCGGGCGGCGGAAGCGCGTGGCGTCGACGAGCAGCAGCAGGACGAGCGTCAGGGCGGCGATCGCGACAGCCGCGATGACGCTGCCGATCAGCAGCGAGGAGGCGTGGTGGCTGATGAATTTGACCTCGGCCGCGCGCGGGCTCGTCGCTGGGTCGGCGACTCCTTCGAGCGCCGGCGAGAGGCCCTGCAGGATGCCGACGGTCGGGGCGCCGTTGAGCGTCGAGCTCGTGATGATCCCGCTGAGCAGGTAGAGCACGCCGCCGGCGAACGCCGGCACGCCGAGGCGGTTGCGGCGCTCGGTCTCCTTCTCGACTTGCTCGTTGATCTCGTTCTTGCTGGGCATCGGGAGATCGCAGTCTATGATCTGAGCATGGAGGGCGGTGGTCTCGGAGACTTGTTCGGCGATCCAGAGGAGCTGCAGCGGCGCCTTGCGGAGTTCGCCGAGCAGATGCAGGGACAGCAGCGCCTGGCCTGGGCGGACAATGCGATCAAGCTCGCCGTAGACATGACGGTAGCCGCTGTTGAGCGGATCAACCTGCAGGGCGGCGCCGAGGCGCAGGCCGAACAGATCCGCACCGTCATGGCACTCGTCTTCCCAGAGGCCGTCACGCTCGTGCGCGAGGCGCGCGCGGGCCTTCAGTAGCGCAGCTCGACGGTCCAAGGAATGTCGAGCGCCGGCCGGTGGCGCGCTCAGTAGCGAACGTGACGGGGGCGCTCGGCGGCTTCGGGCTCGGTCGGCGCATCATCTGGCGAATTGCCGCGCGAGTTGCCCGGCGCATGGCCTTCGCCTTCCCGCTCGGCCTCGCGTGAGGCGCGCCCGGCCCTGATCACTTCCTTGAACGAGCGGAAGCGGAAGATGAAGACGACGGCGCCGAGGCCGACGGAAGCCGTGAAGGCGGCGATCGCGATCTGCTGCCCGACCGAGTAGGCGGCGACGACCGCGGTCGAGGCGTTTTTCGCGAAGACCTTCACGAGCAGAGCCTGCTGCACGCCGGCGCCGCCGGGCGTGAACGGAACGGCGCCGGCGACCTGGTTGACACCGAACACGAGCAGCACGTTCTTGACGGAGCCGCCGACGCCAAAGGCGTCGAGCAGGAACCAGAAGGCGGCGAAACGACAGAGCCAAGCGAGCACCTGCAGAGAGGCGACTTCACGCAGGTAGCGGGGACGGTCGCTGAGGATCGTGACGCCTTGGCGCACGCGCGCCCAGAATGCCTTGACCCGCACCGAGAGCACTGCAAAGGCGACGAGACCGAGCACGCCGAGCACGGTGATCAAGAACAGCGTCAGCCGGAAGTGCTCGGCGAGATAGGAGATTTCGAAGGCGTCGAGCTTGGAGAAGTCGGGCGGCTTGGGAAAGACGCCTTGCGTGAAGGCGAAGATCAGCACGAAGATGCCGACGGCCGCATCGAAGATCGACTCGACGAAGAACGCCGCGGCCACGGTCGGGTAGCTCGAGTCGGGGATCGACGAGCGCGTGAGGAACAGCTTGATCACGTCACCGCCGCGCGCGGGGACGACGTTGTTGAAGCCGACGGCGGCGAAGTACGCACCCCAGATCCGCCGCCATTGGAAGACGGCCGCGGGGTAGGCGGCGCGCAGGCTGTGAAAGAAGCCGCGCGAGCGCAGCGTCAAGTTCAGCCCGAAGAACAACAGCCCAAGCAGCAACAGGCCCCAGTTGACTGCCGCGAGGTCCGAGAAGAACTGCCCGGCGGCGTTGAAGAACGACGTGATGCTGTCGCCGATCGAGGCCGACGCGAGCGGGGCTGACATCACCCAAGCGTACGCGCCGCAAGGCACGCCTCGGGACGCGGCGCGGCGAGGCTCGTCGCCGGCGACGCGTACGGTACAAAGGACGGATGACATCGCGCAAAGAGCCCTCGCGAGGGCTTACGGTTGCCGTCACCGGGCCGACGGGCGAGATCGGCCAGGCGTTCGTCGGCGCGCTCGAGCGCTCGCGCGAGGTCGGGCAGGTGCTCGGGATGGCGCGCAAGCCGTTCGACCCGGCGGCGCGAGGCTGGAAGAAGGTTTCGTATCGGCGCGGCGACGTGCTTGATCGCTCGGCCGTCGAGCAGCTCGTGCAGGACGCCGATGTCGTCGTGCACCTCGCGTTCATCATCATCGGCGGACCGCAGGAAAGCCGAGCTGTCAATCTCGAAGGCTCGCGCAACGTCTTCGCGGCAACGGTCGCGGCGGGGGCGAAACGACTCGTCTACGCGTCGTCTGTCGCGGCATACGGCTTTCACGGCGAGAACCCGCAACCGCTTGTCGAGGAGGTCCCGGCACGAGGCACGGCGAGCCACTACTACTCGGCGCAGAAGGCCGAGGTCGAGGAGCTGCTCGCAACGACGCTCGCCGGCAGCGCGACCGAAGCGTATGTCTTTCGCCCGTGCATCGTCGCGGGGCGCGGGGCACCGCTGCTGATCGACAGCCTGCCGTACACGCAGATCTCCGAGCGCCTGCCGGGGCCCGTCCTGCGGCTGCTCGACGGTGTGCCGATCCTCAGGCCGGTGCTGCCCGACCCGGGCGTCCCGTTTCAGCTGGCGCATCACGACGATGTCGCGAGCGCGCTGCGCGCAGGCGTGCTCGGCCGCGGCTCGGGCGGCGTGTACAACCTCGCAGGCCCCGGCCAGATGACGGTTCGCGAGCTCGCGCAGGAGCTCGGCTGGTACTCGATCCCGGTACCGGAGCTCGCTGTCGACGCGGTCGCCGAGCTGATCGCGCGGCTCGGCTTCCTGCCGGCCCAGGCACAGTGGATCAGCGCGTTTCGCGAGCCGGTGATCATGGACACGGCAAAGGCGCGCCGCGAGCTTCGCTGGCGCCCGCAGCACGATGCGATCTCGACGCTGCGCGAGACGATCGCCTCGGCCCGGGCCGAGCCGCTGATTCGATGAGCGACGCGATAGACGCGAGTGCCGTTCCTCCTCGCCCGTTGGCGATCGTCACCGACACGACGCCGTACCTTCCGCAAGCGCTGATCGAGCGCTCGCAGATCCACGAGGTGAGCCTGTACGTCGGCTGGGGCGGCGAGCTCGCTCACGAGAGCTCGTACACGAACCTCGACGCCTTCTACGAGCGGTTGCGCGGCTCCGAGCAGCTGCCGACGACCTCGCAGCCTTCGGCCGGAGACTTCATCGCGTGCTACGAGCCGCTCGTCAGAGCCGGCAGTGACGTGCTCTCGATCCATATCGCGGGCGGCCTGTCAGGCACCTGCGAGAGTGCGCGCGAAGCGGCACGGCTGCTCGGCGAGGCCGGCCATCCGGGCTGCGTCGAGGTGCTCGACGCGCAGACCGGCGCAGGCGGGCTTGGCTGCCTCGTGCTCGTCGCCGCAGACGTCGCCGAGCGCGACGGGAGCCTCGCGGAAGCGCTCGCGGCGGTCGCAAGCGCACGCGAGAGCCTCGACATCTGGTTCTGCCTCGACACGCTCGAGTACCTCAGGCGCGGCGGGCGGATCGGCGCGGCGCAGGCATTCGTAGGCACGGCGCTGAAGCTCAAGCCGATCCTCACGTTCGGCACGGAGATCGCGCCGGTCGGACGCGTGCGCACGCGGGCACGCGCGTTCGAGCGGATGGTCGCCTACCTGCGCGAGCTGCACGAGCGCGGCGCGACTGACTGGATCGTCCAGCACGCGCAGGCGCCGAGTGACGCCGAGCGGCTCGTCGCCGAAGGCCAGGACATCTTCGGCTCAGACCCGCTGTTCTGCACACAGGTCGGACCCGTTCTCGGCGCGCACCTCGGCGCGGGAATGCTCGTCGGCGGGATGGCGCGGCCTGCGGCCACGCCGCCGCGCGGTAGCTGAGCAGCCGCCCTCGGAGCTGCCGCCGCGCCGGAGTGCCCGCCCCGCTCTGGCGCGGGACGGACACTTTGCGGACGCTCGCCTACTTGGCGATCTTGATCACGCGCTCCATGCCGAGCAGCGTGTGCGGCCTGCCGTCCTGCGTGGGCATGAAGCAGACCTGCACGTACCAGCCTGGCTTGGCCGTGATGACCTCCTGCTGGAATGCTTCGCCGGAGAGCGGTCCGGCAAAGCTCGCCGGAGGACCCGAGGCGAGCTTTTCAAGGCCCTTTTCGTGGCCGGTCGAGAGACCCTTGACGACCTTCAGCGCGGCCTTCTTGCTCTTGACGGCGAGCGCGAAGTCCATGTGCACGAGATAGCCTTCGTTTTCGAAGCGCACGAGCTCGCCGACGTGGAGCACCGACGGTCCGCGGAAGCCGTACTCGATCGTCTTCTCGGTCGCCTGAGCGACGGGCAGCGCGGCCGGCGCCGGCGATGCGGCGACGGCAAAGCTGGCGCGCGCCCACTTCGCGGACTGTTCGCCTTCGGCGTTCAGCGCGATGTACTGACCGGCAGCGAGGATCGTCTGCGCTTCGGTCGGCTTGCCTTTGCCGGCTTCGACATCGAACACGATCGAGCCGAACTTGCTGACGGTGTTCGGGTCTTTCGATGCCTTGTTCGTGGCGAGGAAGGCGAAGACTTCATTGACGCTCACGCCCGCGTTCAGCCGGAGGAACACGACATCGGGTTCCTTGCCGCCCGTCGCCGTGCTGGCGACGTTCACGGCTCCGGACTGCAGCGCGCCGGACACGGCGATCGTCGTCGGGCTGACGGTCGCCGAGATCGTCGGCAGCGTCGCGGCCTGCGCGCCGGCAGCGCCGATCGCGCCGGCGATGATGGTCATCGAGGCGCCTGCGAGCAGGGCGGTACGGCGCGCTGTGCGCCAAGTCCGCCTGCGGGCGCTCATGTACAGATGCATTCGTTCGGTCCTTTCGGTTGACAAGTGAAACGGGTCAACATCCGTTCCCCCCGGGACTGCGATGCGCGTAGCTCGGACCGACCCCCGAGAGTGACGCCAGGACGCTGCCCCATCCCTAGGGCACCCGGTCCTGCAGAGCGGCAT
>DASZLB010000051.1:0-5949 GCA_035552575.1 Solirubrobacteraceae bacterium | reverse complement strand
CGGCACAGGTGGCAGCACTGCGGCGAGGCCGCGCAGCGAGAGCACGTATGCGCGGCACGACGAGCATCCCGAGTGATGGGCACGCGCGAGCCTGTAGCGCTCGCCACGCGGATCGAGGATCCCGTAAGCGAAGCCGCGCATCAACGAGCCCTGCTCCTCGCACCATCTGCCCTCCGCGATCGCCTCGACGAGCGCGCCGAGCTTTGCGCTGACGCCTGGGCGAGCGCGCCCGTGACCCTCCATCAGCTTGCGCATGCGCGACTCGCTGATGCCCATCTGCGCGGCCGCGTCGGCACGTGAGAGGCCGTGCAGGTAGCACAGCGTCGCAGCCTCGCGCTCGCGCGAGCTGAGCCGCGCGCGCAGTGCCTCGAGCAACTGCCCGATCCGCATCCGGTCGTCGAGGTCCGACGCGAGATCGCGCCGCTCGGCGGCCGTCAGCGCTGCCGCGGCGAACGCACGCGACGCCGCATCCGATCCGGCGCCCGATGCGTCGTCGCGATCTTCGAGCGCTGCGCACTCGATGCGCCTGCGCGCGCGGTGCTCGTCGATCGCGCGGCGATGCGTGACGAGCGTGAGCCACGCCGCCGGGCTGTCGATCTGCTGCCCGTCGAGCATCGCCGCATACAGCCCGTGCCAGGCTGCCGCGTAGCAAGCGTCGAGGTCGTCCGCATCCAGATGCACGCCCGCGACACGCAGTCGAGATGCGACCCTTCGCGTCACGCCCGCGCGGAGTGACTCGAACTGCTCCTGCAACAGGCGCTCTGCCCGGAAGCGATGCAGGAGCATTGAGCCCATTGATCGAAGACTACGGATGTATGGAATATCCGCCCAAACGAATCCGTCGGACAAATCGTTTACGCTTTGTCACACGTCACCTTGCCAAGATCGACTGGAGGGAACGATCCATGCAGAAGCCGCGCGATTGGCTGCCGTTTGCGCTTGTATTGCTCGGAGTCTTGGCTGGAGCGACCACAGGACAGGCCGCGACGCTGGTCGAACACAACGCGATCCCTCAAGCGGTGCAGCAGTGGAACGACGACACGTTCTCGAGCTCGCTCGAACCTAGCGGTGCGCCCGAATTCGGGACGTGCGTGAAAACGACCGGAGGCGCGTACTCGGACTCCGGTTGCACAGGCACCGGCGCCGGCAAAAACTACGAATGGTATGCGGCCTTCGGCAGCACCCATCCACTCGAACACAAGGGCTTCTCGGCGACGATCAAAGAAGGCACGACGGCGCTGCTCGAAACGGTCGGCAAAACGCAGGTCCTCTGCGAAGGCGAGGGCAGCACCGGCGAATACACGGGTAACAAAACTGTCGGCAAAGTCGTCTCCACGTTCACGAATTGCAGCGCTTTTGGCCATGCGTGCACAACGGCTGGAGCAGCCGTAGGGACGATCGTCACGGGTCCTCTCGAAGGTGTGATCGGCGTCGAAGAAACGGGAGCCGAACCGATCTTGAACAAGATCGGCCAGGATCTCTTCCCGATCGGCCACACGGGCTCGATCGCCGAATTCGTCTGCAGCGGCGTGCCGCTCTCGATCACCGGCTCGATCATCTCGCCGGTGACGCCGAACGCGATGAAACTGACGACGCAGGTCAAAACGAAACAGATCAAAGGCAAACAGAAACCGGAAGCGTTCGTCGGCGAAACGCCGGACCCGCTGATGGCGAACTTCGGCGAAGGCGCGCCTGAACAGGCCGGCGAGACGCTCACGACGATCCAGACGAACGAAGAAAAGGTCGAGGTCAACTCGGTTCTGTAAATCGAGTCGGGGCGGGCGCGGAGACAGCCGCGCGCCCGCCCTCCGAGCGCTTCGCCTGAGCACCGAGCGGATGCAAAGCGCCCCCGCAGATCCTCCTCGCGCATAGGCGCGTCGTGTGTCTGACTGGCACCGCAGCCGGGCAGCTATCTTCACGCCATCGCAGCTACCGCCCCGACCGCCCCCCCTGCGCCGCCGACCGCCGAGGTTCTCGGCATACCGCTGGCCGTATCCGACTACGAGCACGTGCTCGACTGGATGCAGCAGATGATCGCCACCGACGCGCGCGGCTACGTCACCGCGGCGGCCGTCAACCTCGTGATGTCCGCCCGCGAGCAGCCACAGACGCTTGCGGCCGTGCTCGGCGCGACGCTCGCCGTACCCGACGGCATGCCGCTCGTCTGGGCGCTGCACGCGCTCGGTCACCCGAGCGCGACGCGCATCTACGGTCCCGATCTGATGGCGAAGTTCTGCGCGCGCGCGGCAAGCGACGGAACGCCGATCTACCTGTACGGCGGGCGCCATGACGACTATGCACGCGAGCTGCTCGCACGAAGGCTGCGCGAGCGCTTTGCCGGACTGCAGATCGCCGGCAGCTCCTCGCCGCCGTTTCGCGCGCTCACGGCGGCCGAGGACGAGCACGAGATCGAGCTGATCAACGCCTCCGGCGCGGCCGTCGTATGGGTCGGCACAGGGCAGCCGAAGCAGGAGCAGTGGATGCGCGAGATGCGCCCGCGCCTGAAGCCGCCGCTGCTCGTCGGCGTCGGCGCCGCATTCGACTTCCACGCCGGCCTCGTACCGCAGGCGCCGCCGTGGATGCAGCGGCACGGCCTCGAGTGGTCCTACCGCCTCTACCGCGAGCCGCGCAGGCTGTGGAAGCGCTACGCGCGCTACAACCCGCTGTTCGTCGCCGGCTTCGCGCGCCAGTACGCGCGCCACCTGCGCGACGCCCGCCGCTGAGCTTCCCGGCGCAGCGCGACGACGCGCGCGCAGCGCAGTGCGAGCAGCACAGCGCGGCGCGGAGCAGCGCGGCGGTCCGGCCGAGCGGTCGGGCTCAGGTACCCGATCGCCGCGAGAGCGAACGCAGCCGTGCGACTTTCTCGCCCGGAAGCGCACGCGTCGCGACGTCGCGCACGTATGAGCGCGCGAAGAGCGGCAGCAGCCGTGCGTAGGCGTAGGGCAGCCGCGGCGAGGACGGCAGCAGCAACGTCCACGCGACAGGGTCGTCGCCGTTGGCGAGCCGCAGCTTGTTCTCCTGTTCGCCGGAGCCGAGGTGCACGCGCCGAGCGCCGAGCTCATACGCGCTCTCGACGACACGCGCCACGGCGAGTTTCGCCGGCGAGAGCTTCGCGTAGTCCTCATCCCAGGCCGAGTTGATCGCCGCGAGCTCGCCGCCCGCGAGCAGGCCGAAGTCGACGCAGATCGGAGTTTCGCCGACTTCGAGCACGCACATGCGAAAGCGCTGTTCGGCGAGCAGGTCGCGTGCGAGCTGCTCGAACCACGGCGAGAGCCGCTCGCCGAGATCGACGAGGCGCGACCATCCGCGACCCTCCCAGCGCGCCTTGTGCAAACGCGCAAACGTCTCGATGTCGGCATGCAGCGTCTCGGCTGTCGTCCAGCGCGTCGTACCACCGGCCTGCGCGAAGTCCCGCTCGCCGAGGCGCATCGCGCGTCTCAATTTCGAGCTGAGCGATCCGAGCCATGCCTCATACGTTGGCTCGCGCAGGATCACGACGGGGGCGCGTTCGACTCGATAGCGGCGCACGACGGCCGGCACGCGGCCCGGCCACTGCTCCTGCAGCGCGCTCGGCCAGCGCGAGGCGATCGTCATCGGCCCGAACGCGACGACGTCGATCCGCGGCAGCGACGCCGCGAGTGCACGCGCGACCTCGCCTGCGACGATCCACTCGCTTCCGGGCATCGCAAGCGGCTCCATGCAGACGCCGAACTCGCTCGCCATCAGGCGGCACTCGCGCAGGCCCTCGCGGCTCGGCCCGATGCAGAACGGCGCGAGCCCGAGCAGCGCGCCGCGCTCGCGCACGGCGACGACGCGCGGCTGCAGCCCCGCCGGTGCGGCGTGCTTCCACCAAGCGAGCACCCACGAAGGCGCCGCGACAGGGTTGCTCGAGGCGATCGCAAGCGCATCCCACTCGGGCGCGAGCGCTTCGATCGCGGCGAGGTCGCTGACGAGCTCGACGTCGCTCATCTCGCGGACCTTATTGATCGATTGATTGTCCTCATCGGTCTAGTCGTCCTCATCGGCGCTCTCACGGAATCTCCTGAGGGTGGGGCTCGGCGAGCGCGTGGCTATGCTGCGATCGATGCTCGCCGCACAGGCCGCGAACGGATGAGCCGCGTGCTCGTCACCGGCGGCGCAGGGACGATCGGCACGGCGATCGTCCGGCGGCTGCTGGCAGACCCTGCCTACGACGTGCGCGTCTCGGATGCGCGTGCGACGCCGCTGTGGATGCGCGAGGGCTGCGAGCTGCACACGGGCGACCTGCGGCTGTCCGTGCAGGCGCGCGCCGCGACGAAGGGCTGCGCGCAGGTGATCCACCTCGCGACGGCGCCCGGCGGGCACGGCAGCGCGCAGGCGCACCCGTACGCGACGCTCGAGTACGAAGCGGCGCTGCATGGCGCCGTCCTGCGCGCGGCGCTCGAACGCGAGGTCGAGCGCTTCGTCTACGTCTCATCCCCGCTCGTCTTCGAGCACGCCGAGCTGTTCCCGACGCCCGAGGAGCACCTGGCCGACTGTCCTGCCCCCCGCTCGGCCGCGGGCTTCGCGAAGCTCGGCGGCGAGCGACAGTGCGAAGCGGCCTATCGCGAGCACGGTCTGCCGTACACGATCTGCCGCCCGTTCGGCAGCTACGGGACGCCGAGGACCGACGAGCCCGAGTCCGGCACCGAAGCGCTCCTCGGCGGGCTGATCGAGGCGGCGCTGGCGGGCACGCGCGCAGAGCTCGCGCTCGGCGAGACGCAGACGTGCACGCCGACGCACGCCGACGACGTCGCCGCCGGCATCGTCCTCGCGCTCGGCTGCACCGGCGCGCTGCAGGAGGACTTCAATCTCGGCGCCACGCGCGAGCTCTCCGCGCGCGAGCTCGCGCGCCTCGTATGGGAGACCTGTGGCGCCGACCCGACCAGGCTCGTGCTCGACCGCCAGACGCCGCGGGACGAACTGCTCGAGCGCGGCGAAGCCAGCGGGCGCAGCTTCCCGGCGGTCGAGAAGGCACGCGAGCTGCTCGGCTGGGAGGCGCAGACGGACCTCGAGGAAGGGCTCGCCACAACCGTGCAGGCGCTGCGCGAGCGCCGCGCTGCGCCGCCGGCGGCGGCCCTCGCGCGTTGAGCCGGGCGGGCGTCGAACGGCGAGCACATCGTCGAGGATCTATAGGCTGCGGCCCGTGACGAGGAGCCGCTCAGCGCTGATCACCGGAATCACGGGCCAGGACGGCTCGTACCTGGCCGAACTGCTGCTCGAGAAGGGCTACGACGTCCACGGCATGGTCCGCCGCGCATCGACCGAGAAGTTCGAGCGGATCGAGCAGATCCGCGATCGGATCACGCTGCATCAGGGCGACCTGCTCGACCAGCGCTCGCTCGTCGATGCGATGCGTGCCGCGAAACCGGATGAGATCTACAACCTCGCGGCGATGTCGTTCGTCGCCGTCTCCTGGATCCAGCCGACGCTGACGGCCGAGTTCACCGGCACCGGCGTCACGCGGATGCTCGAGGCGATGCGCGAAGTCTGCCCCGAGGCGCGCTTCTACCAGGCCTCCTCGAGCGAGATGTTCGGCAAGGTGCTCGAGGTGCCGCAGACCGAGACGACGCCGTTCTATCCGCGCTCGCCGTACGGCGTCGCGAAGGTCTACGGGCACTTCATCACGGTCAACTACCGCGAGTCCTACGACCTGCACGCGACGTCCGGGATTCTCTTCAACCACGAGAGCCCGCGCCGCGGTCTCGAGTTCGTCACACGCAAGATCACCTGGCACGCAGCTGCGATCAAGCACGGGCTGACGAAGGAGCTGCGGCTCGGCAACCTCGACGCCGAACGCGACTGGGGCTACGCGAAGGACTACGTCGAAGCGATGTGGCTGATGCTCCAGCAGGAGCAGCCCGAAGACTTCGTGATTGCCACGGGAACGGCCAACTCCGTCCGCGAATGCTGTGAGATCGCCTTCGACGA
>DASZLB010000050.1:0-4612 GCA_035552575.1 Solirubrobacteraceae bacterium | reverse complement strand
CGGCTCGATCCGGATCGTCGTCGCGATCTTCTCCTACGACGGCGGGCTGTACTTCGGCGTGACCGGCGACTACGACGGCGCGCCCGACATCGACGTGCTGACGCGCGGCATCGAGCGCGGCATGGACGAGCTGCTCGCGCTAGCCGAACCCGAACCCGCGCCGCGAAAACGTGCCGCCGACCCGCGCAAGAACGGCCATCGCCCGCAGGCCGCGAAGAAGCGGCTCAAGCGGTCGGCAGCGAGACCGTCAAGCCGCTGACTTCGACGGCGAACGTGCCGTTGCTCGCGCGGTAGGACGGCGCGTCGCGACCGAGCAGTTCGAGCTTTACGGTGTCTCCAGCGGCGAATTCGTAGCCGTTGCCGTGCAGCTGGAAAGTGATCTGGCCCTGCTGGCTTTCCAGCAGGCGGTAGACGCCGCGACTGACCTCGCGCTGTTCTCCACTCGGCAGCACGTCCCACAGCCGCGCCGCGATCTCACCGAAGGGACCTGTCACGTCGACGTGCGCCGTGACCGTCGGCAGGCCCATCAGCGTGAAGCCGTGGCTCGTCATCGTGTAGTTCGCCGTATCCGGCTCTTCTTCGGCTTTCACCGCCTTGCAGGCGTCCGAGTTGACGATCGGGTCGATTTCCGCCGCGACCGTCGGGTTGCCGCCGGCCGAGGTGAACGTCTGCGCCGTCGCCGAGCCGAAGCTCAGCGTGTGCGGATGCAGCTTCGCCCAGCTGGCCGCCGTGAATGGGCCTCCTCCAGGGGCTTCGCTCGGACACGTCTGCGTGTATGCCGTCACGCTGCCGTTCTTCGGCGCTTTGCCCGAGTGCTGGAGCTTCGCCGCGAAGAAACCGGCGGCCGCTTCGTTGAAAGCGTGGTCGGTGTTCGTCTTGTTCGCCGCCGGGCTGTGACCGAGATCGCCGAACAGCAGCGCCGCGTAGCCTTTCGCCGCGCGCGACTCGTTGTACGCGCGCAGCGATTGCGACACGGGGAAGAGGTCGTCCGTCCAGCCGCTCTCGAGCAGCATCGGCGACGGCTTGCCCGACAGCGGGATGCCGTAGCCCTGGTGGTATTCGCGAATCTGCTTCGCGATCGCTTCGCCTTCGAGCACGTATGGCTCGCCGGCGTTGATCAGCGTGTACCACTTGACCAGTTCCGCTTCCGAGTCGGCGCCCGGTGGAGCGATGTAGCCGCCCGCCTCACCCTCGGCGATCAGCCCTGTCACGTAGCTCTGGATCTCGACGCCGAGCGGTTCGGAGTCCTGTTGCGGCGCCGGGAGTTCGCTGTCGAGGAAGCGCCCGTTCGGCTCGAGCGCATCGACGAGATCCGACCACGGCCAGCGCGGGAAGGCGGCTTTGATTTCCATCTTCTTGCCCGACGGGCTCGTCCACGGCGCGAATTCGCCGTTCGGCAGGCGGATCCGGTTCTTCAGGTCCGCGAGCTCGATGCTCTGCCCGCCGCCGTAGGAGATCCCCGTCACGCCGATCGAGCGTGGCTTGATCAGCTTTTCGGCCGCGAGCAATCCGAGCAGATATTGCGTGTCGCGCGCCTCGTAGCGCTGGTCGGCGAGGCGGATCCAGCCTTCGGCGCAGCCCGGCGCTTCGCGCGAGGAGACCGCGCCGCACGAGTTGCCCCAGCCGCGCGCCGAGTAGTTCAGCACCATGTAGCCGTGCTGCGCGTAGTAGACGTTGTTGTAGTCGTACGTCTCGTTGCCGTCGCCTTCGGGAGAGCTCGACTCGAACGAGGTCTTGCTGCCGCTCCAGCCGTGCAGCATCACGATCGCCGGGAACGGGCCGTTGCCGCTCGGCGGCAGCGTCACGTCCGCGTCCAGCGGCACGCCGTCGAACGTCGGCACGCGCTGCGCGAGCGTTTCGGTCGCGCAGAAGCGTACGCCGTCTTGCGCTTTGCACGCGTGTCCGAACGGCGCCGGTTCGGCGGACAGTTTGGCTTTCGCCGCAGCGACGCCCGGCATCGTCAGCGTCGCTGCGGCGAATGCCGGCAGCAGCGTCCCCACTCTCCATCCCCACCCGCTCCTCACGGCTGAGAATGTACCCAAAGTAACAAGTTTGTAAACGCCGGTCGTCGCCGGTGTCCTGCCGTGAGACGGGCACGCGTCCTGCCTCGCACGGTGCGTCCGTCGTGCAAGGATGGCGCGACGCGCCGAGCGCGCGGCTGCGAGCGCACACCTGCAGCGGCGCAGCGCCGACGACCACGATCTTCCAAGGAGCCAGCCCATGCCCGACATCGAGTTCTCCTCAAGCGCCGGCGACACGCACGGCTATCTCGCGACACCGAAGGACGAGTGCGGCCCGGCGGTCGTCGTGCTGCAGGAGTGGTGGGGCATCGAAGAGCACATCCGCTCCGTTTGCGACCGCCTCGCCGACGAGGGCTTCTTCGCGCTCGCGCCGGACCTCTACGGCGGCGAGACGACGACGCAGCCGAGCGAGGCCGAACAGAAGATGATGGCGCTCTCGATGGAGAAGGTCGAGCCGCAGATGTGCGGCGCCGCCGAGCACCTCGCTGGCCTCGACGGCGTCGAGGGCAGCGGCGTCGGCGCGCTCGGCTTCTGCCTCGGCGGCGGCCTCGCCGTGTGGGCTGCCGCGACGTGCCCGAAGATCACCGCGGCCGTCACGTACTACTACGTCATGCCCCACGGCAAGCCAGACTTCGCGAACGTCAAAGGCCCCGTGCTCGGCCACTTCGGCACGGCCGACGAATTCATCAAGCACGACGAAGCGAAGGCGCTCGAGGCCGAGCTCCGCGACGCCGGCGTCGATGTCAGCTTCGAGTACTACGACGACGCCGGGCACGCGTTCTTCAACGAGACCGACCGGCTCGGCACGTTCGACGCCGCCGCCGCGACGGTCTCGTGGGAGCGCACCGTCGCCTTCCTGCGCGACGCGCTCGCTTAGGCCTCGAAGGCGCCGTCGAGGCCCGGAGAGCGGAGTCGATGCGTTCACTCCTGCGCGCGTGCGCCCTCGCGGTGCTCGCCTGCCCGTTACTTGCCGCCGGCCCGGCTGCCGGCTCGACACCGGCCTCGTGGTCGTCGCCGGCGACGCTCAGCCCGTGCCCCGCAGCCGGCCCGGCGCACGCGACTTTCCCTCGCGACAAGCCGACGCACGCGACCGGTCAAGGCGCGGTCGTCTGGACCGCCGCGCCGCACGCGTGCCCGAGCGGCGCCGGCGTGTTCGTCGCGCCGATCGGCGCGAGCGACACGCCGGGCGCCCCTTCCTACGCGCGCACGCCCGGCGGCGCTAGGCTCGTCCTGCGCGCGCCGCTCGCGCTCGCGCCGGCGGCGCACGGCGAGCTTGCGATCGCCGGCTCGGCCTCGGCGCCGACGCGCGGCGACGGCGTGCTCGTGCAGGGCAGCGCCGCCGGCCCGTTCGCGCCGCTCGGCACGATCGCCGGCGTGCTCTCGCCGGGCTCGCTCTTCACGGGCTACCTCGGCGACGTCGCCGCCGCTTCGCCGACGGGCGGTGGTGGTGAGCGGGGCGGCGCGCGGGTCGACGTCGAGCGCTACTTCGCGCACGCGCTCTCGCCGTCGCGGATCGTGCCCGCGAGCGCCGGCGCCGTGCAGGCGCTGACGGTCAGCCTCGACTTCCGCACCGACGCGATCGTCGCGTGGCGTCAGGGCGGCGCGCTTTACGCGCACGACCTGCCGGCGTCCGGCGCGTCGCAGCCGACACAGCGCCTCGCGAGCGTCGGGCCGGCAGCGCGCATAGCCGCACTGATCTCAGACGACAACCGCGCGATCGTCGCGTGGGCAGACGAACGCAGCGGCAAGACGAGCATCTACCTCGACGACTCGGCGGCGGGCGTGCGCTTCGGCAAGCCGCAGCTGCTCGAGCGCTTCGCGAATCCCTCGGCGCTGCCCTACCCGAGCACCTCGCCGCGGCTGACGCGCTTGAGCTCCGAGAGCGTGATGCTCGCGTGGAGCGGCGCGCAGGACGGCCACTGGGTCGTGCGCACGGCCGCGATCGACCTCAACGGCCTGCGCAAGGTCAACACGATCAGCGCGCCAGGCACCGACGCGCTGCTCGACGACCTGCAGCCAGGCCCCGACGGCGAGGCGATCGCGCTGTGGAGCGAACCGCAGCGCACGACCGACGGCAAGCTCGAGACGAGCGATCAGGCGATCGTCGCCGCGCGCGGGATCGACGCGCGGCCCGGCATCACGATCTTCGGCGGTCCTGAGCAGGTCGCCCCGCCGGGCCCCAACTCCGGCGCGACGCTCGCGTTCGACCCCGGCAGCGACCGCGCGCTCGCGCTGTGGCTCGGCGCCGGCGGCGACGTCGACTACGCCGTCCGCTCCCCCGCCGGCCACTGAGTGCCCCCCGCCGGTCGCTGCGCGCTGTCCCGTCGGCCGCGCCGGTCGCTGGACACTCCCGGCCGGCCACTGAGCCGCTCGCGGCCGCAGCGAGGGAGCGCCGCGCCCACGGACCGCCGATCAATCAATCAAAAGATCTGCTGGTAGATCAAGAACACGTTGAGGGACGTGATCAGCACCGCGAGCGCCACTCCGGCAATCGTCGTCGCGAGTTTGTTGACGTGCACGCCCATCACGTCCTTGCGCATCG
Source organism: Solirubrobacteraceae bacterium (assembly GCA_035552575.1). GTDB lineage: Bacteria > Actinomycetota > Thermoleophilia > Solirubrobacterales > Solirubrobacteraceae > Palsa-744. The sequence goes on along the minus strand of DASZLB010000050.1, from coordinate 49 downwards.
TCAGCAGCACGAGCGGGATCAGCGCGAGCGGGATGCCGAACGACAGCAC
>DASZLB010000049.1:0-10987 GCA_035552575.1 Solirubrobacteraceae bacterium | reverse complement strand
CCGAGCGTCCATCACGAGCCTCCCGAGACGACCGGCGGCGCTTCTTCTGCCGGCGCCGATTCGTGCGTCGCTTCCGGTTCGGGCGCCCGTTCGGCGGGCGCCGGTTCTTGCGCCGGCGCCGGTTCGTGCCGGGCTTCTTCGCTCGGCGCCGGTTCCTGCGGCGCGGCCCGTTCGGCAGGCGCGCTCGATTCGGGCGTAGCCTGCGGCGCCTGCGGCGCCTGCGCCGGCGGTTTGAGCGACTGCGGCCGTGTCGAGCTGTGGCTCGCAGGATGGCGGCCGTGTGCGCGTGCGCGGGCGTGTTTCGTCGCGGTCGCCGAGCGCGCGGCGCTCTTGCCCGGGAACGCATGTGCGGCTGCCTCGACGAACAGTCCCGTCAGCGCGACGCTCGCTGCGATCAGCCAGCGGTTGATCCGCGTCAGCTTGCGCAGCGAGCTTTCGCGGGCGTCGGTGCTGTGTGAAGGGTGGGCGCGCATGTCGATCAGTGGTGAAGCTGCTGCGATGAGATCCACGGGGCGAACCGCGGTATGACGAGAATCGCGATCACGACGCCGCCGGCGAGCGCGCCGATCAGCGACAGCGCGCGGCCGTTGCGGCCGGGCGCCTGAGGACCGCCGAGGGCCGGGTCGACGTAGTCGGCGCGCAACGCGCGCGCCACCGTCGGCAGGTGCGCGAGCACATGAACGGCCATGAACGCGATCCAGACGAAGAAGCCGATCTTGTGGATCGGCAGCAGCGTGCCGCGCGAGCTCGGACCGACGAGCAGTAGCGCGACGCCGCTTGCGAAGACGACGAGCGTGCTCGCGACGACGAGCGGCGCGATCAGCCGCAGCGGCGTCGCCGGCGGGCCCTTCTGCCGGTAGCTGCGGTTCGCCGTGTAGTAGCGCACGAAGCGATAGCCGGTGCTGCCCAGCTTCAGCGCGAGCGGGCCGAGTAGCAGCATGCCGACGAACAGGTGCACCCACAGCAGCCGCGAGAGCGAGACGATCGTCACGCCGATGACCGCGAGCAGTGCGATCAGCACGGCGCCTGTCGCCGCGGTCAGCCGCTCGTTGCCGGCAGTTCCGCCGCTGCTTGCACCGCGCGCCCTCGACCGAGCCGGGGCGCGCTCCGTGACAGATTCGCCCGCCCGTCGTTCGACTGCCATGTGAGCAGTGTTCGACCGGCGAATAACGACTTGCTAACCCGTTGATGAGAAAGCTCATCGATTTGACTTCCGCGCAAGCGCCGCGCACAGGCGCGCCTATGCTTGGGCAATGAGCATGGCCGCGCGCCCAGAGCAGGGTGAGCCGGCGCGAAGCGTGCCAGGCGAGGACTCGCTTGCACCGAGGCGCGTGCTCGTGATCGAGGACGAGCCCGGGATCGCGGACTTCCTGCGCCGCGGTCTGACGGCCGAGGGCTTCGCCGTCGAGTCGAGCCTCGACGGCGCCGAGGGCGAGCGGCTTGCGCTCGGCGGCAAGTTCGACGCGATCGTGCTCGACTTGATGCTGCCCGGTCGCTCGGGCCTTCAGATCCTCGCGTCGGTCCGCCGCGCGTCGCCGATTGTGCCCGTGATCGTGCTGAGCGCACGCGGCGAGATCGAGGATCGCATCGCGGGGCTCGAAACGGGAGCCGTCGACTACCTGGTGAAGCCGTTCTCGCTCGCCGAGCTCGTCGCGCGGCTGCGGGCGCAGCTGCGCGTCGTCGCGCAGGCCTCCGCGAGCACTTTGCAGGCCGAGGGCATCGAGGTGAACCTGCTGACGCGAAGAGCGCACCGCGACGGCCGTCCGGTCACGCTCTCGGCAACCGAGTTCGAGCTGCTCGCCTATCTCGTGCGCCACCGCGGGCGCGTGCTCTCGCGCGAGGAGATACTCGGTGCCGTTTGGGGCTACGAGCACGACCCCGCGACGAACGTCGTCGACGTCTATGTCGGCTACCTGCGGCGCAAGCTCGGCACGCCCGAGGACCCGGCGCCGATCTTCACGGTGCGCTCCGTCGGCTACAGGCTCGGCACGCAGGCGAGCCGGCCTGAGCAGTGATGCGCGCGGCGTTCTTGCGCGTAGGGCTGCGCTGGCGCTTGGCCGCGTGGGTCGCGCTCGTCGTGCTGGCCTGCACCGCGATCACGTTCTTCGCCGTCTATCGCGGCACCGGAGATCAGCTGCGCCGCCAGATCGACACGGAGCTCGGCGGCGACGCGAGCGAGCTTGCGCGAAGCCTGCGGCTGGCGCGGCCGAAGACGCCGCGGCGCACCTACGAGGCGTCGAACCGCTACGTCAACGGCCAGCCGTTCGCGGCCACGTCGACGCTGCTCTTCACGTTGACCGCGGGCGCGCCGACGAGCACGAATCGCCCGGAGCTGTTCACCGCCGAGGCGCCGGACAACGGCGAGAGCGCGGTCAAGCAGGCGGCCGAGAACCGTCTCTCGCAGCGCTTGCTCAGCACGGGGCTCGGCTACTCGACGCTGACGCTTCCAGACGTCGGCGAGCTGCGGCTGCTCAAGCGCTCCGTGCGGCTGCCGGACGCCAGGCGCGTGACGATCGGCGTCGGCGAGCCGCTCGCGACGGTCTCGCACGCCCAGTCGGGCGTCGCGCGGGCGTTCATCCTCGCCGGCATCCTCGCGCTCGCCGGCGCGCTGCTCGGTGCGTATCTGATCGGCACGCGCCTGTCGCGTCCGCTGCGGCGGATGGCCGTCGTCGCGGCGCGCGTCGACGGCGGCGATCTGCACCCGCGGATCCACGATCCAGGCGGGCAGTCGCCGGAGGTACGCGTGCTGACGGACGCGTTCAACCACATGCTCGACCGGCTGACGGAGGCGTTCGCGGCGCAGCGCGCATTCGTCGCCGACGCATCGCACGAGCTGCGCACGCCGCTGACCGTCATCGCGGGGCAGCTCGAGGTGCTCGCCGCGCAGGCCAACCCGCCGCTCGAGGAGGTCCGCCGCGTCGAGGATCTCGTGCAGGCCGAGATCGCGCGTGTCGGGCGCCTCGTAGACGATCTGCTGCTGCTCGCGCGGATGGAGCAGACCGAGTTCCTGCAGCTCGAGTCGGTCGACGTCGTGCCGTTCGTCAGCGACCTGTGGAATGGCATGAGCCTGCTCGCGCGGCGCCGCTTCGAGCTCGGCGCGCTTCCCTCGGGCTCGTTGCTGGCCGACCCCGATCGGCTCGCGCAGGCGCTTCGCAACCTCGTCCGCAACGCGATCGACCACACCGCGCCGGAGCACGGAATCGTGCGGATGCGCGTCGAGCCGGCCTCGCGCGGACGGTTGCGCTTCCTCGTCGAAGACGACGGCCCGGGGATCGCGACCGATCAGCGCGACCGCGTCTTCGAGCGCTTCCATCGCACCGATGCGGCGCGCGACCGCGCCTCCGGCGGGACAGGTCTCGGTCTCGCGATCGTCCGCGCGATCGCCGAGGCGCACGGCGGAACGGTCGCCGCCGAGCGCTCGCCCGAGGGCGGCGCGAGGATCGTGCTCGAGCTCGCGCGCTTCTCGCCGAGCGCCGCGCCCGGCCGGCCCGCCGGCGCTCCGCTCGGCGTCTCGGTCTGAGCCGCCGCTCGCCGGTCAGTCGCCGAGCACGTCCTCGAGCGTCCTGTCGCTGAGCACCGACTGCGGGTGTTCGGCGACGACGTCAGAGTCCGGCTGCGCGTGCTCGTCGCGACGCTTGATCAGCAGCCACTGCGGCTTCTCGCCGGGGCGCGTGCGCTGCAGCGCGAAGCCGCCGCGCAGCTTCTCGCCATGCAGCACGAAGACGGCGTGACCGCGCTCGAGCGCCTGCGGCCACGCGACCCTGCCGCCCTGCTCGTATTGCCCGCGGTCCCAGACGATCACGCCGCCGCGCCCGCTCGGCCCCTCGAAGGAGTTGTGCGCGAGCCCGTGGTCCTCGACCTGCACCGCGAGGCGCTTCTGCGCCGGATCGAGCGACGGTCCCTTCGGCACGGCCCACGAGCGCATCACGCCGTCGACCTCCAGGCGCAGATCGAAGTGGCGCGATGTCGCGGCATGCTGCTGGACGACGAACACGCCCGCGCTGACGCCGCGAATCGCGAACTGCTCATGGCCCTCGGCGGGGACGTCCTCGCTCGTCAGCTCGGCGACGCGCGCGCCGCGCGGGCCGGCCCGGAGGAAGTCGAGCAGCTGCGCGACCGCGTCTGCTCGGCCCTCGGCGTGCACGGCGACGGTGCCGTCGTCGCAGTTGCGCACCCAGCCGAGCACGCCGAGCTCGCCGGCGCGCCGGCGGACGCCGTCGCGAAAGCCGACGCCTTGGACGGAGCCTTCGACCTTCGCGCGAACGGCGCGCGCATTCACGGCGCGAACGTAACACGTCGCCGAGCACCGATCAACGACGCCGACAGCCGAGTGGCCTGTGCGACTGTGCGGCGGCTGCGTAAGGCGCTCGCGAACGGGCGCGGCCCACCCGCAACGGGCGCCGAACGCTTACGCCTTTCGACCGTTCGAGTTGATAGAACCATCGTCAGAGATGGGCGTTAGCGACCGCTTGGCCCATTCTCGAAACAAATCAGTGATGCGGATCAATCCCGATCAGGATCGCGACCGCGAGGCTTCGACTGCCGCTGCCGGGGCGCACCTGCTGTTCGGCGCAGACGGCAGGTTGCGCGCGGAGGATCGCGTCCTCGCGTTCGTCGTGGCCGATCGGCGCGCGGGCGCGCTCGGCCGGCTCGTCGCCGAGGATCTCGAGGTCGCGATCGTCACCGCTGCCGGAGCGCCTGGCTGGCGCTTTGACCTGCTCGACGAGAGCGGGCGGCGCGCGGGCGAGTTCCGGCCGTTTCGCCTGCGCCGTGGCGGGCGGTTGCGCGCGGGCGAGCTGACGCTTGCGCTGCAGGGCAACTCGTGGAGCCACGACCGGTGGTCGTTTGCGACGCGCGAGGGCGATCGCGTCGAGGCAACCGTGAAGTGTCGCGGCGAGCGGCCCGTCGCCGGCTCAACCGACCTCGAGATCGCGCTCGAGAGCAGCCCGCGGGCCGCTGCGCGCGCGCAATCTGCGCATCCGTTGGCACTCGCCTTCGGCTGCTGGCTGATCGCTCGATGGCACGCGCTTGCGCCAGGCGATCACATGCTCACTTCGGAGGGTCCCGCGGAGGAGCTGGCGAGCGCGCTGCGTCCGTCCGCTGGGAGAGGGATCGCCGCGCTCGGGTCGAACTAAGAGAAGTTCGCAAGGATCGACTTTCGAGGGGAGACTGAGATGGCGCTGAAGCGGGCTTGTGCGGAGCTGGTGGGCACGTTCGTGCTTGTCTTCGGCGGTGTCGGCACGGCCGTTCTCGCAGGCGATCACGTCGGCTATCTCGGCGTCGCGTTCGCGTTCGGGCTCGCGCTGCTCGCGATGGCCTATGCGATCGGCCCGATCTCGGGCTGTCACATCAATCCGGCCGTGACGCTCGGGCTGCTCGTCAACGGCAAGGTCGAGATCGGCGAGGCCGTGCGCTACTGGATCGCGCAGGTGCTCGGTGCGATCGCGGCCGCCGGGGTTCTGCTGGCGATCGTCGGCGGGCGCAAAGGCGGCTACGACGTGCGCATGGAAGGCCTCGGTGCCAACGGCTACGGCGCGCATTCACCCGCCGGTTTCGCTCTCGGCTCGGCTCTTTTTATAGAGATGATCCTCACCGCGTTCTTGGTCTTCACCGTGCTCGCGTCGACAGACCGGCTCGCGAACGTCGCCTTTGCGGGCATCCCGATCGGGCTCGTGCTGACGCTGATCCACCTCGTCAGCATCCCTGTGACGAACACGTCCGTGAACCCGGCGCGCAGCATCGGCCCGGCGATCTTCGTTGGCGGCTGGGCGCTCAGCCAGCTGTGGCTGTTCATCGTCGCGCCGCTCGCCGGCGGGCTGCTCGGCGCGGGCGTGCACCGGCTTCTGTTCAGCGGCAGCAGGCAGATCGCGCCAGGCGAGTCTGCGGTCGAGGCGGGCGCGTAGCGGCGCTCGCCGCCGCGTCGCCCGCCTGTGCGGAGCCGAGCCGGGCTCGCGCGCTGAAGCGCAGGAGCGCGTACGATCCGCCGCGCCCGCGCCGGCGCACCGCCCGCGGGCACTACATCTGCGACAGAAACCGGAGGGAAGCACGATGCTCACGCTCAGTGGACTCGACGAGGTCAAGGCTTACGTAGGCAAGGAGCTCGGCGTCAGCGACTGGCACGAGGTGACGCAGGAGAAGATCGACCAGTTCGCCGAGGTCACCGGCGACGACCAGTGGATCCACATCGATCCGGAGCGCGCGAAGGAGAGCCCGTTCGGCGGCACGATCGCGCACGGCTACTACACGCTCTCGCTCGCGCCGCGCTTCTCCTATGACATGTTCAACTTCGAGGGCTTCGCGTTCGGCGTCAACTACGGACTCAACCGCGTTCGCTTTCCCGCGCCGATGCCCGTCGGCGCCAAGGTGCGGATGCGCGCGACGCTCGCGTCCGTCGATGAGATCCCCGGCGGCGCGCAGATCACGACGACGTTGACATTCGAGCGTGAGGGCGGCGAGAAGCCAGTCTGCGTGGCCGAGTCGCTCGCGCGCGTGTACACCGGCTGACGCCGGGCCGATCTTCGCTGCGGGCGCGCCGTTCTGAGCGTCGCGCTCAGTGTGCCTCGGCCTGCGCGAGCGCGAACGCCCGCTTGCCGGCTTGCGCGCCGAGGGCTCGGTAGCTCTCGAACTTCTGGTCGGTGTAGAGCTGGTCCGTCGTCGGGTCATGCGGGAACGTCGGATCTTCGAGATGCCGCGCGCGCACGTCCCACGGCGCCTTGTTCGTCATCACGTTGCGCGCGTAGTAGAGGACGCCCTCGAGCGGCGTATCGCCCGGTTTGGCGGGTGGATAGGTGAACTTCGCGCGAACGACGCTGTCCGCGGCCATGCCCGGCTCGGCCGGCTCGTCCTTTGCAAGCGAGTCGGCCGTCGCCGGCGCATCGGCGGCCGCGGTCACGGCCGGCGCGGTCGTCGAGAGGCACGCCGCCAGGCAGGCGCGGATCCGCTCGAGGCGGCCCTCAGGCTGCGAGTCGTCTGGCTCTTTCTTCGCGCCCCCAGTACCCGTGCCGGACGCTTCGGCCGTGGTGCTGCTCGTCTGCGGGGCCGAGCCCTTCGCCCCGTCCTTGGCGGAATCCGCCGGCGCTGGCGTCAGCGGCGAGGGGTTGATGCAGATCTCGACGCCGAGCTCGCTGCGCGCAAGCGCAACCGCGTCGCCAAGCTCGGAGAAACTTTCGCCGCCGCTCGCGTCGAAGCAGTAGATCTCCGTGCAGCCGCGCCGCAGCAGCTCGACGAGGCCGAGATTCTCGTAGTGCCCGCCGTCGGTGACGAACAAGTAGCGGCTGTCGACGCGGTTGCGCCCGAACAGCTCGCGGATCAGATAGGACGCACGCGGTCGCTGCCACCGGGGGATCCAGCTGAGGCGCTTGTCTTCGAGTTGGCGCGTGGCTGCGGCCCAGCGCGGGTTCGGGATCCACACGCCGAGGCGCACGTTGCCGAGCGCCAGCAGGAACGTGAGCGGGCGCCGCGTCAGCTTGCCCATCGACGGCGCGATCGCGGCGCCGGACATGGCGACTGCGGCTGGCAGCGTGAGGTCGCGCGCCCGCGCGCGTTTGTCGTGGAAGGCCTTCTCGTATTCCTTCGTGGACATCGCGCCGACGAGCGGTCCGCCGACCGAGTGGGGGCTGAACGTGAAGCTCGTCACGTGCCGGCCTGGCGGCGTCGCGCCGGGGTCCGAGATGTTCGCCGCGGCACAGACCAGCAGCGTCGGCCAGCCCGCTCCGTTAGCGCCGGTCTCCGACAACGGCGTCAGCCGCTCGTAGTCGCGTTCGACCGCGATGCCGCGCGCTTCCTCGTCGGCGTCGGCGGCGAGCCGCGGCAGCTCCTCTTCGGCGCGGCGCGGTCCGGGCGCGGGGCTACCGATCGGGCGCGGCAGGACTCGCCGCAGAGCGAACGCGGTGCACAGCCGCCGCTTGTAGAAGTGGTGCAGCGAGAGAGCCGTGATGTCGATCCCGAAGTAGATCAGCGCCGACAGTGCGAGCGTGCCTGCGCCGGCCAGCAGCAGGCGTTCGCGGTGCACGACGGTGCCCGCGTCGGCGAGCGTCAACGACATCGCGAAGACGATCACGAAGTAGAACAGCAGTGGCCCGACGATCGCTGCGACGGCGTACGCGAACGCCCGTTGCAGTCGCGGCGTGAGTGCTTTGAGCTTTGCGGCGGCGCCTCCGACCCTTTTCGCGTCTCCCTCGACTTTGCCGAGAGCCGAGCGCAGGTGCGCGCTCAACGCAGCGAGCAGTCCGAGGACGCCGCCACCGGTGTAGGTCGCAAGCGTGCTCGCCGTGTGCGAGGAGGTTTTCGCGCTCGTCGTCCCTTGCGCGGGGTGCAGCAGCGCGACGAGCTCCGGAAGCGCCATCGTCAGCAGCGCGACGAGCACCGCCCCGATCAACAGTCGCGTTGTCCACGTCTCGGCCGCCCGGCGCTTGGCCTCGTGGCGGATCCGTAGAATCATGATCGAGAGGCCCATCAAGATGCTCAGTCCGAGCAGCGTCGCCGGCGCCGCCCAGCTCCACGTCGGCAGCGCCACCGTGTGGCAGACAAATTCCGTCACAGCCGGCTTCGTCGTGCTCGCCGCCTGTACGACCTTCGTGCACGACGGCGGCGGCTTCACGAGCGATGGGAACGCGCGCTGATAGACGCTCGCCCCGAGTACGATCGTCGCCCCGATCAGCGGCAGCGCAAGAAACACGACGTTGAACAGCAGGCCGAGGATCACGCGCCAGCCGAGGTAGAGCTTCGCCATCCCGTCCGGGGCGAGGTAGTTGCAGCGGTTGCGCAGGTACTGCTCCTCTGGCGAGCCTGGATGGAAAGGCGGCTTCTCCAGCAACAGGCCTGCTCCGGAGTTGTCCGCAGTTGCTCCGAGCGAGGCTTTGTGCACCATCGCGAACGCCGCGGCAATGTAGGAGCCGCCGGAAACCGCCGCGAGATACTTTGCGCGCGCCAGCACCTTCGCATCTTGGAGCGCCTGCAGCGCGCCGAGGTTGAAAGCGGCCGAGCGGATGCCGCCACCCGAGCAGCAGATCCCGACCCGTCCACCGGCCGGATCCTCGACCGTTTCGCGGTGGGACGGCAACGGCTCGGGCCGGTAGCCGGACCAGAGATAGCGTCGCCGTAGCCGCGCCCGCGCCGATTCGCTGCCGCTCAGCGGCGACGCTTTCCAGCGCTCCAGTGCCGGCACGCGTTCGCGCAGGCCCGAATCGGGCTCCATGGAGCCCGACTGCATCGGTGCTTCGCCACCCCCGGCCACGCGAGCTCCCTCAGTCTGTTCCCCGAGGACGAGCCTATGCGCGCGCCCACTCAATGTCAATCGCGCGAACGGAACCGTACGACGGGATTCACGGGGGGTGCTGCTCGATCGTGCCGGACGTCCGGAACGACTCTCTCGCCGCGTTCGTCTACGCTGCGCAGATGAGCGACGAGTCGATCCTCGGCCGCATCGAGTCTCTGGTGCAAGAGGAGCACGCGCTGCAGGAGCGCGAGCAGCACGACGCCGCGAGCGAGGACGCGCTCGCGGCCGACCGCGAGCGCCGCGAGCAGGTCTCCGTCGAGCTCGACCGCTGCTGGGACCTGCTGCGCCAGCGCCGCGCGAGGCGCGCCGCCGGGGAGAACCCCGACGACGCCGAAGCGCGCGACGAGGGAACCGTCGAGAAATACCTGCAGTAGCGCTCCGGCGCTCCAGCGGGCGCCCAGGATAGGTTCCGCCGGAAGATGCGCCCAGGAATCGCCATCGCGTTCGTCCTCGCGCTCGCCTCGACGACGCTCACGAGCCTCGCATACCTGCGCGAGCACGACGCCGCCGCCTCGATGCCGGCGCTTTCGATGCGCCGCCCGCTGCACTCCGCCGCGCAGCTACTCGCCGATCGCGGCTGGCTGCTCGGCTTCGCGATGGAGAGCAGCGGCTTCCTGCTGTACGCCGCTGCGCTCGCGCTCGCACCGCTCGCGCTCGTGCAGAGCATCGTCGCCGGCGGGATCGGCCTGCTCGCGTACTTCTCGATGCGCCTCGGCGGCCCGCGTCTCGGTCCTCGTCACCGCCTCGGCGTGGTCCTCTCCGTGCTCGGCCTCGTCGCGCTCGCCGTCTCGCTCGCGAACGGCAGCGGCGGCGAAGGGCACAGCGGCTCTACGGCCGCCGTGCTCGTCTGGCTCGGCGCTACGGCGCTGCTCGCCGCAGTCGTCGTCGTGCTCGGCCGTCGCGTACTCGGCGTCGCCGTCGCGAACGCGCTCGCCGGTGGCCTGTGCTTCTCGATCGGCGACATCTCGACGAAGCTCGCGACGCAGGGCGGCGCGCGCGTCGCCTTCGTGCTGACGCTCGTGCTCGGCTACACGCTCGGCACGACGCTCCTGCAGCTCGGCTACCAGGCCGGCGCCGCGCTGACCGTCGCCGGGCTCGCGACGCTGTTGACGAACGCGCTGCCGATCCTCGCCGGCACGGTCGTGCTCGACGAGCCCGTGCCGTCAGGCGCGCTCGGCGCCCTGCGCGTCCTCGCATTCGTCGCCGTCAGCGCCGGTGCTGTGCTGCTCGCAAGGCCAGAGGCCCAGCCCGCCAAGCTGAGCACTCCAGCAGTCGAATAGCCAGGAGGCGAGTCGCGTCGAGAGGCGAGTCGCGCGGACCCCGAAGATGCCGCAGGATCGCTCGCGCGCGGCGGCGAGGTTCTCCCTAGCGACCGTTCGGCCGCGCGATCGCGACGGCCGCCTCCGGCGTCAGCACGCGGAAGCTGTAGGACTCCTCGATGTACAGCGACACCGCCTCGGCGTCGTGCGACTCGTAGCCGACCGAGAGATCCTGCCCCGAGGTGAACTCGAAGTCGCCGCCGCGCATGCTCAGCACGACCGCGCCGACGACGCCCGGAGCCCAGACGATCGGGCCTTTGAGGATCTTGCGCAGGTGCCCGAGCAGCGGATAGCCGCCGTGCTCGCCCGTTTCGACGACGCTCGTGTAGTCCTCGCGTCCGAGCGCGATCCCGTATGGGCCTTCGATGCCGTTGCGCAGCAGCAGCTCGAC
>DASZLB010000048.1:0-4579 GCA_035552575.1 Solirubrobacteraceae bacterium | reverse complement strand
CGTCTCCGACGCGCACGGCGCGATCATCCTGTTCCTCGACGAGCTGCACACGATCGTCGGCGCCGGCGCCGCCCAGGGCTCCGTCGACGCCTCGAACCTGCTCAAGCCGATGCTCGCGCGCGGCGAACTGCGCGCCGTCGGCGCGACGACGCTCGACGAGTACACGAAGTACATCGAGAAGGACGCCGCACTCGAGCGCCGCTTCCAGCCCGTCAACGTCGGCGAGCCGAGCGTGCAGGACACGATCGCGATCCTGCGCGGGCTGAAGGAGCGCTACGAGCTGCACCACGGCGTCTCGATCCAAGACAGCGCGCTGATCGCCGCTGCGACGCTCTCGAACCGCTACATCGCCGACCGCTTCCTGCCCGATAAGGCGATCGACCTCGTCGACGAGGCCGCGTCGAAGATCCGGATCGAGATCGACTCGCTGCCGACCGAGATCGACGAGGTCGAGCGTCGCGTGATGCAGCTGCGAATCGAGCTCGAGTCGCTGCGCAAGGAGAAGGACGACGCGACGAAGGCGCGCCGCAAGGCGATCGAGGACGAGCGCGCCGAGCTCGAAGCGCGCGCAAAGCAGATGCGCGAGCAGTGGCAGGCCGAGAAGGACGCGATCGCCGGCGTCTCGGAGACGCGCGAGAAGCTCGACGCTGCGAGGATCGAGATGGAGCGCGCCGAACGCGAGGCCGACCTGCAGCGCGCCGCCGAGCTGCGCTACGGCGAGATCCCCGAGCTCGAGCGCAAGGTCGCCGAGTACGAATCCGAAGAGCGCGAGCGCGACGGCGCCGCAGCGGCGCCCGTCTTCCTCAAAGAGGAGGTCGATGCCGACGACATCGCCGAGGTCGTCGCGCGCTGGACCGGCATCCCCGTCAGCCGCCTGCTCGAGGGCGAAAGCGAGAAGCTCGTGCAGATGGAGGACCGCCTGCACGAACGCGTCGTCGGCCAGGACGCCGCGATCGAGGCCGTCGCCACCGCGCTGCGCCGCTCGCGCGCCGGCCTGCAAGACCCCGATCGGCCGATCGGCTCGTTCCTGTTCCTCGGCCCGACCGGAGTCGGCAAGACCGAGCTCGCGCGCGCGCTCGCCGAGTTCATGTTCGACTCGCAAGAGGCGATGATCCGGATCGACATGAGCGAGTACATGGAGAAACACTCCGTCTCGCGCCTCGTCGGCGCGCCGCCCGGCTACGTCGGCTACGAGGAGGGCGGCCAGCTGACCGAGGCTGTTCGCCGACGGCCCTACGCCGTCGTGCTGCTCGACGAGATCGAGAAGGCGCACTCCGACGTGTTCAACACGCTCCTGCAGGTGATGGACGACGGCCGCCTGACCGACGGCCAGGGCCGCACCGTCGACTTCAAGAACACCGTGCTGATCATGACCTCGAACATCCCCGTCAGCAGTGGTGCCGACGGCGAGAGCGACGCGAACGCCGAGGCCGACCCGCGCGCGGCAGCGAGCGCCGATGCGCGCCTGCGCACCGAACTGCTCGAGTACTTCAAGCCCGAGTTCATCAACCGGCTCGACGACATCGTGCGCTTCCGTGCGCTGACGCGCGAGCAGCTCTCGGAGATCGTCGAGCTGCAGGTCAACCGCGTGATCGCGCGCATCGCCGAGCGCGGCGTGCACGTGACGCTCAGCGACGCCGCCAAGCAGCTGCTCGGCGACATGGGCTATGACCCGACGTACGGAGCGCGGCCGCTGCGGCGCGTGATCCAGAAGCAGCTGACCGACCGGCTTGCGCTTGCGCTGCTCAAAGGCGAGCTGCGCGAAGGCGATGAGGTGAGCGTCGACGTCGCCGACGGCGAGCTGATCCTGCAGACGTAGGCCGCGGCAGCGCAGAGCATCGCCGCGACCGTCGCCTGAGCGCTGAGGTGCCCCGCTACGGCACGATCACGGTAAACGGCACGTCCTGGTCGTGTTTGAGAACAGCGTTGAACGCTTCGAATTCGAATTCGCCCGCGGCGAGGAATGAGGCGTCCACAAACGCGTTGTCGTGCACCCCCGTCGGCGTGATCACCGTTGCCACGGCCGCCGCCACCGGGCTGTTCACGAACTTGACCACGTAGATGCCTTCCGCAGTGCGCTTGGCCTCGACTTCGCCGCCACTGCAGTTGTAGCCGGCGATCGCCGTGAACGTGCTCGGAGGCGCCGCGGGCACCAGTGCGAAGCCCTTGATCTGTCCTGTGCGCGAGTTGCAGTCCGAGTGCGTGAACTCGCTTGCCGGCGTACCGCCGAGCGAAAGCGCGTTGCTCGCCGTCGTCGCATTCGTCGCATTTGTCGCGTTGGTCGCAGTCGTGGCGCTGGTCGCCGTGTTCGCGCTCGTCGCGTGCGTCGCGTTGGTTGCGTTCGTCGCCGATACGGCGGTCGTCGCCGAGCTCGCCGAGGAGGCGTTGGAAACCGTGACCGATTTCGAGAGTTTCTTGAACAGCGACGTGTTGGTGCTGTTGAACGACTTCAGCACCGTCGGACTTATCTGAGTCGTTTTCGTTACGAGGTAGTGCTTCGCCGCGAGCGCGCCGCCGCTCATCGCGAAGACAAGCGCGAGCGTCGCAGTGACGTTCGCGTACGTAAGGTGTTTGCGCATCTAAGACCCCCAGGCAGTGGACAACAATAGATAAAGAGCGCTTAAACTCCACCCCCCCGTGCTCTGGCCCCTCGTGAGACGGCCCGCTACGGCGCCGTGTATGCCCAGGTGCCTCTCACCGAGGTTTGGGTGTTTGCGAATTCGCCCGTCCAATCCACGAAGAAACCGAACCGGTCGCCTCCCGCGTCGCCTGGGTTCGGTTCGACTTTTTCCGCCAGGACGAGAATGTTCGGATACACGCAGGCGAAGCCGGGCAGCGCCGTCGGGTCTTGCGAGCTTCCAGTGCAATTCGCCGTCGGTGCGAGTTCGACTCGGTTGATCGACACGGGCGCCGGAATCGGGAGGCTGACGCTGACGCCGACGACTCTCGGCCCGCCCCCGACCTCGAAGCGTCCGCCGAAGTACCCCGTGACCGTGTGGCCCGATTCCAGCGGCCGCAGCGCCGACGCTCCTTCCTTGCCCGTTTCGCCTTTCGGCCCCGGCACGCCTTGCGCACCCGGCGCACCCGGCGCACCGCTCTGTCCGGACGGTCCCTTCGGCCCAGCGTTGCCCTTGAGCTTCTTCAGCACCTGCGGACTGAGCTGACTCGTCTTCGTGACGAGGTAGTGCTTCGCCGCGAGCGCGCCGCCGCTCATCGCGAAGACGAGCGCGAGCGTCGCGACGACGTTTGCATAGCTGATGTGCCTGCGCATTCAGGACCCCCAAGGCAGCGGACAGAAATAGATAAAGAGCGCTCAAAATACACTCCCGCTCAGCACAGCACCGCGGCGTGGCGTCGCCGATGGCGAGCCCGTGCTGCAAACTTCAGGCGAGCCCGCCGGCCGCCGTCGAGTCGCCGGCGGCCGTCTGAGCTTCACGCCAAGCCACCCGATCACAGAGGAGTAGCGATGCCGACGAGGACCAAACGATCTGCGCTGACAGCGGTGCTGAGCACATCGACGCTATTGCTGAGCGGTCTCGCCGCCGCGCCCCAGGCCGGTGCCGCGACGCTGTACGCGTGCGTCAAGAAGAAGGGCGGCACGGCCCGCTTCGTCAGCGCGAGGACGAACTGCCGCCGGGGCGAGACGAAGCTGTCGTGGAACACGCAGGGCGTGCCTGGCAGGAACGGGAGCAACGGCAAAAACGGGGCCGCCGGCAAAAACGGGACGAACGGTAAAAACGGAGCTGACGGCAAAGCCGGCGCAAACGGCGCAAACGGCGCAAACGGCGTGAGCGCCGGCATCGGCGACTTCAGCGACAGTCCGTTCGAACTGACAACGACAAAGCTGGCGATCGCGACGCTCCCGAGCGTCCCGCCTGGCAGCTACATCCTGCTCGCCAAGGCGCAGCTCGAAAACACGAAATCCGCAGGCGAGGTCGTCCACTGCTCCCTCGCCGGGGACGAAGCGAGCGTCGGGCTCGTCGCCGAAGGCGCCGCGACGATCTCGCTGACGAGCGTCAGCGTCAGCCCGCTGACCGCGAGCATCTCCCTCGAATGCAACGCCGCGACTGCCGAAGTGAAAGTCTCATTCGCGAGGCTCGTCGCGATCCAGGTGCAGACGCTCAGCGGGACGCGCAGCTAGCAGTCCCTTTTTCGGAGCCCGAACTCCAGGTTACAGCTAGACGGATATTCGCTGGACCGGGATCCGACGCCGCAGCGAGGATGCTCGCACTGAGTAGGCCGGGGGTCGCTTGTCGCGTCTGCGACGACAGTGCTTCGCGCTTGCCATATCGCGGCTAGGGCTGGAGGAACGCCGTATGTCACCATCGACGCGCGCGACCGAGAGCTGGCGCTCGCGGCAGGCGCATCGGCTGAGAGCGCGGACGCCGCTGCCGCGCCCGCCAAAGGGCGGACGCGGAGCGAGTCGTGCGGCAATTATCGGCTAGCTGTAAGACCCGAGCAGGTTATTCACGCGACTGATGGGTGTCTGTCGCCCGATGGCCTGATGTCGTCGTCGATGGTTATAGGTCCACAGCCAGCCGTCAAGGGCAGCCGTGCGCTCGGCGCTTGAGCCATAGAT
>DASZLB010000047.1:0-5569 GCA_035552575.1 Solirubrobacteraceae bacterium | reverse complement strand
GCCGCGATCATCTCGCCGCTGTCGCGCAGGTAGAACTCGTTCGTTTCGAACGTCATCTTCGGCGCGGCGATCGTGCTCTTCGTCTGCACGCAGAGCAGCGCCGTGTGGTGGTCGTAGTCCTCGCGGCGCAGGTAGTGCACGTCGCCGGTGCCGACGAGGCCGCCGCCGACCTCGCGGGCGATCTTGACGATCCCCTCGTTGCACTTGTCCTGCGGCGCGAGGCCGTTCTTCTGCACCTCGAAGTAGACGTTCTCCTTGCCGAACACGTTCAGCAGCTCGTCGGCGTGCGCGCGGGCGTCCTCGACGCGGTCCTGCAGCAGCCGCTGGCAGAAGCGCGAGGCGAGACAGCCCGTCAGCGCGATGACGCCCTCGGAGTGGCGCTCGATCAGGCCCATGTCGACCGACGGTTTGCCGCGCTGAAGCCCGTCGAGGAAGCCTGCCGAGGAGAGCTTGACGAGGTTGCGGTAGCCGGCATCGTCGGCCGCGAGCAGCGTCAGGTGGTTGCGCTCGACCTTGCCCGGGCCGCGCGCCGTGTGGTCGTCGACGAGGTAGATCTCACAACCGATGATCGGCTTGACGCCGTGCTTCTTGCACGCCTCATGCAACTCTACGGCGCCGTTCATCACGCCGTGGTCGGTCAAGCCGAGCGCCGGTTGGCCGAACTCCGCGGCGCGCGCTGCGAGCGCGTCGATCTTGCACGCGCCGTCGAGCAGCGAGTACTCGGAGTGCACGTGGAGATGGGCGCAGGTCGGGGTGCTCAACGTCAGTCGATCTTAGGTGTCGCGGAGGCGGACGCTCAGGCCGCGCGTCGCTGTTTGCGCTGTTCGCGTCGCCGTCTCAGCGCGAGCCGTGTGCGGGCGATCAGCGACATCGTGTGCTTGTGCGGCGGCGGCTTCGTCACCGGCCGTTGCGCCGTGGCGACCTGCGCGCCGGCCTGCTCCTCGACGCGTGCGCGCAGGCGCTCGACGGCGGCCGCGAGCGCTGCTGCCATCTCGCCGCCGTTCGCCTCGGCGGCGGCGATCGGGCGCGCCTGTGGGGGCGTCGAAGACAGCGGAGGCGTCGACAGCGGGGGCGTCGAGGGCGGAGCCGGCGTCGAGGGCATCGGCCGAACGGCCGTCGGCGTCTGCGCGGGCAGATGCCTGACAGGCGCCGCGGCAGGCACCGGCTGCGCGGCTGCGCGCTGGCGTTGAGCGCTCTCGCGCAAGCGCGCGACCGTGTCGGCAAGCCCGCTGAGCAGCAGCTGCGCACCGCGCTGGGCCTGCTGCAGCGCCGCGAGCATCTGCTCGGCGCGCTCGCGTGCGGCGCGCTCGGCCTCGAGGCCGCCGTGAAGCTGCTCGGCCTGGCGCTCGAGCCCGCTCAGGCGCTCGCGCAGCTCGCGCTCGCTCTGCTGCACGGCGACGCGCTGCGCGGCGAGCGCCTGCTCGGCCTCCGCCAGCTCGCGCTGGGCCGCTTCCAGGCGCGCGCCGAGCTCCTGCGCGTCGCGCTCGCTCGCGTCGATCCGCCGACCGAGGCGCTCGACCTCCGTGCGCGTGTCGCGTTCGACCTCGCTGCAGCGCTCTTCGGCCTCGAGCCGCAGCCGCTGCTCGGCGTACTCGCGCTGTGAGGCTCGCTGCAGCTCGCGCTCGAGCGCCGCGTCGCGCTGCGGCGCATACGCGCGCTCTGCGTGCTGCGAGCGCTCCTCCGAGTGCGCCTGAGTGCTCGCGTCGATCCGCTCGGAGATGCGGCGCGCTTCCTCTTCGGACTCGCGAAGCTGCTGCTGCAGGCTCGTTACGTGCGTCTCGAGCGTCCGCACCGTCGCCTCGGCCGCTTCGGCGCGCAGCGTCAGCGCGTGCTCACCCGACTCCGCAGCGCGGCGAGCACGGCGCTCGGCGAGGATGTCGCCCTCGCTGAGCCGCCCGCGGCCCTCCGGCGCGCCCCCCGTCTCGCCTCCCGGCGTCTCGTTTCCCTCGGCGATCACGATGGCGTGAAACTACGCTCAGGACCGGACGACTCGGCGCGCGAAATCGGTCGCGCGCGGCGCTCGCTGGAGCCTGCCGTGAGGCGCGCCGTTCCGGGCTCGCGACGCTTCGGCTCAGGCGCTTGCGCGGCGTGCGATGACCGTCGCGGCGCCGAGTGCCGAGAGCGTGCCGAGCGCCGCCGCTGCCGCGACGCGGCCGGATGGCAGCTTGCGTGCGGCGTACCATTTTCCGCCACGCCAGACGATGAAGCCGAGCAGCTTGTAGCCGTTTCCGTTCATGATGGTGATGCTACCCCGCGCGGCTCCCGTCTACACCGCGGGTGCCGGGCGTCGCGGGCAGGACAGCGACACGGTGCCCAAGGGCCCGTCCCTACTCACTCGTTGCGCAGCCGCCAAGCCATCCGCGACTGCAGCGACCACAGCTCGATGAAGCCCGGCGAGGCGGTCTGCGAGAAGAGCCCGCCCGACTGCGAGAACGACGCGAGGCTCGCGTCGTAGACGGCATTCGGCGAGGAGCGCGTGACGACGCGGGCGTGGCCCTTGTAGAGCTTCATCCCGATCGTGCCCGTGACGCGCTCGTTGACGCGCTCGATGTAGCCGTCGAGGTCGCCGCGAAGCGGCTCCCACCAGAGCCCCGCATAGACGAGATAGGCCCACTGGTGGTCGAGCTGCGGCTTGAACTGGTTCTGGTGGATCGTGCAGACGAGCCGCTCGAGCTCGTCGTGCGCCGGCAGCAGGATCGCGGCCGCGGGCACCTCGTAGATGTCGCGCACCTTCAACCCGACGATGCGGTCCTCGATGTGGTCGACGATGCCGACGCCGTGGCGTGCCGCAACCTCGGCGGTCGCTTCGAGCAGCGCGACGAGGCCGAGGCGCTCGCCGTTCAGGCCGACGGGCAGGCCGGCCTCGAACTCGATCGTGACCGTCTCGGGCTCGTCGGGCGCGAGCTCTGGGCGCGTGACGAGCTGGAAGACGTCGTCCTCGGGCGCGTGGTCGAGGTCCTCGATCCAGCGACCCTCCGAGGAGCGTCCCCAGAGGTTGTCGTCGATCGAGTACGGCGCCGCCTCGGTGCCGCCCTTGACCGGGATGCCGTGCTCGCGCGCGTAGACGATCTCCTCCTCGCGCCCCATCTGCCACGAGCGCACGGGCGCGATCACCTTCAGCTCGGGCGCAAGCGTCGCGATCGTCGCCTCGATCCTGACCTGGTCGTTGCCCTTGCCCGTGCAGCCGTGCGCGATCGTGTCGCAGCCGGAGGAGCGCGCGTAGTCGACGGCGAGCTTCGCGATCAGCGGGCGCCCGAGCGCGGTGAACAGCGGATAGCCGCCGCCGTACAGCGCGTTGGCCTTGATCGCCGGCACGACGAACTCCTGCGCGAACTGCTCGCGCGCGTCGAGCACGTGGCACTCCAGCGCGCCGAGCTTCAGCGCCTTGGCTTCGATCACCTCGTAGTCCTCGCCGGGCTGGCCGAGGTTGACCGTCAGGCAGACGACCTCCGCTCCGTACTCGTCCTGGATCCACTTGAGCATCACGCTCGTGTCGAGGCCGCCCGAGTAGAGCAGCAGCACGCGGTGCACAGAGCCCGGCTCGGCCTCGTAGGAGGCCGTCGGCACGGCGCCTGAGGTGTCGGTCTTTCGCTCGCTCACGGCGGCGAAGGCTACTGTCGGGGACCGCTCGGCGCGGCCCGCTTCGGCGCGCGTTCCATCAGCGGGTACGGCGGCGCCTCGCCGGAGAAGCCGAGCTTCTCGTACAGGCCCTGCGCATCGGCCGTGTGCAGCATCCAGCGCACCTCGCCAAAGGAGCCCTCGACCATCTCGCGCACGAGCTCGTAGCCAAGGCCGCGGCCGCGATAGTCGCCGAGCACGTAGACGTCGGCGAGGTAGGCGAGGCTGACGCCGTCGGAGACGGCACGCGCGAAGCCGACCTGGCGCTCACCCTCGTACAGGCCGAGCACGCGCGCCGAGCTCGCGACGGTCCGCTCGATCAGCTCGCGCGGGCGGCCGAGTCCCCAGTAGGACTCGGTGCTGATGAAGCGATGGACCTCCTCGACGTCGATCCGCGCGCGGTCGTCGTCGAGCTCGAAGCCGCCGGCGAGCTCGCGGCGCACGGCTAGGACCCGAGCACGGCCCCGAGCCGCGCAAGCGCATCGTCGATCTCGGCCTCGGCGACGGTCAGCGGCGGCAGCAGGCGCAGCGATGTCGGCCCGGTCGCGTTCGTCACGAGCCGCTGCTCGAGCAGCGCGCGTCTCATCAGCTCCGGTGCGGGAACGTCGAGCTCGGCCGCGAGCATCAGCCCGCGCCCGCGTACCGCGACGACGTGCGGCAGGCGCTCGAGGCCTTCGATCAGCTGCCGCCCGCGCTCGTTCACGCCCGCAAGCAGCGCCGGATCGTCGGTCAGCTCGAGCGCCGCGAGCGCGGCCGTGGCAACCGTCGGGCCGCCGGCGAACGTCGAGCCGTGATCGCCCGCCTGCAGCACGTCGGCGAGCCGCTCGCCGGTGACGAGCGCGCCGATCGGCAGCCCGCCGCCGAGCGCCTTCGCGGCGGTCATCGCGTCGGGGCGCACGCCGGTCTGCTCGTAGGCCCACAGCGTCCCCGTGCGCCCCATGCCCGTCTGGATCTCGTCGAAGATCAACGCAGCGCCGTGCTCGTCGCAGGCAGCACGAGCAGCCTGCAGCGTTTCCTCGGAGAGCACGTGCACGCCGCTCTCGCCCTGGATCGGCTCGAGGATCACCGCCGCCGTGCGCTCGTCGACGGCGCCGGCGATCGCCTCGGCCGTCGGCTCGACGGCGCGGAAGCCCGGCACGAGCGGCGCGAACGGCGCTTGCTTGGCCTCCTGCGGCGTCGCCGAGAGCGAGCCGTACGTGCGCCCGTGGAAGGCGCCGAGCGCGACGACGAACTCGCCGGCCGGGCGCGCCTTGCGCGCGAGCTTGATCGCGGCCTCGTTCGCCTCGGCGCCGGAGTTGCAGAAGAACACCTTGCCACCGAGGCTCGAGTCGGACAGCCGCTTGGCGAGGCGCATCGCGGGCTCGGTGTAGAACAGGTTCGAGACGTGCATCAGCCGCCCGACCTGCTCGCGCACGGCCTCGACGATAAGCGGGTGGCAGTGCCCGAGGCTCGTCACGGAGATGCCGCAGAGGAAGTCGAGGTACTCGTTGCCTTCGTCGTCCCACAGGCGCGAGCCTTCGCCGCGGACGAACTCGACGGGCAGCCGCGCGTAGGAGCCGATCACGCTCGAGGACTCGAGCTGCTGCAGCTCGGCCAAGCTCATGGCGCGGCCTCGATCATCGTGCCGATCCCCTCGTCGGTGAACAGCTCCAGGAGCAACGAGTGCGCTACGCGCCCATCGAGGATGTGCGCGGCGCTGACGCCGGCGTCGATCGCATCGACGCACGCGCCGAGCTTCGGGCGCATGCCGCCGTCGAGCGCCGGCAATGCGTCGCGGACCTGCTCCGCCGTGGCCCGCGCGATGCGGCTCTCGGGGTCGTTCGCATCGGCGAGCCAGCCGGGCACGTCGGTCAGGAAGATCACCTTGTACGCGCCCATCGCCGCGGCTACCGCGCCGGCGGCCTCGTCGGCGTTGACGTTGTAGGAGAGCCCCTCGCGGTCGGCGCCGACC
>DASZLB010000046.1:0-21286 GCA_035552575.1 Solirubrobacteraceae bacterium | reverse complement strand
TCGGCGGCCCGACGCTGATGGTCTGGGGCACGGACGAGCAGAAGGAGCGCTACCTCTCGCCGATCCTCTCAGGCGAGGAGATCTGGTGCCAGGGCTTCTCCGAGCCCGACGCCGGCTCGGACCTCGCCTCGCTGAAAACGCGCGCCGTGAAGGACGGCGACGAGTGGGTCGTGACGGGCCAGAAGGTCTGGACGAGCGGCGCGCAGTACTCGAAGTGGTGCATGCTCGTCGCGCGCTCGGAATCGGACGTCGCGAAGCACAAGGGCCTTACGTACTTCCTGATGGACATGGAGCAGGACGCCGTGCAGGTGCGCCCGCTGCGCCAGATCACCGGCGAGGCGGAGTTCAACGAGCTGTTCATCGAGGAGGCGCGGATTCCCGACGCGAACGTCGTCGGCGGCGTCGGCAACGGCTGGAAGGTCGCGCTGACGACGCTGATGAACGAGCGCGCCGGTCTCGGCTTCGCGTTGCAGATCAGCCTGCGCCAGCTGCTCGACGACGTGATCGCGATCGCGGCCGAGCGCGGCCTGCTCGAGGACCCGCTCTACGCCGACGCGCTCGCCGAGCTGCACACGCGCTGCGAGTCGATCCGGCTGCTGGCGTGGAAGGGGCTGACGGACGTCGAGCGCTACGGCCAGCCCGGCCCGGAGGGCTCGCTGGTGAAGTGGCTGTGGTCGGACACCAACCAGCGCCTGACGCAGCTGGCGGTCGACGTGGTCGGCCCGGATGCGCTGACGATCGGCGAGAGCTGGAGCTATGAGCTGCTTCGCGCGCGCGGCAACACGATCGAGGGCGGCACGACGGAGGTCTTGAAGAACATCGTCGCCGAGCGCGTGCTCGGCCTCCCGCGCTTGAAGGTCGCCGTCTGATGGACTTCGGCTTCACCGACGACCAGCGCGACATCCAGCGCACCGCGCGCGACCTGCTCGCCGAACGCGCGACGCCTGCGCGCGTACGCGAGCACGCCGAGGCGCGTACGGTCGATCAGGCGCTGTGGCGCGAGCTGTCAGAGCTCGGCTGGCCGGGGATCGCCGTGTCCGAGGAGTATGGCGGGCAGGGGCTCGGTCAGATCGAGCTGTCGATCCTCTGCGAGGAGCTCGGTCGCTCGCTCGCGCCCGTGCCGTTCCTGCCGAGCGTTTTGGCGGCGACCGTGATCGAGCAGTCGGGCGTGCAGGCGCAACGCGAGCGCTGGCTGCCTGGCCTCGCCTCCGGCGAGAGCGTCGGCGCGCTCGGATCGCTTGCGGACGGCGTCGCGGAGCTCGTCATCGGCGGCGCCGACGCGCAGGTGCTCGTGCTCGTCGACGACGACGGCAACGGCCTCGCGGTCGCGGCAGAGGACGCCGAGGTCACGCCGCTGCAGGCGATCGACCCGACGCGCTCGGCCGCGCGCGTCAGCGTTCCGGACGGCGCCGGCGAGACGCTCGACGGCGTCTGCGTCGGGCTCGGCCGCTCGCTCGTCTCCGTCAGCTCCGAGCTCGTCGGCGTCTGCGAGCGCGCGCTCGAGATGACCGTCGCGTACGTCAAGGACCGCAAACAGTTCGGCGTCCCCGTCGGCGCCTACCAGGCCGTCTCGCACCGCTGCGCGCAGATGCTGCTCGACACCGAGAAGGCGCGCTCGACGGCGAACTTCGCCGCATGGACCGCAGACGCCGACCCGGAGCGTCTCGCCGAGGCCGCCGCGATGGCCAAGGCATCCGCGTCCGACGCCGGTCGCGAGGTGACGGCCGGCGCGATCCAGATGCACGGCGGCATCGGCTTCACGTGGGAGGCAGACGTGCACTGGCTGTACAAGCGCGCGCAGCTCGACGCGACGCTGCTCGGCGGCGCAAAGCGCCACCGCGCGCAGCTCTCGGCGATCCTCGCCGACAAAGTCGCGGCCTCGGCGACGGCGTGAGCGAGGAGCAAACGCTCCGCGACCGCCGCGAGGCGCTCGTGCGCGAGCACATGCAATCGGAGAACGTGCACGACTTCGACACGACGATCGGCACGTTCGCGCATCCGCGCTACGAGCTGATCGCGACAGGCGAGGTCTACGACGGCGAGGCCGAGGTGCGCGGCTACTACGCCGAGAGCCGCACAGCCTTCCCGGACCAGCGCAACGAAGTGCTCGAGCTGCACCACGCCGGCGACACGGTCGCGGTCGAGTTCATCCTGCTCGGCACGCACCTTGGCCCGCTGCGCGGGCTGCCGCCGACGGGTCGCTCGTTTCGCTGCCGGATGACGGCGTACTTCGTCTTCGACGGCGACCGGCTCGTCAACGAGCGCGTCTACTTCGACCAGGCGACGATCCTGCGCCAGCTCGGGCTCGCGCACGATCCGACATCGCTGCCCGGTCACGTGTCGCTGGTGCTGAGCCATCCCGTGACGATCGGACGGGCCGTGCTCGCCGCTCGCCGCTCGAGCTCACGTACCGACGCTTAGACGCGGACAATCGCGGTCTGTAGGCTCGGCGAGTACCCGGCGAGAGGAGCAGTCGTGAGCGAGGTCGTGTTGAAAGAGCTGCGCGATGGCGTCGCGGTGCTGACGCTGAACCGCCCAGAGCGCCTGAATGCGTGGACCCAGGAGCTCGAGCGCGCGTACTTCGATGCGCTCGCCGAGTGCGGCGCCTCGCCGGACGTACGCGTGGTCGTCGTGACCGGCGCCGGACGCGGATTCTGCGCGGGCGCGGACATGAACGAGCTGCAGAGCCTCGGCGAGGACGGCGTCGACGTGGCGCAGGTCGAGCAGGAGCGCACCGCGCAGACGTTTCCACTCACCGTGCCAAAGCCGATCGTCGCGGCGATCAACGGCCCGTGCGCGGGCATCGGTCTCGTGCAGGCGCTGATGTGCGACATCCGCTTCGTCGCCGAGGACGCGAAGATCACGACCGCGTTCGCGCGCCGCGGGCTCGTCGCCGAGCACGGCATCTCGTGGATCCTGCCGCGCCTCGTCGGACCGGCGCAGGCGCTCGACCTGCTGCTGTCCGGCCGCGTCGTGCTCGGAGCCGAGGCCGCCGCGATGGGGCTCGCGAACCGCGCGACGCCGAAGGAGACAGTGCTCGATGAGACGCTCGCCTATGCGCACGAGCTCGCTACGCAGTGCTCGCCGGCGAGCATGGCGACGATGAAGCGGCAGGTCTATGCGGCGCTCGAGCAGGCGTTGCCGGTGGCGCTGGCGGAGGCTGATGAGGCGATGCTGAAGTCGTTCGGCCAGCCGGACTTCGTTGAGGGGGTTTCCAGCTTTGTCGAGCGGCGGGCGCCGGAGTTTGCGCCGCTGGGCGGGTAGCAACGTTCCGGGTCATCTGCAAGTCTCCCCGGCGTGGAGGGACCGGAGATCATCGCTCGCTCGATCAGTGCTGCTCAGATCCCGGACAAGTACGACAATGTCTGGCAGTACCACTCGCGCTCGGACCGCCACTCGAAGATCGCATGCTGGGTCATTGCGTTCGAGCTGATGCAACGTTGTGAGCTGCTTCGAGATCACCTTCAGAGCGGCAAGGTGGTATTGGGCCTCAACCACACGCTGCGCGATTTTCAGACGCAACGCAACAAGGATCTCGATCTCGTCATCGCCGAGCCTGACACGAGTCCTGACCGCCGCCGCACGAGACGCAGTTTCGTCGAGATGGCTGACGATTTTGGGATTTTGCTGAACACGAAGCAGCAGGAGATCCTCGCGAGGTTGCCGCCCGCACCTGTGGCACCAGTCGGCTCAGTGCTCTTGGCGATGGAGGCAAAGGCATGCATGACCGCCCATGTCAGGGCGCTCCCGCGGCTACACGACGAGCTCGATTCGAGCCACCAGACGACCCACGGGAACTCCGAGCGGGCCCTCGCGGTTGGATTTGTGATGGTCAACGCGAGTGAGACGTTCAGGAGCCCTGACATGAACAAGTTCGATCTCGCTACGCACGCTCCCAACGTCAACCAACATCGACAGCCGCAGGACGCCATGCGCGTAGTCCAGAAGCTCCGTGAGATCCGCAGGCGCTCCGGAGGCTCGGCGACTGGGTTCGACGCTCTCGGAGTGATGATCGTCGAGATGGCGAACGACGGCAGCCCGGTGAAGCTGGCCGACGAGCCCGACCCCGGATTCCCCTACGCACAGATGCTGCAGCGCGCGGCACACGAGTACGCCGCTGCGTTTGCGCGACTCTGAAGCTTCAAGCGCGCAGCATTTGTAACAAGTCCTGGATTCGGTCCGCAGCATCGTGAGAATCCTCGTGCTCCCACACCCTTACCACCCGCCAGCCGTTGGCCTCGAAGCGCCGGTCGGTGTCTCGATCACGGCGTCTGTTCGTTTCGATTTTCGCCCGCCAGAACTCGGCGTTGTGCGCGGGCCACGTCGCGTGCTCGGGACAGCCGTGCCAAAAGCAGCCGTCGACCATGACCACGAGACGAGCCGCTGGAAAGACGAGATCGGCCCGCCGGCGAACTTCTCTCAGCACGCGGCGGTCGACCCAATACCTCAATCCACGCCGGTGCAGGGTCCGGCGCAATTCGAGCTCTGCACTCGTGTCGCGCGAGCGCGTGCGGGCCATCCGCGCGCTCGTTTGGACCGACGCCGGCTCCAAGCTATCGAAGCTAGGCCCCGCAAAGGTCTTCAGGCGACCAGGGGAAGCTCGCCGTTCATCGCCTCCAGATGCGCTTCTGCCTCGCAAATCAGATCCTCCGGGATACGCAGCGTACCGCGGCGCGTGCGAGAGAGAAAGCCAGCGGTTGCCCTTGCCGAGAGAAGCTTCGGCTCGAACTCGAGGAACTCGTGAAGATGCTGCCGCGTCAGCGCCACGGGCCACATCGACACATCGACCGTCCGACGCTCGCCGGCAGCGCCCCACGCTGCACGAGGCCACCGGGCGCCTGCGGTGAGCTCCGCGTCGTGCGCGGAGTCGTAGCGCTCGCTGTGCATCAAGCGCTCGCCGATCCATCGAGCAACCGGCACGCTGACCGCATTCCCGACGAGCTTCCATCGTGCGGTGTTGCGCCGAACCCGCCCTGCATCAACCGCCACGGTCCAGTCCGCAGGGAACCCCTGCAGCCGCTCAGCGTCGCGCAACTCCGGCGTCACGACGCGCCTCGTCCCCGGTCGCCAAATCGCAGGAGGCGAGGGAATGCCGATCGCCGAGCCCCCCTTCAGTGTCGGAATCGCATCGACTGCCCAGCCAAGCCCGCGGATGCCCTCTGTCCAATAAAACCCACAGGAGAGGTCGCCTCGAGCGCCTACCTCGGGCTCGCCGTGATCTTGGCCGAGCAGCGGAGGCCGGGGATCCTCGGTACGTGACGCGAGCAGCAGGACCCTCTGACGACGCTGCGGCAACCCGAACGCCTGCGTGTCGACGACGCGGTAAGCCCACCTATAGCCGCGCTCCTCGAGCGACGAGGTGAGCCAGCTCATCGCCTCTCCCCGTTCGAGCTGGAGCATGAACGAGACGTTCTCGAGCAGCAGCCATCGAGGTTGCTGCGTCGCAGTGTCGAGAAGCCGGAAGACGTGCTCGACTAGCCCGGATCGTGCTCCACCGATACCCACCGTCTTCCCTGCCTGGCTCAGGTCCTGACAGGGAAATCCAGCCACGACCAGGTCGGACTCCGGCAGAGCATCGAGCGCCCGCACATCACCAACGAGGGGCACGCCGGGAAACCGGTCGGCAAGTACGCAGGCTGCCGCGGCATCGTTCTCGCACAGCAACACGGTGTGATGGCCACTCGCACGCAAGCCGAGCTCGATGCCGCCGATTCCGGCAAACAGACCAACAACGCTGAGAGTTTGCGCGCGAGGCATCGCAGCAGAACTCAAGCAACTGCTTCGGATGACCTGCGCAATCCGGCGTGAAACAGATGCCGCGCCGCGTCGGTCTGCTGCTCGGTCCATGGGAGGGCCAAGGCGCGCCACGCCGTTGATGAGTCGGCGAGCCGACCTCTCGCTCTCGTGATTCCGCCGAGATCGGCAAACTGCCGGAGATGGCTTTCGATCTCAAACACGCATTGGGTACGGTGACCAAGCCCACGGGCGCCAATGGAAAGCCACCGACGACCGCCCAAAAGCGCCAGTACTCGGACGACCTCTCGCGGGTCTTCTCCGAAGCCCTGGAGAAGTCGATGCGAACCCACTTCCCCCGTACGAGCTCCGGTGGCGGGACGGGAACGAACGCAGCCAGTGCCAGTGGGATCAAGAGCATCGACGTCGCGTTCAACATCGAAGGCCTCTTCCTGGGACTCGGCCTCAGCGTCAAGACGATCGGCCTACCGGAGCGCAACAGGGGCTATACCCACAATTTCAAGCGCGTGGGCGAGGAGTGGGTGCTCGAGACCGTCAACTATCACCGCTACATGCCCTACGCAATCGTCGTCGGAATGCTGTTCCTTCCTCGGGACGCAATGAGCGACCGCACGAAGGTGACTTCGCTGGCAACGGCAACCCAGCACTTCGCTGCCTTTCGCGGACGAACCGACTACAAGGACGACCTAGATCTCCTCGAGGAGATCTACATCGGCGTGTATGCGCCCTATGGCTCCAATGCAGGAGACGTCTTCTTCATCACCCCCGAGCCCGAGCTCGGCGCACGGGCGCTGCCATCACCAGCGAGACGCCTCAGCTTCGAGGAAGTCAAGGACCGCCTCGTCGCCGACTTCAAGCAGCGCAACCGCAAACTCAAGGTCGACAAAATGCCGTAGTGGTCACGCCGCTGGGTGAGAGACACCAAGCACCGGCCGGTGACCTCGACTCAACTCGTGCGAGCCTCTCGTCTGCCGCGCAACTGTCTCGAAGCTCGCTAGTCGATCGCGAAGGAGCGCACTCGCACGCCACCCACGACACTGTCGTCGTCCGAGTGCAACGGCTCCGCCGCAACGGCGATCTCGACAAGTCCTCCGACGAACCCGCTGCCAATCGGACGGAGACGTACCTCCGCATCATCGAGCACCAGCACCACACCCCCCGCACCATCGCCGCCCAGCGGCACCCCGAGCACATGCGCCCAGCGCGCGGCCACCGCGGCCGGCTCAACAACCGCAAGCGTGACGCCGGCCAAGCGCCCGGCCGCCCCGCCCGCGCCGATCTGCCCGGTCCAATCGGGCCCGCCCCACCGCCAGCTCCCGTAAGGCCGCGAGCCGTCGATCGAGACGATCGCGCCGCCGATGTCGGCCGGGTGCAAGTGCGTCCCGGAGATGTCCGGCAGGTCGATCTCCCAAACGGTGCGCACGCCGCTTTCCTTCGCACGCTGCCGCCCACCGGCGAGATCCTCGAGGTCGAACATGACCATGTAGCCGCCGTCGCCCCCGTGGCGCTCGAGATAGCGCCCCGCGGCTGTGCCGGGCTCGGTCGGCGAGACGATCTCCAGGAAGCAGTCGCCGATCGCGAAGACGGCGTTCTCCAGACCGAACATCGCCACGCCCGGATCGCGAAACGGCTCACCGAGCCCAAGCGCCTCGCGTAGCTGGTCGGCGACCGGCTCGAGCTCAGCCGCGACGAGCACCGCTTGGCGCAAGCGAACCCGAGGAGCGCCGCCGGTCACTTCGCGACCCAGCTAGGAGCCAAGCCGCACAGGCAGCGTCTTCATCTGGTTCAGGAACCCCGATTCGACATAGCTCGGCGTACCGTCCAATGTGATCTTCGGGAAGCGCTTGAGCGTCTCCTCGAAGAGAATCTTCAGCTCCAGGCGCGCAAGCGCCGTGCCGAGGCAGAAGTGCCGCCCGCCGGCACCGAACGCCTGGTGCTCGGGGTTGCGCGTCACGTCGAAGCGATCCGGGTGCTCGTACAGCGACTCTTCGCGGTTCGAGGAGACGTACCACATGACGACCTTCTCGCCCTCGCGGATCTTCTGTCCGTGCAGTTCCGTGTCGCATGTCGCCGTGCGGCGGAAATGCGCGAACGCGGGGAACATGCGCAGCGCCTCCTCGACCGCGCTCGGGATCAGCGACGGATCGTCGAGCAGCTTCTGCAGCTGGTCGGGCGCTTCCATCAGCGCACGCATGCCGCTCGTGTACGTCGCCTTCGTGCTGTCGTTGCCCGCCGCGACGAGCAGGAAGAAGCCCATCACGATCTCGTGCTCCTCGAGCGTCTCGCCGTCGATCTCGGCGTTGACGAGCACCGTCGTCAGGTCGTCCGTCGGGTTCTCACGCCGCGCCGCGATCATGCTCTGACAGCGCGCGAAGATCTCCGGGATGTCCTTCTCGAGCACACCTTCGATGCCCTCGGGGTTGAGGTCTTTGTCATCGCCCGCGAGCGTCGAGTTCATCAGCCGCGCCCACGCGGCGTCGTCCTCCTCCGGAATCCCCATGAAGCTGCCGATCACGCGCGAGACGGCCGGCTGCGCGATGTCGCTGACGAGGTCGCAGCTTTCCTGCCCCTCGAGCCGGTCGAGCACGCGAACGACGATCTCCCTGATCTCATCCTCGTGCGCCGCGATCCGCTTCGGCGTGAACCCAGCCTGGAACAGCGCCTTGACGCGGTCGTGCTTCGGCGGGTCCATGCCGATGAACATCGCCTGCGTCAGCTCGAGTGGGAAGACGTCTGAGACCGCCGTCACGCCGGTGTTCGAGGAGTACGTGCGCCAGTCGCGGCTGACCGTGTGGATGTCCTCGGCCGTCGTCACCGACCAGAAGCCCTTCTCCTCCGGATACTCCGTGACGCGCTCGGTCCAGTGGATCGGACACTCGCCGCGCATCTGCTTGAACAGCTCGTGAGGCGGGCCGTCCGCCCACAGCGTGCGCTCTGCCATCAACGCGTTGTCGAGATCGCTGCCAACTGACGCCATCGGGACCTCCCCACTCTCGTCGCGGATCGCTGCCGCGATCATACTGGCCAACCAGCCAGCCGGTCAGCCGTGAGGTGGACCCTTCGACTAGTTCGCCGGACCGCTTTTCGACTCGACCTGCAGCTCGCCGACTTTCAGGCTCGCGACCTTCAGCTCGCCGATCTCCAGCGACTTGATCGAGCCGCGCCCGAGCGCGAGCCTGCCGATTGCCAACCGGCCGATCGCAAGCGCGCCGATTGCCACTGCACCACCGGCCAACGCGCCGACCGCGATCGCCCCGATCGGTGCGGCTCCTGTCGGCATCGCGCCAATCCCACGCAACACCGTCGCGCCCCGGGGCCGACTGCGCTTGCATCGCACGTTCATCGTTTTGCCTTCGTCGCAGTCACAGGCACAGGCACACGTCCGGCAGCGCCCGAGGCAGGCCGCACCTGCGCGTTCTCCTGCAGCGAGCGCCCGACATACAGCAGCATGTGGTGGAGATGCGCTTCGAGCGTTTCCATCGTGTGCCCGCCGACGTACACGGCGCTGTGCGCGCTCGCCCCGGCGGCGCGCAACTGCGCGGCGAACGGCGCGTTCTCCGAGGGATCGGCGATGTAGTCCGAAGCGCCGCCATAGAGGTAGGCGTGCAACCCCTCGCTCGCGATCACGGGCTTCGCCGCGCGCAGCTCGTCTTCGAGCCCGTTGAAGAAGCCGAGCCAGCTCTCGACAACCGAGAAGCCGCGCGGATTGCCGAGCGCGACGTTCATCGCGCCGAAGCCGCCCATCGAGTCGCCGGCGATCGCGCGCGCACCGCGCCCGGCGACGGTCGGGAGCATCCGGTCGACGAGCTGCTGCACTTCGAGCACGTAGCTCTCATAGCGATGCGGGCCCTCATCGCGCCAGTTGTTCGCGCCCCTGCCGCCCTGGATCATCACGGCGATCATCGGCGGCACCTGGTGCGCGGCGATCAGGCGATCGAGCTCGCCCTGCAGGCCGAGCTGAAGGAACGCCGTCGCCGGCTGGTCGTTGCCGTGCAGCAGGTAGAGCACCGGGTAGTGCGCCTCCGTCTCGGCGTAGCCCGGCGGCAGGTAGACGTGGAACGAGCCCGTGCCGTCGAGCGCCGGCGATCGATACGTGGCCGTGTCGATCGAGCTGCCGGCCGCGTCGCGTTTGTCCAAGACGAGCGTCGGAAGCGGCGTCGGCGCAGGCGCGGCGACTCGCGAAGCGGCCGGCTCGGCGACCGGCGAGGAGTCGTCCATGCCGAACAGCCGGTCGATGCTCGGCGGGCTCGCGATGGCGAGCAGCGCGCAGACGGCGACGAGCGCCGCGAGCAGCACCCCGATGAGCACCGCGCGAGGACTGACGCGCGGCTGGCGCAAGGCTCCCGCGGTCGAACCAGCGGCGCCCGCCGCAACCGGTTCCATCCGCGGCGGCAGCGCAGGCACCCAAGCGGGCAGCGCCGGCAGCGCTTCGACGGCTTCGGCCGCGCGACCGGGCCAGCTCCAGTCGCCCGAGCTCTCGAACCAGACCTGCGCGCGCGATGTCTTTGCGGCCGTCGGCATCCAGGAGATTCAACGAACGCTCGCCGAGAAACCCAAGCCCTGCACGAACCTGCCCAAAGCCCGTCATCCGCGAATGCCGGGCAACGACGCCGAGCGGAATGGCGGCCGACGCCGCCGGGCGCGGATCGATCGACCCGCGCCCGACTTGTGAGACCCCCGCTCAGCGGGTGCTCCAGACCTCCCCGGTGTCGCCGAAGCCGAGTGCCTGCTTCGTCGCTTCGGTGAGGTCGAATTCGCGTCCGGCGACGTACGGGCCGCGATCGACGACGGGCACGCGGATCGAGCGCGCGCCGTAGCGCAGCGTCACGAGCGTTCCGCACGGCAGCGTCTTGTTGGCGACGCCGAGCGTGCCGCTCGTCAGCGATCCGCCGCAAGCGAGGCTCCCGCCGCCGCCATACCACGAGGCCGCGGCGAGGCGGTAGACGTTCAGGCGCCCGAGCCTGCGGTGCGCCGGACGGCCGGTCGCGTCGCCGCCGAAGCGCAGCCGTACGCGCTCGCTTCCGGTTTCGTGAGGGGTGTAGTGCAGCTTGAAGCGGCCCTTGGCGCCGGTGTGCGTGCGCGCGATGCTGTGCCAGCCATGCCGGCCCATCGCCTGCAGCACCACCGTGCGTCCCGAGAGTCCCGGGTTGAGCGTGCCCGTGAGGCTCGCTTGGCGCCCGTCGAGCACGTTCAGCTGTGCTCTGCGCACGTGCAGCGTCGTGCTCGCGGGACGTCCCAGCGGGGACGCGCCCAGCGAAGGGCGCGTCGAGGCGATCTCGACGGGCGCGAGCGCGGGAGGCTGCTGCGCCGGTGGCGCGGGTGCGTACATGGAATCCATACCTCCTGGTGGTTCCGCCTACGGGGTTAGCTGTCGGGCTCACGACCGGCAGCTGCGCGAACAGCCGCGCATCGACCGGGCGTTACGCTCACATCAGTGGGCGATTCGCCCCATCCAGGCCCTGTGCTGCGGCCCAGCGGTGGGTCCCCCGCTCGCCACCATGGACGGTGGCGACTCAGCAGAGTCGAACAACTGTTCGCACACTAGAGGGTGTCGAACAGGCCTTTCTGTGATCGTGCGCACACAGCGGCGGTCCCCATAAAACTCGAAAACCCCTGCAAGTGGCCACCTCGTCAGTCCGCGCCGACCGCTCCGTTCGTCTCTGAGTCGCCCCTCGCAACCCGTAAGCTGGACGGCACGATGTCGAAGCCGCTCAAGCTCGTGACCTCCGTGTCGAGCTTCGCCGAGGCCGAGATCATTCGCCAGCTCTTGCTCGAGGCCGGAATCCACTCGATTTCCCAGCGCAACATCGGCGGTCCTGAATGGGGCCAGTCCGGCGGGCAGTCCGTGTTCGTCGAGCAGGCTCAACTCGAAGATGCCCTCGCCGTGCTGAAATCCGGCGAAGGCGCGATCAGCGATGAGGAGCTCGCGCGCCAGAGCGAAGAAGCAGGCCGCGCGGCCGGCGAGTCGTGAGACCGCACTCCCGCGTGACCCCTACATGGACGTACGAGTACGTATACGTCCCATCCGAGGACGCCCCGCGGCGAGTATTCTCGCCGCAACTCGGTGTCACAGGGGGCGCCGGCGAACGAAAGAAGGCCGGATGAAAGCTGTACTCAGATGGCAGGGACTCGCCACAGTCGCCAGCGTCGCGGTGCTCGCCGGCGGCCTTGCCGCGATCACGCCGGGGGTCGCCGTCGCGGCGACGCATAGCTGCGGCAGCAAGACGATCGTCTTCGAACGACCCGGCGAAAACGGCGCGCCGCCGAGCAAATTCAAGCTGTCGACGGTGGCCATATCCACCGCCGGAGTCAGTTGCCAGGCCGCTTACTCGTTCCTGACGAAGCTGTACAACTCGACCAGCGGCACGCCCGAAAAATACAAATGCACAGTCGGGCACTTCAAGGTTCCGGCCGGGAAAGTCCCCGAGGTCTGCACGCGTCCCGGGAAACGCATCCAGTGGGGCGGCCAGGGCGGCTGAGACCCGCTCGCGCGCCGTCGCGCGTGTTGCGCTGAGCACGCGATTCCACGGGACCTACCGCCGGCAGGCTGCGAGCTGCGCCACTGCGCGCTCGCAGCTCAGCCCGCGCGGGCGATCAGCGGCTTGTCTTGTTCGAGGTTCGCCTGCACGCGCGTGGCGCCGCCGTCCCAGACGGCGACGCGGCGCCGTCCGGCCTGCTTGGCCGCGTAGAGCGCACGGTCGGCGACGAGCAGCAGCGCGGCAGGGTCCGGCTGCTCGCTCGACAGCGCGGCGATGCCGGCGCTCGTGCTGAGCGGCGTGTCGCGCAGCTCGCCCAAGCGCTGCAGCTCGCGCCCGATGCGCGCCGCGAACGCGACGCCGTCGTCGAGATCGATACCGAACAGCACGACCGCGAACTCCTCGCCGCCGACGCGCGCGAGCGTGTCCCCTCCGCGCAGCTCGCGCTCGAGCAGCGCCGCGAAGTCGCCCAGCACGCGATCGCCCTCCGCGTGCCCGTAGCGGTCGTTGATCTGCTTGAAGTGGTCGAGGTCGAACATCGCGAGCGCGAGCGGCACACCGGCGCGAAGCGCGCGGTCGCACTGACCGCGAAACTCGAGATCGAAGGCGCGACGGTTGAGCAGCCCCGTCAGGTAATCCGTGTCAGCCGCCTCGACGAGCTGTCCGATCACCTGCGTGACGTGCTCGGCGAGCAGCTTGACGACGAGCGTCGTCAGCGTGACGGAGATCCCGACGCCCATGAACAGACCGGGCTTCATCGGGTCATGCGAGAACAGGAACAGCGCGAGGCCGAGCGTGACCCACATCAGGACGACGTCGAAGACGACCTCGCGCCGGGTGCAGAAGTAAGCCGAGTAGACCATCGGCCACAGATAGAAGAACGGCGTCGCCTCGATTGGCCGCGTGACGCCCATCAGCACGCTGACAAGCACGATGCCGTAGGGGATCGTGACGCGCGAGACCCAGCGGCGACCGGGGCGCAGCAACCCGACGAACAGGGCGCCGAGCCCGAGCAGCGCGGCGATCAGCTCGATCGCCGGATGATCGCTCGTGTTCGGGTCCGGCATCGGCAGCGTCGCGAGCAGCGTCGCCGAGCCGAGCAGGAACATCGCGACGCCGACCCAACGCATCAGGTGCTCGGCGGCACGTGGATCTAGAGGCGCCTGACCGTCCTGCTCGCCTGCAGCGGACGGCGCGCCACCCCAGAGTTCGAGGCTCGTCATGTACACATTTCGACCGGCTCCGCCGCGAGCTTTAGCTCCAGCCCACGGCGAAGACGATGGACCCGGCGCCGGCGTCGTTGACGTCGGCTTGTCAAACAGCGACAATCGAGCGCGATGGCCAACCCGGACCGCCTGACGGCGCTTGACTCGACGTTCCTGCATCTGGAGGACAACTCGACCGCGCACATGCACGTCGCCTCGGTGATGGTCTTCGACGGAGTCGCGCCGACGCCGAAGGAGCTCGTCGCGCACATCGAGAGCCGCCTGCATCTCGTTCCGCGCTACCGCCAGCGCCTCGCGTTCGTCCCCTACGGCCAGGGCCGTCCCGTATGGGCCGATGACCCGCACTTCAACCCGCGTTACCACATCCGCCACGCCGCGCTGCCGAAGCCGGCCGACGAGAAGGCGCTGAAGCAGCTCGCCGGACGGCTCTTCTCCCAGCGCCTCGACCGCTCCAAGCCGCTGTGGGAGATCTGGCTGGTCGAGAAGATGGCCGGCGAACGCTTCGCGCTGATCGCCAAGACCCACCACGCGCTCGTCGACGGCATCTCCGGCGTCGACATCACGACGGTCCTGTTCGACACCGCGCCCAACCCCGTGCCGAGCTCGCGCCCGCCAATGCCTTGGACCGCGAAGCCGCTGCCGGGACAGGCGAAGCTGCTCGGCGAGGCGTTGCGCGAACGCACGACCGTGCCCGCCGAGATCGCGCGCGGCGCCCGTCGCGTGCTTCGCGCGCCTCGGCGCGCCGTCTCGCAGGTCGTCGGCGGCCTGACGAGCATCGGCGCTACGACGTGGGCCGGGATCAACGCGCCCGCTCCCGACAGCCCGTTCAACGTCGACATCGGCCCGCATCGCCGCTACACGTTCCTCGACGCCGACCTCGGGCAGTTCAAAGCGATCAAGGACTCGCTCGGCGGCACGCTCAACGACGTCGTGCTGGCCGCCGTCAGCCTCGCGCTCGGACGCTACCTGCGCCGCGAAGGCGTCGACACGGCCGGCCTCGAGCTGAAGGCGATGGTGCCCGTCTCCGTGCGCGCCGACTCCGATCGCGGCGCGCTCGGCAACCAGGTCGCGGCGATGTGGGCGCCGCTGCCCGTCGGCGTCGAGAACCCCGCCGAGTGCCTGTCGCAGATCGCGCACGCGATGGAGAATCTGAAGCAGTCCGGGCAGGCCGTCGGCGCGCAGGTGCTGACGAACCTCGCCGGCTTCGCGCCGCCGACGATCCTCAGCCAAGCCGCGCGCCTGCAGGCGCGCCAGCGCTTCTTCAACCTCGTCGTGACGAACGTGCCCGGGCCGCAGTTCCCGCTCTACGTGCTCGGCCGGCGCCTGCGCGTCCTCTACCCCGTCGTCCCGCTCGCGCGCCGCCAAGCGCTCGGGATCGCCGTGATGAGCTACGACGGACACCTCGGCTTTGGACTGCTCGGCGACTTCGACGCGCTGCCCGAGCTCGACTCGATCACGGGCGACTTGAAGTGGGCGATCGACCGGCTCGCGCGCGCGGCCGGCGTCGGCCCGCGTGCCAAACCGAAGCCGCGTGCGAAAAAAGCGCGCGCCACGGGCAAGGCGCCAGCGCGCAAAGCCAAGAGCACGAGCAAGACCGCCGCCGCACGCGCCTCGACCAACGCCTCGGCCACCGCCAAAGCCCCCGCCGCGCGCCACGCCAACGCCAGCTGAGGTGCGCCTGGCCCTCTGCCAGATGAACGCCACCGTCGGCGACATCGCCGGCAACGCCGAGCGCATCCGCGCCGGGCGCGCCGCCGCGATCGACGCCGGTGCGGACATCGTCCTGTTCCCCGAGCTCGCGCTCACCGGCTACCCGCCCGAGGACCTGCTGCTGCGCGAGCACTTCCTCAGCGACACGGCCGACGCGCTGCGCGAGCTCGCCGCCGAGACACGCGAGATCGTCGCGCTCGTCGGCTTCCCCGAGCGCGCCGAGGACGTCTACAACTCGGCCGCCGTGCTCGCCGACGGCGCCGTGCACGCGATCTACCGCAAGATCTACCTGCCCAACTACGGCGTCTTCGACGAGGAGCGCTACTTCCAGGCCGGCACGGGCGGCGCCGTGATCGACATCGGCGAGCAATCGGGGATGGCGCAGCGCGTCGGGCTGACGGTCTGCGAGGACATCTGGGAGCCGGGACCGCCGGCCAGCGACGAGGCGCTCTCCGGCGCGACGCTGATCCTGAACATCTCCGCTTCGCCGTATCACGCCGGCAAGGGCATCGCGCGCGAGCGGATGTTCGCCCAGCGCGCGCGCGACAACCTCGCGACGGTCGCGTTCTGCGCACTCGTCGGCGGCCAGGACGAGCTCGTCTTCGACGGGCACTCATTCGTCGTCGACCACACCGGCGCGACGATCGCGCGCGCGGCGCAGTTCCGCGAGGACCTGTTGATCTGCGACGTCGACCTGCAGGCCGCCGCCGCTGCGCGCCTGCGCGAGGCCGGCCATCGCGGCGCCGTGCGCGCCGGGGTCTCGCACGGCGGCGCGGCACGAGCCGCCGTGCTTGAGCCGGTGAGGATCGCGGGCTCGAGCGCCGAGTCGACAGAGGCGCAGAGCAACGGGCATGCGCACGCCGGCGGGCCGCTGGCGAAACCGCTCGAGCCCGTCGAGGTCGAGGTCTACGCCGCGCTCGAACTCGGCCTGCGCGACTACGTCGAGAAGAACGGCTTCCAGCACGTCGTGCTCGGCCTCTCCGGCGGGATCGACTCGGCGCTCGTCGCCTGCCTCGCCGTCGATGCGCTCGGCGCAGAGCGCGTCAGCACCGCGATCATGCCCTCGCGCTTCTCCTCCTCGGCGACGCAACAGGACGCTCGCGCGCTCGCGGCCGCGCTCGGCACGCGCACGCACGAGCTCGCGATCGAGCCCGTCGTCGACACGTACGAGGGCACGCTCGGTCCCGAGTTCGAAGGTCTCGAGCACGACCTCACCGAGGAGAACCTGCAGGCACGGATCCGCGGCAACCTGCTGATGGCGCTGTCGAACAAGTTCGGCTGGCTCGTGCTGACGACAGGCAACAAGTCGGAGATGTCCGTCGGCTACACGACGCTTTACGGCGACCTCGCCGGCGGCTTCGCCGTGATCAAGGACGTGCCGAAGACGCTCGTCTACCGGCTCTGCGAGTGGCGCAACTCGCCGGCCGGCGGCGAGGGTCG
Organism: Solirubrobacteraceae bacterium; assembly: GCA_035552575.1. GTDB lineage: Bacteria > Actinomycetota > Thermoleophilia > Solirubrobacterales > Solirubrobacteraceae > Palsa-744. The sequence continues at coordinate 4,680 of DASZLB010000046.1, read as the reverse complement.
TCGCGTGGCGGCGCCGATCCCTGCCTCGATCATCGAGCGCGCGCCCTCGGCCGAGCTGCGCGCCGAGCAGCGCGACGAGGACTCGCTGCCGCCCTACGACGTGCTCGATCGGATCCTGCACGGCTACGTCGAGCAGCACCTCAGCCGCGAGCAGCTACTCGCACAGGGGCTGCCGCGGGACGACGTCGAGCGCACGATCCGGCTCGTCGACCTCGCCGAGTACAAGCGCCGCCAGGCGCCCCCCGGGATCAAGGTCACAGAGCTCGCGTTCGGGCGCGACAGGCGGATGCCGATCACCAACCGCTACCGGGGCTGAGCGCAGGGATGAAGCACAGTCGCCGGCCCGAGGGCCACGCGTGCCCGCGCCCGCGCGAGCGTCCGTCCGAGCTCAAACGCAGACGCGCCAGGGCGGCATCCGGCGCGGTCGCGCTGATCTGCGGCGCCCTCACGCTCGCGTTCTCGCTCGGCGGCTGCGGCGACACGCTGCAGGACCAGCCGATCGCATCGAACACGCTCGAGAAGCTGCTCGTCGCGCCCTACCCCGTCTACTGGGCTGGGCGCTCCTTCCAGGGACTCGCGATCATGGAAGCCACGCGCGATCCCGGCGGCGCGTTCTCGGTGCAGTACGGCGACTGCGTCGAAGGCGGGCAGAGCACGTGCGTGCCGGCTCTACGCGTCGTCACCTCGCCCGACAACAGCTTCCTGCCGGGCGGATCGACGCCTCAGCGCCTCGCACCCGTGCGCGGCGTCGGCTCGGTGATCGCCCAGCGCGGGCGGACGATCGAGGTTCCGACGGGTGGCGTCGTCGTCAGCATCTATGCCAACAGCGCGCGGCTCGCCGCAGCTGCCGCGCAGACGGTCGTCCCGATCAACGAAGCCGGCGTGCCCGGCGCTCCGTTGCCCGTGCGGCTGCGCGACACGGGCTTCGGCTCGACGCCGCTGCCCTCGCAGGAACCCTCGCCGCTTCGCGCGCTGCGCTGAGCTCGCCGGCCGTCCAGGGGCGGCCTCGAGTAGCAGATCGACTTCCGGCCGGGCGCTGTCAGCCGACCGGCGACTGCGCCGTATCGGGCAGCGGGCGCACGGCGATCGTCATCCGCGTGATCGCGCACGTGCGCCCGGCGTCGTCTGAGAAGCGCACGTCCCAGACCCATGTCGTGCGCCCGCGATGAAGCCGCGTCGCCTGCGCGTGGACGGTTCCCTCCGTGACCGGGCGCAGGAAGCTCGTGTTGTTCGACAGGCCCATCGCCGTGCTGCCCTGCTCGATTACCGCAAGCGCCGTCGCCAGCGAGGCCATCGACTCGGCGATCGAGGCGTACACGCCGCCGTGCACGAGGCCGGCCGGCTGCTTGATCTCCTCGCGCACGCGGACCTGCGCCGTGACCTCGGTGTCGCTGTAGTCGAGCAGCTCGAGGCCGTACAGCGCGTCGAAACCGCGGATCGACGCGGCGACGTGCTCGATGCTCGGCTTGCCCATCGCGGCGCCACGATAGCCTACGGACCTCGTTCGAGCCCTCGGCAGAAGCACGCCGCGGCGCGAGCCAGCCAATTCATGAGCCGACTGGACGACCTCCCCCCCGACCAGCGCGCGACGCTCTCGCTGCTGTTGCGTCGCCGCAAGAGCTACGCCGACGTCGCCGCGATGCTCGACATCGCAGAGCGCGCCGTGCACGACCGTGCGCACGCCGCGCTCGCCGTGCTCGCCGCACCGCAGGCGCGCGAGCTGAGCGCCGAGCAGCGCGAGCAGGTCGGCGACTACCTGCTCGGGCAGCGCAGCGGCGCTGCCGAGCTGCAGGCGACGCGCGCCTACCTCGAAGGTTCGCCGCAGGCGCGCGCGTGGGCGCACGCGCTGACGGCCGAGCTCGCGCCGCTCGCCGCCGGGACGCCGCTGCCTGAGATCCCGGCCGCGGCGGCGCCGAAGCATGGGCAGCAGAGCCCGCCCGCCACACCGGCTCGCCAGCCGTCGCCCACGCCAACGCCATTGCCAACGCCAACCGAGGCGGACAGCCCCGAGTCCGCCGCCGCCTCGCTCCCCCCCAGCCCGCCGCGCCGCATGCGACCGGGCTCCGCCCAATCGGCGCCACGCTCGCGCCTCGGCGGCGCGCTGCTGCTGGCCGCGATCCTCGCCGTGATCGTCGTCGCCGTCGTGCTGATCGCCAACAGCGGCGGCGGCGGCTCGCACAGCTCGAGCAGCTCTGCCTCATCCGAAGGCGAAACGGGGACGACGTCGAGCACCGGCTCGACCGGCACGCAGACGGGCAAAGCGAAAGAAGACAAGCGCATCACGCTCGACTCACCCGATTCGACGAGCAAATCGGCCGGCGTCGCGGAGGTCCTCTCCGAAGGCAACCAGTATGCGATCTACCTCGCCGCGCAGCACCTGCCGCCGTCGAAAGGCAAGGGCTTCTTCTACGCCGTCTGGCTGTACAACTCGGCGTCGAGCTTCGAGGCCGTCAGCCGCGCGCCCGAAGTCGGCTCGAACGGCAGCGTGCAGGGCGGCGCGCTGTTGCCGAAAGACGCCCGCAAGTACCACACGATGCTGCTCACGCGCGAGACCGCGAGCACGCCGACGAAACCCGGGCCGGTCGTGCTGCGCGGCGCCTTCGCGCTGCACTAGCCGACCCGCGAGTCGACCCGCGGCGCACCGCCGCCCCCACGCGGGACGCGACGCTCAGCCGCCGAGCAGCTTCTCCGGGTTCATGATCGCGCGCGGATCGAGCTCGTCCTTCAGCGCGCGCAGCGCGCCGAGGCCGCGCTCGCCGACCTCCTGCTGCATCCACGGCGCGTGGTCGCGCCCGACGGCGTGGTGATGGGTGATCGTGCCGCCGTGGCGGACGATCGCATCGCTCGCGGCACGCTTGGCCTCGCGCCACTGCAAAAGCGCCTCGCCCTCGCCCTCGCGCTGGCGCGCGAGGAAGGTGAAGTAGAGCGACGCACCGGTCTCGTACAGGTGCGAGACGTGGCACATGGCGAGGCCCGGCGTGCCGCCGGCTTGAAGCGTCTCCTCGATCGCACGAGACACGGCGCCGTGCAGGCGCAGCAGGTTCGACCACTGCGTCGCGGTCTCGAGCGTCTCGACCATCACGCCGTGCGTGAGCAGCTCATCGCGCAGGTATGGCGCGCCGAAGCGGCCCGTCAGCCACGCCTCGCCGGGCGAGCGCCCGACGGGCAGCCCGCCGCCGTCGCGGACGATCTGCATCGCGCGCTCGCGCCGAGCGCTCGCCTGCAGGCGCTCGCCCTCGAAGCCGAGGATCGCGATGCAGCCCCCGGCGTAGCCGCGCCCGCGCAGGTACAGGCGTCCGAGCCTGCCCTTCAGCCCGCCGCTGCCGGCGAGCGCGAGCGACATGCCCGTCTCGTGCTCGTCTGAGAGGCGCGCGACGTCGGGCGAGGCGCCCTGCTGCGCGAGTGCGCGCAGCGCCGCCGCGCCGGCGGCGAAGTCGGCGAAGAAGGCGCCCTCGTAGATCCGCTCGCGCGGCGCCTCGCGCACGCGCAGCGAGAGCTCCGAGATCACGCCGAGCGTGCCCTCCGAGCCGATCGCGAGCTGGCGCAGCGAGGGCCCGGCGGCGCTCGCCGGCAGCGCCGGCAGCGCGAGCTCTCCGCTCGGCGTCGCCATCCGCAGGCCGAGCACGATCCGCTCGATCGCGCCATAGCCGCTCGAGGCCTGCCCGGCCGAGCGCGTCGCCGCGCAGCCGCCGAGCGAGACGTACTCGAAGGACTGCGGGAAGTGCCCGAGCGTCAGCCCGCGCTCGGCGAGGTAGCGCTCGAGCGCGGGCGCGCGCAGGCCGCCGCCGACCGTGACCGTGCGCGATTCGCGGTCGAGCGCGAGCACGCCGTCGAGCCTTGCCGTGTCGAGCGAGATCACGGCCGCGTGCGAGCCGCGCAGCGGCGCGATGCCGCCGACGACGCTCGTGCCGCCGCCGAACGGCACGACCGCGACCGACTCGCGCGTGCAGAGCGCGAGCAGCGCCGCGAGCTGAGCGCCGTCGCCCGGCATAACGACCGCGTCGGGGGCGCCCTCGGGTTCGCCGGCGCGCAAGCGCACGAGGTCCGGATAGCCCTTGCCGGCGGCATGCAGCACGCGTTCGGCACAGTCGTCGCGCACGTGCTCGGCGCCGACGATCGCGCGCATCGCCGCAAGCGTCGCGGGCGAAAGCGCCGAAGCTTCGAGCCGCACGTTCTCGAGCGCGACGGGCGGGCGCGGCTGCTCGGCGACGCCGACGGTCTGCGCGAGGAACTCGAGCGCGTGCGCGGGCAATCCCGGCGGGTGCTCGGGGTCGCCCCAGCCCCACCAGCACATCCGCGGCGCGCCGATCTCAGCCACCGATCCGCTCCAGGCCGTCGAGTGCCTCATCGAGCGTCGCCTGGGCGGCGCGGCGCACCATGAATCCGCCGAAGCGCGGGAAGAGGCCCGTCAGCTTCTGCTCGAGCTCGATCGTCACGCGCGTGCCGCCGTCGGCCGCCTCGAGGCTCACGCGCGTGCGCGCTTCCTGCAGGACGCGCGCGAACGGCGTGCCCTCGAGCTGCTGCTCCCACGTCAGCGAATGCGCCGCCTCGTCGGTCTCGAGCAGGCGGAAGTCGGCGCGCACGGCTTTGCCCTTCGCCGTGCGCATCAGCTCGGTGAAGGCGCCGTCCTGCACGTCCTCGACGCGCTCGACGCGCGGCCACCAGCGCGGCAGGTGGTGC
>DASZLB010000045.1:0-5338 GCA_035552575.1 Solirubrobacteraceae bacterium | reverse complement strand
ACGACGCCGGCGCAGCGCTCCGAAGCGCTGCTTGCAGTCGCGGCCGTGCTCGAGCAGCACGGCGAGGAGATCGCGCGCCTGGAGGCGCTCAACGCGGGCAAGCCGATCGAAGCCGTCAAAGACGACGAGATTCCGGTGATGCTCGACAACCTGCGCTTCTTCGCCGGCGCCGCGCGCGTCCTCGAGGGCCGCGCGGCGGGCGAGTACATGGAGGGCTACACGTCGTTCACGCGCCGCGAGGCCGTCGGCGTGATCGGCCTCCTGACGCCGTGGAACTACCCGCTGATGATGGCGATCTGGAAATTCGCGCCGGCGATCGCGGCCGGCAACACGGTCGTGCTGAAGCCGGCCGAGACGACGCCGCTGACGACGCTGCGCCTCGCCGAGCTCGCCGCCGACGTGCTGCCGAAGGGCGTGCTCAACGTGGTTTGCGGCCCCGGCGATCCGACCGGCGAGGCGCTGATCAACCACCCGGAGGTCGACATGCTCGCGCTGACGGGCTCTGTCGAGACGGGCAAGCACCTCGCGCGCACGGCTGCCGACACGCTCAAGCGCGTGCACCTCGAGCTCGGCGGCAAGGCACCTGTCGTCGTCTTCGACGACGTCTCGCTGCAGTCGGCGCTCGAGACGATCGCCGGCACGGGCTACTACAACGCGGGCCAAGACTGCACCGCGGCGACGCGCGTGCTCGCCGCGCCGAAGGTCTATGACGACGTCGTCGCAGGCCTCGCCGAGCAGGCCAAAGGGCTCGTGCTCGGCGACACGCTTTCGCCCGAGACGACGCTCGGCCCCGTCAACTCGGCGCGTCAGCGCGAACGCGTCGAGGGCTTTCTCGAGCGCCGCTCCGCCGGCGCCGAGATCGTCACCGGTGGCAAGCAGGCCGAGCTGCCCGGGTTCTTCCTCGAGCCGACCGTCGTCGCGGGGCTGCAGCAGGACGACGAGATGATCCAGCGCGAGATCTTCGGCCCGGTGATCACCGTGCAGCAGTTCTCCGACGAGGCGCAGGCGATCGCGTGGGCGAACAGCACGCGCTACGGGCTCGCGTCCTCGGTCTGGACGCGCGACGTCGGCCGCGCGCTGCGCGTCTCGCGCGCGCTGCGCTTCGGCTGCGTCTGGATCAACGACCACATCCCGCTCGTCTCCGAGATGCCGCACGGCGGCTTCAAGGACAGCGGCTACGGCAAGGACCTGAGCGTGTACTCGTTGGAGGACTACACCGTCGTCAAGCACGTGATGGCGAGCTTGGAGTAGGACTGCGCAGGGCTGAGCAGGAGCCCGGCGTAGCTTTGTGAGGGGTTTACAACCCGGATAGAGACGCGCACTTTCCGGGTATTTGGGACTTCACGGTCATGGCCTCTCAGCTAACGTCGCGCTGGTGAACGGTTCGATTCCGCCGGATTCCGAGCCGGGAGATGTGCGGGACGAGGACGAGGCCCGCTCGGACGCAGGGTTACTTCGCGACTACGACATCCTGCGTCTGCGAGCGCCGAATCCGGGTCCGCTGACCCTCTCGGGCACTAATACATGGGTAGTTGGCCGCCGCCCCGCGTGGGTCGTCGATCCGGGCCCGCTGCTCGATCCGCACCTGAAGCGCCTGATGACGGCGATCGAGGCGCGCGGCGGCCTCGGCGGCGTCGTGCTGACGCACGACCACCACGATCACTCCGAAGCCGTTGAGACGCTGCTCGAAGTCCACCCGGCGCCACTCGCTTCCGGCGGCGCGGACGCCGATGTGAAGCTCGCCGAGGACGTGCGCTTCGGCCCGTTCCAGGCCGTCCACACGCCCGGCCATGCGCTGGACCACTTCGCGGTGATCGCCGACGGCGCGTGCTTCACGGGCGACGCCGTGCTCGGCAGCGGCAGCGTCTTGATCACGCCGCACCCCGGCGCGATGTCGGGCTACCTGCTCGCGCTCACGCGCTTGCGCCTGCGTGAAGACTTCAACGTGCTCTGCCCGGGCCACGGCGAGATCGTCTGGGACGCGCAAGACAAGCTCGAGGAGTACATCAACCATCGCATCGATCGTGAAAACGCCCTGATCCTGGCGTTGAACGAAGGGCTGCGGACGGTGCCGGAGCTGCTCGCGGCCGTTTGGCCGGAGGTGCCCGAGGAGCTGCGCGAAGCGGCGACGGCGACGCTCGCGGCGCATCTCGACAAGCTCGACGACGAGCAGATCCTGCCGCGCGGCGTGCAGCGCCCGAACTTCGAGCAGCACGCTTGGCCGGCGAGACGCGCCGAGGAGTGCTAGAGCGCCTTCAGGCGAGGATCGGCTTCAGGTGAAGCGCGGGTACAGCGTCATGCCGCCGTCGACGAACAGCGTCGCGCCGGTCACGTAGCCGGCCTGCTCGCTCGCGAGCCACGCGACGGCGCGTGCGACGTCGGGCACGTGCCCCCAGCGTCCGAGCGGCACCTCGGAGAGCACGACAGCGCTTTCCTCGGCGTTTTCGAGCACCGATTTGTTGATCGGCGTGTCGACGGCTCCGGGCGCGACGTTGACGACGCGGATGCCGAGCGGCGCGAGCTCCTTCGCGATCGACTGCGCGAACAGCTTGACGCCGCCCTTCGATGCGCAGTAGTGCGAGAAGCGCTCCCAGGCGATCTGCTCGTGCACGCTCGAGATGTTCACGATCACTCCCTTGGCGTCCTCGTCGCGCATCGCCCGTGCGGCCTCGCGTGCGCACAGGAAAGTGCCGGTGAGGTTCACGTCGAGCACTTTCTGCCAAGCCTCCAGAGGCATCTCGAGCAGCTCGTACGGATGCTCGACGCCGGCATTGTTGACGAGCAGGTCGACGCCGCCGAACGCCTCCTTCGTCGTCGCGAAGGCGCGCTGCACGTCGGGCTCGCTCGCGACGTCCATCTGCACCGCGATCGCTTTCGCGCCGCCGCCCGCTTCGATCTCGCTCGCCATCCGCTGCGCCTCCTCGGGCGCGCCGACGTAGTTGATCGCGACGTGCGCGCCATGCGCGGCGAGCTCGAAGCAGACGCCCTGACCGATCCCGGAGTCGCCGCCGGTCACGAGCGCGCGCCGCCCGTCCAGCAGGCGCGCGTCCGGGGGATGCATGGTGAAGGTCTGCTCGCTCACGCTCGTCTTTCTGAAGCCTACCCCGCTACCGTTCTCGCAGATGCCCCGGCGCGCTTCCCCCTCTGCCCGGCGTCCGCGAGGCGCAGGGGGCTCCGGCAAGGCGACAGGCGGCGGGCGCGACCTCGGCGGGGCAGGGGCGCAGCCGGCGAGCACTCCGGCCGCGAGGAGCTTCGGTAAGAGCTCGCCGTTCCCACCGATCGCCGACTACGGCTTCCTCTCGGACTGCCACACGGGCGCGCTCGTCGCGTCGGACGGCTCGATCGAGTGGATGTGCGTGCCGTACTTCGACTCGCCGTCGGTCTTCGGCGCGCTGCTCGACCGCGGCGCGGGCAGCTGGCGCGTCGGCCCGTACGGCGTCTACGTGCCGGCCGGGCGCCGCTACATCCCTGGAACGAACATGATCGAGACGACGTGGATGACGCCGCAGGGCTGGATCCGCGTGCTCGACACGCTCGCGATCGGCGAATGGCACGACAACGAGCACGGCTCGAGCCACACGCGCCCGCCGACGGACTTCGACGCGGACCACCTGCTCGTGCGGATGATCGAATGCGTGCAGGGCCGGGTCCAGGTCGAGATCGTCTGCGAGCCGATGCTCGACTACGGCGCGACGCCGGCCAAGTGGGACGTCGTCGACCCGGGCGCAGAAGGCGTATGCGCGATGGACGCGACCGACGGCAAGACGATGTTCAGGCTGCTCAGCGACATCCGCATGGGCATCGAGGGCAACCGCACGCATGGCCGCCACACGATGCAGGAGGGCGAGAAGCGCTTCTGCGCGATCTCCTGGACGGAGAGTCGCGGCGGACCGCAGACGGCCGCCGAAGCCGAGCGGATCATCGAGAAAACAGGGCACTTCTGGCGCGGCTGGCTCGCCGAAGGGACGTACCCGGACCATCCGTGGCGCCGCCACCTGCAGCGCTCGGCGCTCGTGCTGAAGGGGCTCACGTTCATGCCGACCGGCGCGCTCGTCGCCGCGCCGACGACCTCGCTGCCGGAGACGCCCGGCGGCGAGCGCAACTGGGACTACCGCTATTGCTGGATGCGCGACGCGTCGTTCACGCTGTGGGCGCTGCACGCGCTCGGCCTCGACTGGGAGGCGGACGACTTCATCGAGTACGTCGCCGAAATCCCACGTAACGAGGATGGCTCGCTGCAGATCATGTACGGCGTCAGGGGCGAGAAAGACCTCGCCGAGTCGACGCTCGACCATCTGAAGGGCTACGAGGGCGCGAGGCCGGTGCGCGTCGGCAACGGCGCCTACAACCAGCGCCAGAACGACGTGTTCGGCGCGGTGCTCGACTCCGTCTACCTGCACTCCAAGCAGCGCGACCACATTCCAGAGCGCCTCTGGCCGGTGCTGATCGACCAGGTCCAATGCGCGATCGCCGTCTGGCGGGAGCCCGACCAGGGCATTTGGGAGGCGCGCGGGGAGCCGCAGCACTACGTCTCCTCGAAGTTGATGTGCTGGGTTGCGCTCGACCGTGGCGCGCGGCTGGCCGAACGGCGTGGCAACCACGACCATGCCGAGCAGTTCCAGGGGATCGCCGAGGACATCCGCGAGGACATCCTCTCCCACGGCGTCGACGAGCGCGGCGTCTTTCGCCAGCACTACGACACGGACGCGCTCGATGCCTCGACGCTGCTCGTCCCGCTCGTGCGCTTCCTGCCGCCGGACGACGAACGCGTGCGCAACACCGTCCTTGCGATCGAGGACGAGCTGACCGAAAACGGCCTCGTCATGCGCTACCGCACCGACGACACCGACGACGGGCTGCACGGCAGGGAGGGCACGTTCCTGATCTGCTCGTTCTGGCTCGTCTCGGCGCTGTCGGAGATCGGCGAGGACGACAAGGCCGAACACCTTTGCGAGCGCCTGCTGTCGTATTCCTCTTCGCTCGAGCTATACGCCGAGGAGCTCGAGGCTTCGAGCGGGCGCCATCTCGGCAACTACCCGCAGGCGTTCACGCACCTCGCGCTGATCAATGCCGTCACGCACGTGATCGCCGCGCAGCAGGCGCAGTAGCCCCGACGCAAGATCGACAGCGGCATCGCGCGGTGGCGGTCGGTCGGCGTGGGCGCCGGCGGCGCGTCTGTCAGTAGCCGGGGTCGCCCGGCAGCAGCACGCGTGCGACCTCGCCTTCGAGGAAGACCTTCGGCTCGACCGGCTGCACGTCGCGCCCGCGCGCGTGCTCGAGCAGCTCGGCGACGGACGCGAAGCCGCTGAGCTGTTCGAGGTGCTTGATCGTCGGGAAG
>DASZLB010000044.1:0-5540 GCA_035552575.1 Solirubrobacteraceae bacterium | reverse complement strand
GTGCGCCTCCATCACGAGCGGCTCCGCGAGCGCGATCGCGAGGATCCGCTCGCGCAGGTCCAGGCCGCTGCGGCGCGGCTCGACGTGCACGACGACGTCGCTGCCCGGCAGCGCCCGCTCGACGGCCTCCTCGATCCGGTTCGCCGCCTGGTGGCCCTCGACTACGGCTTGTCCCGGCGGCACCGCGACTACGACGTCCGCGAAGTAGCGCCCTGCCGACTCGCGCAGGCGCAGGCGGCTCAACTCGATGTCCGCGCCGAGCGCGTCGATCGCGCGCTCAGCCGCTTCACGCGCCTCCGCCGGCGTGCGATCCATCAGCACGTTCGCGTTCTCGCCGATCAGCCGCGCGCCCGCGGCGCAGATGATCGCCGCGATCGACAGCGCCGCTACCGAGTCGCCCTGCGCGAAGCCCGCGTCGACCGCAAGCAGGCCCGCGAGCACCGCGATCGAGCCCGCCATGTCGCCCGCGAAGTGAAGCGCGTTGCCGCGCAGCGCCGCGCTCGAGAAGCGGCGCGCCGCGCGGCGCGAGACGATCGTGCGGCTGAGGTCGACCGCGAGCGCGACCGCGAGCACCGCGAACTGGTACCAGTGGATCCGCGGCGGCGCCGAGTCGCGCGCGAGATGCCCGATCGCTTCGGCCGCGACGAAAACGCCGCCCGCAATCAGGATCGAAGCCTCGCCGAGCGCGCCGAGGTTCTCTGCGCGGCGGTGCCCGTAGGGGTGCTCCCGGTCCGCCGGGCGCCCGCCGAGGCGCACCGCGAAGAACGTCAGCACCGCCGCGATCACGTCGCCGCTCGACTCGATCCCCGTCGAGATCAGCCCAAGGCTGCCCGTCGCCAGGCCGACGCCGAGCTTCAGCGCGACGAGGAACGCCGCCGCCGCGATCGAGACGAGCGTCGTGCGACGCGGCGTGAGCAGGGCTTCGCTCTGCTCGCTTTTGGACATTGCTTTGGAGGCCCGCTCAGGGCGAGTCAGAGATGCTCAACCGGTGTACGCCGAGAAATGCGCGTACCGGGTGCGAATCGACACCCGTTCTTCGGCGCTCAGGTAGTGGGGAACGGATCCATGCTCAGGATTATACAGCGCCAAGCGGGGCCTCAAACTGAAAGAATCGTGGCAGCACTCGGCGCATATCGCGCTTGTCGCTCACGCCCGGCTCATGGATTGTAAGGGCTCGGATGCTCGATCGCCGCCAAGCGCCGCAGCATCTCGTCGATCTCTTCGAAGATGACCCGCCCTCCGTCGGTCGCGGACGCAGGTGAGCGGATCACGTCGATCCACCAATCCGCCTGCGCGCGGAAGCTCTGCGCCGCAATCTCCACACGGGTCTTGACGATGCGCTCATCCAGCATGTCTCGGTTGTACATGCCGGCCAACCCCTCGAGCATGTTCGGATAGGCCGCGATCTGCATCACAGTCCTTCGGTCGTCGAACTCGGCGGAGTTGCTGATGTGCGCCCACATCCGCGGGGCCTCGAGGAGACGCGTCTGTTTTGCTCATCGCCGCCCATGCGTGCGCGGAGACACTCGGCGGTCTCAGCCCGCCGCGGAGGAACGAGGACATCACGGCTCTGCTCTCCAAGAGCTGGGGATCTTCCAGTCGGGCGATTGCTTCGTGCGTGACGCGTCGACGATCGATGTCGCGGTTGTCGCGACCGAGCTCCCGGTTGGCCTTGACGGCCGCCGCGCCGCCGGCCAACGCAGCCAAGGCGGCGAATGCAGCAACGCCGGTAGCGATCGCCGTGATCCACTCGGGCGCCTTCGAGTCGTGGGCTTCCTCGGCGCTCGGACCACGCGGCCCCCGGCGTCCGCGGATTCCACGACGGCCCTGTGGCCCCGCATGCCCTCGCGGGCCCATCAGCCCGCGCGGTCCACGATCGACAGCGGCCGACAGTTGCGCGCCCGTCTGCTGCTGTCGCGTCGCGGCAAGTGGCGCTTCGCTCGGCGCCAGGGCAATCGCAAGGAGTGCAAGCACGAGCGCAGCGGACGCCGGCGCACAAAAACGCAAAAGTCTGCTCAATGCAATCACACCCTTCGACTTTGACCGCCGGCGAACATATCTCCGAGACCGGTCGCAATACACAGCCACGCCCGCGAACGTGCGTATGGTGAGCGGATGGCCCACGATCACGCCGGGCATTCGCATGCCGTCCGCGCCGATGCCGATCGCTCGAAGCTCGCCGTCGCGCTCGCGCTGATCCTCGCGTTCCTCGCCGTCGAGGTCGGCGTCGGCATCATCGCGCACTCGCTCGCGCTGCTCTCAGATGCCGGGCACATGCTCACCGACGCCGCCGCGATCGCATTCTCGCTGCTCGCGATCTCACTCGCCGCGCGGCCCGCCAAGGGCGCGATGACGTTTGGCTTCAGGCGCGTCGAGATCCTCTCCGCGCAGGCAAACGGCGTGACGCTCCTGATCCTCGCCGCGTTCATCGCCTACGAGGGCATCCGCCGCCTGTTCGACCCGCCCGTCGTGCGCGGCTGGCTGATCCTCGCCGTCGCGCTGATCGGCGTGCTCGTCAACCTCGCCGCGACGTGGACGCTCGCGAAGGCCAACCGCGACAGCCTCAACGTCGAGGGCTCCTTCCAGCATCTGCTGACCGACCTTTACGGCTTCATCGGCACCGCGATCGCCGCGATCGTGATCCTCGCGACCGGATTCCAGCGCGCCGACCCGATCGTCTCACTGCTGATCGCCGCGTTGATGACGCGCTCGGGCGTCGCGCTCGTAAAAGCCTCTGCGCGGATCTTCATGGAGGCCGCCCCAGAGGATCTCGACCCGCAGGCGATCGGCCGCGCGCTCGTCGAGCAGCCGGCCGTCGTCGAGGTCCACGACCTGCACGTCTGGGAAATCACGAGCGGCTTCCCCGCGCTCTCCGCGCACGTGCTCGTCGGCAGCGAGAGCAACTGCCACGCCGCGCGGCGCGAGATGGAGGCGATGCTGCACGAGCGCTTCGCGCTCGACCACACGACGCTGCAGGTCGATCACGCCGGCGGCGAGCTGCTCGAGATCCAGTCCGTCGCACAGCGCGGCGAGCCGGCTTGACGCGAGAAAAGACAACCCATAAACAGGAGGACGGATGGCGAAAGCTCTTTACACCGCAGAGGCGCACGTCACGGGCGGGCGCGCGAACGGGCACGGGCGCAGCAGCGACGGCGCGCTCGAGGTCGACCTGCGCCGGCCCGCCGAGATGGGAGGGGAAGGCGGCGGCACTAATCCCGAGGAGCTCTTCGCCGTCGGGTACGCGGCCTGCTTCGAGGGCGCGCTCGGCACCGTCGCGCGGCGCAACAAGGAAGAGACCGGCGACGTTGCGATCGACTCGAAGGTCGCGCTGATCACGACCGAGGAGCGCGGCTTCAGCATCGCCGTCGAGCTGCACGTGACGCTGCCCGGCATCGAGGACACTGCGCAGGCAGTAGACCTCGTCCGCGCCGCGCACGAGGTCTGCCCCTACTCGAACGCCACGCGCGGCAACATCGAGGTCGTGCTCAGCGCCAACGGCGCAGCCGTCACCTGAGCCTCGCCCGACGACGAGGCGCCCCGGGAGAGCGGCCGCTGCCAGATGCGGCCGCCCTCCGCGGTGCGTTCCTCCTCCTCGTCCCCTCCCGGGCCGGCGCCGTCTCGCAATCCGGCCCGGAGAGCTTTCGCGCCGTCAGGACTTCTTCGCGCCCTCGTCGGCCGAGCCGGCGTCGTCGTCGACCTTGCTGCCGTTCGCCTTCAGCACGTACCAGCCGGCGCCGAATGCCTTCGAGCCCTGTCCGTAGGCGTCGCCCGAATCGCCGTCCTTCTCGAAGAAGTACAGCGGATGGCCCTTGTATGTGACCTGCTTCGTGCCGTCTGAGCGCATCGTCGTACCGAGATCGGCGCTGACGGCGCTGCCCGAGACCGTCGGCTGACCTGCCGTCGTCACCGGCGGCCACGCTTTCGCGCACGCGCCGCTGCACGCCGAGCTCGTGCCCTTGTCGGCCTCGAACAGGTAGACCGTCAGGTGCTTCGGCCCCGCCGCGAGGATCGTGCCGAGCTTGCTGTGCTTAGTCGCCACCGCGACGCCCTGTGTCTGCGCCGCCGCGGCAGTGCTCGTCGACGCTGCAGTGCGTTGCGTCTGTGCCGGCGTGCTCGGCGTCGATGCGGCCGTCGAGCTGCTGCTCGAGCCGCCGCTCGAGCCGCAGCCGGCGAGCAGCGCCGCGGCGACGGTCGCGCTCGCCGCGAGGGCTAGTGGTCGGGTCATGTTGCCTCCTGTTTGCTCGGTCGAATCGCTGCTTGGACCTTCAGACGCAAACGCCGCGCGAACCTTCCCCGCCGCCACGCTGCGTTCCTCGCACTCGCGGCGTAGACCGCGCCTGAATCGAGCCGACGGCTCAGCGCCCCATAGATCGGCCCAAACGCCCACCGATGGCCCGTTCGCCGAGTCTCGTGCAACCAATTCAGCCGCCGAGCGTATGTGCCGATAGGCGCTTAAGCACAAAGTCCGGCAGCCTTCACGGCACCGAGCGCTTTGCCCCTCAGGCGGGTTTACATAGCGATAACGCCGCATACTTTCGGCCTTTGCGGGCAGGTAGTCGCATAGGGCGCGTCGAACGAAAGCCCCGTATCGCGCGCCGTCCGAAATATAATTGACAACGCAACTATCGCGGTGTAGAATTCCGACTCCAAGCATCGGATTAGAAGGTTCAGAAATGTCAGATTCCCCAGCAAGTTCAGCCCCCACGATGGACCCGCCCGCCTCCGCCGAGAACGCGGAGCGCGAGACCGAGACCGTCACAGACGGTGCGACGGCCGCTGCCCCCGACCGGCTCGACAGCCCGATCGAGAAGCTCGACCTGAGCACGCCCGACACATTCATCCCCGAGGCAGTCGACCAGCTGCTGGCTCACTCGCGCCGCTACCCGCTGCTCACGCCGGCCCAGGAGATCGACCTGGCACAGCGCATCGAGCGCGGCGACCTGCACGCCAAGGAACTGCTCGTCAACTCCAACCTGCGCCTCGTCGCCTCAAACGCGCGGCGCTACCAGAACCAGGGCCTGCCGCTCGGCGACCTCGTCCAAGAGGGCATGCTCGGCCTGATTCGCGCGAGCGAGAAGTTCGACTGGCGCAAGGGCTTCAGGTTCTCGACATACGCAACCCTGTGGATCCGCCAGGCGATCCAGCGCGGCCTCGAGAACTCGGGACGCACGATCCGCCTGCCCGTCCACGTCGCTCAGCGTTCGCGCAAGGTCGGCCGCGTCGAGCGTGAGCTGTCCGTCAGGCTCGGTCGCGAGCCGACGATCGAGGAGCTCGCCGAGGAGACCGGCTTGCCGATCGAGCAGGTCGAGGAGGTGCGCCACCAGCGCGCCGCGCTCGTCTCGCTCGACCAGCAGATCGGCGAAGACGGCGACACAGCGCTCGGTGACCTGCTCCCCTCAGACGCCGAGGCGCCCGAGGAGACCGCATGGGACAACGAGCGCGAGCGGATCGTGCACCGCGCGATCGAGTCGCTGCCCGAAACCGAGCGCACCGTCTTGACGCTGCGCTTCGGCACCGGACGCGAGGAGCCCCAGACGCTC
>DASZLB010000043.1:0-20085 GCA_035552575.1 Solirubrobacteraceae bacterium | reverse complement strand
TTGTCGAGCGACTCGAGCTCGGCGAGTTCCTGGTCGTGGTCTTCGATCGCCTGCGCGAGCGCGTGCATCAGCTGCTCGCGGCCGGTCGCGGCCATGCTCCCCCACGGGCCGTTCTCGAGCGCCTCGCGGGCGGCGCGGACGGCGCGCTCGACATCCTCGGCGCCCGCCTGCGCGACGCGCGCGATCTCACGGCCGCTGGAGGGGTCGAGCGTCGCGAACGTCGCCCCGTCGGCGGCGTCGAGACGCTCATCGCCGATCAGCAGCTGCTGCGGGCGGGCGAGGAACTCGCGCGCGGCGGCGCCGAGCGCCTCGGGCGGTTCGGTGGCTGTGTCGGCGGCGGCGGTCATGGCGGCTCCTTGTGGGCGTCTCTACGGTTTGAGGACGATCTTAAGCGCCTCGCGACGGTCGTACAGAGCGTACGCCTCAGGGGCTTCTTCGAGGGCCATGTGGTGCGTGACGAGCGGGTTTGGATCGAGCCGCCCGCTCGACATCAGCTCGAGCACCTGGTCGACGTGCCCGATCACGTTGGCGTGCCCGGAGCACATCTTCAGCGCCTTGATCCAGAACAGGCCCATGTGCACCTCGCAGCGCTCGGCGTAGACGCCGATCGTCTGGATCGTGCCGCACTTGCGCGTCAAGCGGATCGCGAGCTCGAGCGCGCGCGGATCGCCGACGGCGTCGATGCAGGCGTCGACGCCGCGACCCTCGGTCGCCTCGCGCACGGCCGCACGCGGGTCCTCCTCGGTCAGGTGGACGGCCTGCGCACCGAACGACGCGGCCATCGCGAGCCGCTCGGGCACGGTGTCGATCGCGATCACGTGCGCGGCGCCGACGGCGAGCGCGGCCTGCACGGCGCATAGCCCGACGGGACCGAGCCCGAGCACGGCGGCGCTGTCGCCGGGCTGCAGCCCGCTCTCGACGGCGGCGTGGTAGCCGGTGCCCATCACATCGCCGGCGAACAGCGCGACGTCGTCGCTCATCCCCTCTGGGACCTTGCGCAACACGAGGTCGGCATTCGGCACGAGCGCCTGGTCGGCCTGCGTGCCCTGCAGCGCGCCGAGCGCCGCGCCATGACCGAACGTGCGCGAGCTGTCGCACTTGTGAAACAGCCCGCGGCGGCAGAAGAAGCAGTGCCCGCAGGCGGTCTGGAAGCAGCCGAGCACGCGATCGCCGGCGCTGACGTCGCGGACCTCGTCGCCGACTGCGGTCACGGTGCCGACGTACTCGTGCCCGATCGTGAAGCCCGGTTCGATCTTCACGCGGCCGTGGTAGATGTGCAGATCGGAGCCGCACACGCCGCTGGCTTCGATGCGGACGATCGCGTCTTTCGAGTCGAGCAGCTCCGGCTCGGCGACGTCGTCGACGCGAACTTCGCCGGGCGCCTGGAAGGTGACTGCGCGCATGGCTCGTGAGCCTAGAGGACGGACGCCTCGCGCGGCGCGGCGAGCGACAGATCGAGCAGGTGTCGCTGCTCTGGCGCCCCCTCTGCTCGTCTCGCCGCGCGCGAGCAAGGCCATATGCTTCCCAGATGTCCGAACCCTCGAAGGCCGCGCTGATCACGGGGTGCTCGTCGGGCATCGGCCGTGCGACGGCGCTTCGCCTCGCAGGGGCCGGCTGGAAGATCTACGCGACGGCGCGCCGGCCAGAGACGCTCACGGAGCTCGCCGAGGCCGGCTGCGAGACGCTCGCGCTAGACGTGACCGACGAGCAGTCGATGGCCGCGGCGGTCGCGCAGGTCGAGCAGGCCGAGGGCGCGATCGGCGTGCTGATCAACAACGCCGGCTACAGCCAGAGCGGCGCGATCGAGACGGTGCCGCTCGACGCGGTCCGGCGCCAGTTCGAGACGAACGTGTTCGGGCTCGTGCGTCTGACGCAGCTCGTGCTGCCGAAGATGCGCGCGCAGCGCTGGGGCAAGATCGTCAACGTCGGCTCGATGGGCGGCAAGCTGTCGTTTCCAGGCGGTGGGCACTACCACGCTACGAAGCACGCGCTCGAGGCGATCTCTGACGCGATGCGCTACGAGCTGGCGGGCTTCGGGATCGACGTGATCCTGCTCGAGCCGGGCCTGATCACGACGGAGTTCGGCGAGACGGCGACGGCGAGCATCGCCGACGTCGAGCTCGCCGGCGACGATCCGTACGCGACGTTCAACGCGACCGTCGGCGCCGTCACGAAAGGCGCCTACGAAGGCCCGATGCGCCTGCTCGGTGGCGGCCCGGATCGCGTCGCGAAGACGATCGAGCGCGCGCTTGGGCGCAGCCACCCGCCGGCACGGATCAAGATCACGCCGTCGGCGAAGGTGACGATCGCAATCCGCCGCCTGATGCCAGATCGCCTGTGGGACGCAGCAATGCGTGCGCAGTTCCCACAGCCGCGCTAGGCGGGCTCCGGCAACGGCGCGGGCCGCCCGATCTCGAACCCCTGCGCGTAGTCGACGCCGTACTCGCGCAAGAGCTCGAGCGTCTCGCGATCGCCGACGAACTCGGCGATCGTCTGCTGGCCCATCTCGCGCACGATGCCGACGAGCGCCCTGACGACGAGCTGGTCGTGCGCGGAGCTCGGCAGCCCGCGGATGAAGGCGCCGTCGATCTTCAGGTAGCGGAACGGCAGGTGCTTGAGGTAGTGGAAGGAGCCGAAGCCGGCGCCGAAGTCGTCGAGCGCAACGGAGCAGCCGAGCTCGTGCACGCCGACGCAGAACGCGCGTGCTCGCGGCATGTCGGAGATCGAGGCGGTCTCGGTCACCTCGATCACGAGACGGCCCGGATCGGCGCTGTGGCGCTCGAGCGCGCGGGCGATGAACGCGAGCATGTCGCGATCGACGACGGACAGCGCGGAGAGGTTCACGGCGATGCCGCCACCGGAGAGGTCGCGGTCGCCTCCCAGCCGAGCCGCGACCTTCTCGATGACGGTCCTGTCGATCTCGCGGATCAAGCCGGTTCGCTCGGCCGCGGGAAGGAAGCTTGCGGGGCCGATCACGGCGCCGCCGGGCTCGTCGGCGAGGCGCAGCAGCGCCTCGCGATGTGCGACGCGGCCGTCGGCGAGCGCGACGATCGGCTGGTAGTGCAAGACGAACAGATCCTCGGCGAGGGCGCGGCGCAGGCGCTGCAGCCACGGCCGGCGGGTCAGTCCGGCGGGCGAGCAGATCCGCTCGGCGCCGGGCTGTGGCAGCGGCATGCCGCTGTAGCGCTGCTGCGCGGGCCGCACGGACGCGTGCACGAGCAGGCGCGGCTTGACGCGGGCAATCGTCGAGGTCTCCATCTGCGCGGAGTTCTTCGACGGGGCCAGCGCGACCCCTGCGCGTGGCGCGAGCGCTGCAGCCGGCGCGCCTGCAGCCGCGGACCTCAGGAGCGCCTGCGCCGCTCGTACGGGCGGCGGGCTCGATCGGAGACGACGAGCAGCAGCGCGAGCAGGACGAAGTTCATCACGACCGACGACCCGCCGTAGGCGACGAACGGCAGCGTCACGCCGGTCAGCGGGATCACGCGCGTGACGCCGCCGACGATCACGAAGACCTGCATCGCGACGACGAAGGAGAGGCCGGTCGCGAGCAGCTTCGAGAAGGAGTCGCGCGCGAGCGCGGCGGTCTTCAGGCCGCGCGCGACGAACAGCAGGTAGACGAGCAGCAGCCCGGCCGCGCCGGCGAGGCCGAGCTCATTCGTGATGACGGCATAGATCGTGTCGCTTTCGGGCACGGGCAGGATCGGGCCGCCGCCGTGCGGCAGGCGCAAGAGCGACTGGTCGAAGCCGGTGCCAAGCAGGCCGCCGTCGGCCTGCGCGAAGAGCGACTGCGCGAGCTGGTAGCTACCTCCGAACGGCTTGTTGTAGAGCGCCGGGTCGAAGGGGTGTTCCCAGGCGAGCACGCGCGAGTGCACGTGGCTTACGTGTCCAGTGACGAACCAGGCGCCGAGCGCGAACAGCAGCAGGCCGAGGAACGGGAAGGAGAAGCGCCCGGTCGCGACGTACAGCAGCGCGAGGAAGGCGCCGTAGAACATCAGCGAGGTGCCGAGCTCGCGCGTCAAGAGCAGCGTTCCCATCGCGGCGCCCCAGATGATCAGCATCGGCCCGAACTGCTTCATCGGCGGGATCGTCAGGCCGAGCACGCGCCGCCCGGCGGTGACGAGCAGCTGGCGGTTGTCGCGCAGGTAGCTCGCGAGGAAGATGACGATCGCGATCTTCGCGAGCTCGGAGGGCTGGAAGGAGACGCTGCCGACGTGGATGTCGAGGTAGGCGCCGTTGACCTGCGCGCCGATCCCGGGCAGGCGCGGCAGGATCGTCATGCCGATGCCGACGGCGGCGATCGTGTAGCGGTAGCGCTCGAGCACGCCGACGCCGCCCTTGCGCAGCGCGAGGATCGTCGCGGCGAACAGCACGAGTCCGACGACCATCCACTGCGCCTGCTGGCGCGCGAGCACGGGGTCGATCCGGTAGACCATCACGATGCCGACGCTCGCGAGCACGGCGGCGAGCGGGAACAAGTACGGGTCGGCGTGCGGCAGCGCGAAACGGATCACGAGATGCGCGGCGAGGCACAGCGCGAGGAACAGCGCGCCGTAGGTCAGCGAGACGCTCGAGGCGTGGTTCAGCGTCAGGTTCGTCGCGGCGCGCGGCGCGAGGTCTTCGGCCTGGATGAAGATCGCGGTGAACCCGCCGACGACGAGCAGCGCCGAGGGCACGAGGCCCAGCAGCTCGCGGTTTCTGGCACTCAGCACGATTTCGAGCGTACCTCGCGATGCGGCGCGCGCACGCCGAAGCGGCCGCTACGCTACGCCGACGCGCGCCTTTGCCGGGGGGTCTGGCGCGCTCTCGAACAGCTATGAGCCGTTCCCTGGTGACATCCGATGAATGAGCACGTGCCGTCGCTGGCATGGGGCATGTGGAAGCGCTTCCTCGTCGCGGCGGTGCTGATCGCCGCACTCGCCGGCGGCGCGACCGCGACGATCGCGCTGAACGAAGTGAAGCACTTCGGCGAAGTCGTCTTCAAAAACAAAGTTCCGGTGCCGAAGTCGATTATTCGATCGTACGAAGGTGGCCCGCAGACCTACCTCGTGCTCGGCTCTGACCGCCGCGCGAAATCGAAGGACGCGCTCGACCGCACGGACCCGCCGCACAGCGACACGATCCTGCTGGTGCGCTTCGACCCGAACCAAGGGCAGACGTCGGTGCTGTCGATCCCGCGCGATCTGCTGGTCAACATCAAAAGCTCCAAAGGCGAGTACTACCCGCAGGAAAAGGTCAACGCGGCGTACACGTACGGCGCGCAGCTCGGCGGCGTCAAAGGCTCGATGGAACTCGCGGCGGAAACGATCGAGAAGGAAGTCTTCCCGGGGTTGACGATCAACGGGATCGTCGACGTCAACTTCTCGAGCTTCATCAAGATCGTCGACACGCTCGGCTGCGTGTACGTCAACGTCGACCACCGCTACCTGCACATCAACGGCGAAGGCGGCGAAGCGTACTCGGAAATCAACCTGCAGCCGGGCTATCAGAAGCTCTGTTACAACAACGCGCTCAGCTACGTGCGCTACCGCCACGGCGACTCGGACTTCGTCCGCGTCGCGCGCCAGCAGGACTTCCTGCGCGCGCTGCGCGAGCAGGTCTCCTCGAGCGACCTGCTCGGGCAGCTCGAACACGTCGCGCACGTCGTCGGGAGGGCAATCGTCACGGCCGGCTTCAGCTCCTCGGCGGATCGCGTGATCGAACTGGCGAAGCTGATCGGCTTCTCCCAGGGCAAGCCACTGCGCCAGGTCAAGTTCCGCGCGACGAGCACGAACTTCGCGCTGAAGGGCGGCTCCTACGTGACGAGCACGCCGGAGCTCGAGAAAGCGACGCTCGAGGACTTCCTCAACGGCGACGAACACGTCGCGAAACCGAAACCGGCGGCTCCGCACCCGAGCAGCCACGGCCGCCACCACTCACACAGCCACGCGCATCGCTCCTCGGCGCCGTCGGCGGCATCGCTCGGCCTGTCGTCCTCGGGCTCGTCGGGCGAGGCGGAAATCGCGAAGGGCACGATCAACATGCCGCTGCGCGTGCTCTATCCGTCGCTGCAGACGGCGTCGAGCACGGAGCAGCCGGCGCGCGCGTATGACCTGCGCGACCAGGGCAACCGCTTGCGTCATGCGTACGTCGCGGTATGGCAGGCGAACGCACTGGGCGGCTACTACGACTTCGAGGGCACGGACTGGAAGAAACCGCCCGTCATCGCACACCCCAACGAACAGCGGAAAATCGGCCACACGACGTACATGCTGTTCACGGACGGCAGTCACATCCACGTGATCGCGTGGCGTCAGGGCCACATGGTCTACTGGCTGACGAACACGCTGCTCGAGGATCTCTCGAACGAACAGATGCTCGCAATAGCGCGCTCGGCCAAGCCGCTGCGCTGACTCTGCCGGCGCGAGGCGGCGTCCTCGGTCACTCGCGTGCAGAGCACGCCACGTTCCCTGCGTCCTTGCGTCGCTTGGTCATAGCCGGCGCAGTCCGTCTAAAGACGGCTTGCGGCGCGCTGCTGGTCGAGCGCAGCGTTGACGAGCGCATCGGCGTCGGCGTTCTGGGCGCGGGGCACGGTGCGGATCGACCATTTGGCGAACTGGGCGAGAGCGGCGATAGCTTCGCTGTGGAGCGGCTTCATCGCGGCGTTCTTGACCTTGTACTGGCCGAGCACCTGCTTGGCGATCAGCTCGGAGTCGCCGATCAGATCGATCTCGTCGGCGCCGAGCTCACGCGCGTGCTCGAGCCCGAGCAGCAGCGCGCGATACTCGGCGACGTTGTTCGTCGTGTGCCCGAGCAGCTGCGCGTGCTCGGCGAGCGTCTGCCCGTCTGGCGCCGAGATCACGCAGGCGGCGGCTGCCGGTCCTGGGTTGCCACGAGCGCCACCGTCGACGTGAACGACGACCTTCATCGGCGAGAAGTATGCAGCGCGGCTAGGCGGTTGCTTGCGCGAGCGGCGGCAGGTCGCCGGCGACGCGGGCGCGACGGCGGTCGCGGATCACGCGCCGCTGCTTGATCTCTTCGGCAACAGGCGTCCCGGCGCTGCCTCGACGGGCGCGCCGGTCGAACTCGCGGCGGTCGACGATCACGGTGACGTTGTCGTCGTGCTCGTAGTACTCGACGAGCTTCGGATACAGCTCGTCTGCGAGTGGCTTGGGGACGACGGAGTAGATCATCTTGGTGGCGATGTTACTCCCCGTCTTCCGATAATCAAGTTTGCAACGCGTCGTGTATCTCTGCGGCACGCTGAGCCGGCGAGCGCGCCGGCTTGCAAAGCGGCCGGCTAACGCAGCGCGAGCGCGCCGCGCTCGTCGGCGAATCCGTTCGCGAGGCGATCCTCGGGACCGAGCTCGGACAGCTCCGTGCCCTGCGCGAGCGAACGTGCGGCGGTTCCCTGCAGATCGTCGAGGTCGACCTCGTAGGTGTACCAGCAGAGCTCCCACGCGAGCACGATCACGACGGAGCTGGCGACAGCCTCGCCGGGCCTGACGGTGACCTCGGGGGCACCGAGCGAGCGCGTCAGGCTCGCGACGCGGCGCGGATACTCGCCGGCGTTGAACGCGTCGACTGCGAGCTGCAACGGCCCGTCGCCGACGGGCGGCGCAAGCAGCGGCTCGCCGGCGTGCGCGGGCGACTCCTGCGCGCCGGGGTCGGAGACGACGGCGTCGCGGTCGAGGAAGTCATACGTCGCGATGTCTTGCTCGTAGGAGCCGGCTGCGGCACTGCGAGAAGGCGCCTCGGCGCCGCTGCGGCGCGACTGGCGAAGGCGCCCGAGCAGGCTGCGGCCACGGCCGGCGCGAAGCGGCGCGGGACCGAGCGCGTGCTGCTCGGAGTCGCGCTTCCAGCCTTGGTGGGCGGCGCGCGGGGCGCACAGCTCGCAGACGGTGCGTGGCTGCCCGGCGGCGAGGAAGATGTCCGGTTGCTCGCCGCGCAGCAGGCGTCGCTCGCAGACGTCGCAAGCGACATCGGGCTGGGAGGTGACGATCGTCCGCGTGCTCATCAGCAGAGCAGCGTAGCGGCTCGCCGGAGGCTCAGCTCTTGGGAGCGCACGATGTCAGGCCGTACGGGTGAGCGATATGCGCGAAGCCGGCGAACACGTCGACGCCGCTGGAGATGACGGTTGGCTGGACCTTGACCTCCTTGACCGCATGTTCGGCGAGCCTGAGCATTTCGGCGATCTTGGCCGCATCCCCGGGTGGCGCGCCGAGCGCCCTGATCGCGTCGATTTGGGCCTGCACGGCGGGAACTTCGGTCGAGCGCACGAACGTCACGATCTGCGCTTCGGAGGGATTCGCGCCGAGCTTCGCGGCGGCGGCCTTGCTCTCGGCGTTGCCCTTCACGCAGATCGCATTGGCACGCTTGACGAAGTCGGCCTTCGTGATCCCGGTCGCGGGGACTGCGCTCGTCGCGCTCGAGGACGAGTTGCTGCTGCTTCCGCATCCGGCGAGCGCGAGCAAGAGGATCAGCGCTCCCGCGATCGAGCCGCCGCGGAATCGCATCAGTCGTCGAACGACTCCTCCTGCATCCGCGAGCGCAAGCGCAGGACGGCCTTCGTGTGCATCTGCGAGACGCGCGACTCGGTCACGCCGAGCACCTCGCCGATCTCGCGCAGGGTCAGGTTCTCGTAGTAGTAGAGCGCGATCACGAGCTTCTCGCGCTCGGGCAGCTTCGCGATCGAGTCGGCGATCCGGTCCTTCAGGTCGCCGACGTCGAGCGAGCGGGCCGGATCGGGGGCGTTGGGGTCCTCGATCGTGTCCATCAGCGAGACCTGATCGCCGCTCGAGTCGGACACGCTCCACAGCTCGTCGAGCGCGACCATCGAGGAGTGCGAGATCGCGAGCAGCGATTCGTTCAGTTCCTCGACGGTGATCCCGATCTCGTCGGCGATCTCCTGGTCGGTCGGCGCACGCTGCAGTTTGTTCTCGAGCTTTGCGTTGGCGCGCTCGACCTCACGCGCACGCGCACGAACGCTGCGCGGTACCCAGTCCATCGAGCGCAGCTCGTCGATGATCGCGCCCTTGATCCGCATGATCGCGTAGGTCTCGAACTTGATGTCGCGGGACAAGTCGAAACGCTCTATGGCACTGATCAGACCTACTAGGCCGTAGGAGATCAAGTCGGCCTCCTCGACATGCGGCGGCAGCCCGGCGGCGGTGCGCCCGGCTACGTACTTGACCAGCGGCGAGTAGGCGACAACGAGACGCTCGCGAACTTTGCTGTCGCCATCGGTCTTGTAGCGTCGCCACAGTTCCCGCAGCTCGATCGGTTTGACATTGGTCTCCAGGGTGTTCCCCTTGTCTCAGGCCCGAGGGTGGCTGCGCGCGTAGGCGCTTCTTAGTCGGGCGGACTCTACCCGAGTGTAAATCTGGGTGCTCGACACACTGGCGTGCCCGAGCAGCTCCTGGATGGTGCGCAGGTCCGCACCGCCGTCGAGCAGATGCGTCGCGAAGCTGTGGCGCAGCGTATGCGGCGAGATGACCCCGCCCGCGCGTTCGGACACCGCGCCGGCGCGAGCCGTCCACACGCGCAGGCGTCGCCTGACGTCGCTCGTGCCCAGTCGACGGCCCGTCTTGGAGAGGAAGACCGCGTCCGACGGAGCGCTCGGGTTCGTCAGCGCCGGGCGACCCTGGCGGCCGTTTTCGGGTTCGAGGTAAGCGCGCAGCGCCTTGAGCGCGGGCTCGCCCACGGGAACGAATCGCGTCTTTCGCCCCTTGCCCTCGACGCGCAGCTGCTCGCCGTCGTAGTCGATGTCGACCTCGCGCAGGCTCACGAGCTCCTCGGCGCGCAGCCCGCAGGCGTAAGCAAGCTCGAACATCGCGCGGTCGCGCAGCTCGAGCGGCCCGCCGGCGGGGATGCCGTCGAGCAGGCCGGCGGCCTCGCGCGCGCTGAGCACGCGCGGCAGGTGTGACGCGCGCCGCGGCGTCGAGACGAGGTCGGCCGGGTTCTCAGCGATCTCGCCGTGCTCGCGCTGGCTCGAGAAAAGCGCGCGCAGCGCGGCGAGCTTGCGCGCGCTCGTGCTCGGCGCGGCGCCGAGCTTTGAGAGATGCGCGATGTAGCGGCGCACGGCCTTCGGGCCGATCTCGCGCGGCGTGTGGCCCTGAGCCGCGGCCCACTGCGCGAACTGCTCGAGATCGACGCCGTACGCGCGCCGTGTGCGCTCGGCGGCGTCGCGCAGCACGAGGTCTTCCATCAGCAGCCCGATCGCCTCGCGCCACGCACCCTGCAGCGCCGGTTGGGCGCGCGAGAGCGACTCGGCACGCGGCGAGTCGGCAGCGGGCGTGCGTGCGTGCTGTCGTGACCTGCCCCCGTGAACGTCGCTGACCATGCCGAGGCGTACTTCGCCGCGACGGGGCGTGCGCCCTGCCTGGGATGCTCGCGCTAGATTCACGCCTGTGATCGCGGTATCGCTCATCGGCCTGCACCGTTATACGCAGAAGCGCGCCTGCTAGATGTTCGAGCCGGCCGCGCGCACCCGCTGGCAGGACGTCGACTGGCGCACGCACCAGCGCTGGCGGATCCTCGACGGCACGCCCGTCAACACGGTCGAGCTCGGGCCGGAGAATGGCGACACGGAGGCAAAGCCACTCGTCTTCGTGCACGGGCTCTCGGGCTCGTGGCCGAACTGGCTCGAGCAGTTGCCGGCCTTCGCCGCACGGCACCGCGTGATCACGCTCGACCTGCCGGGCTTCGGGCACTCGCCGATGCCGCGCGAGACGATCTCGATCTCGGGCTACGCGCGGATGCTCGACGGCCTGCTCGATCAGCTCGGCGTCGACGCCGCGGCGGTCGTCGGCAACTCGATGGGCGGCTTCGTCGGCGCGGAGCTCGCGATTGCCTTCCCGCAACGCGTCGAGCGGCTCGTGCTCGTCTCGGCGGCGGGCATCTCGACACACGCACCACGCGGCTCGGCACAGGCCGTGCCGGTGCTGCGTCGCCTCGAGCGGATCCTGATGGCCTCGGCGGCGTGGGCCGCGTCGGGGTCGGATACGACGATGCGCCGCGCACGCCTGCGCGACGCGGCGCTCGGCGTCGTGATCCGCCATCCGTCGAGGCTGCCTGCCGCGCTTGCGGCCGAGCAGGTGCGCGGCGCGGGCAAGCCGGGGTTCATCCAAGGGCTGGAGGCCGTGATCGACTACGAGATCCGCGAGCGGCTGAGCGAGATCGCCTGTCCGACGCTGATCGTCTGGGGCGAGCGCGACCGGCTGATAACGGTGCGCGACGCGGACGTGTTCGCCGAGCTGATCCCGGACTCGCGCAAAGTCGTCTTCGAGGACACCGGCCACATGTCGATGCTCGAGCGCCCGCAGGAGTTCAACGCGCTGCTGGAGGACTTCCTCGCGGAGTAGGCCAGGGGCGCGGGCCGGCGCCTCAGGCTCGCCAGGCGGGTGCTAGACAGCCACGGCGCCTTTGGAGGCGCTACCGACGAGCTTGGCGTACTTGCGGATCGCGACGTCGATGTGTTCGTCGGCGCGCGGTGGCTGCACGTAGGCGGCTACACGCGAGGCGATCTGCTCGTCGCTGAGCGCGACGTCGAGGCGTCCGGCGTCGACGTCGACGGTCACCTCGTCACCGGTCTCGAGCGCCGCGATCGGCCCGCCGCGCACCGCCTCGGGCGCGACGTGGGCGACCATGAAGCCGTGCGTCGCGCCGGAGAAGCGCCCGTCGGTGATCAGCGCGACCTCCTCGCCGAGCCCCTCGCCGACGATCGCGGCGGTGACGGCGAGCATCTCGCGCATGCCGGGGCCGCCGGCGGGTCCCTCGGCGCGGATCACGACTACGTCGCCGGCTTGGATCTCGTGCGCGAGCACGGCCTTCATCGCCGCCTCCTCGCCGTCGAACACGCGCGCGGGGCCGGTGTGTTTGCGCCGCTCGTGCCCTGAGAGCTTGACGACGCAGCCGTCCGGCGCGACGTTGCCGCGTAGGATCGCGAAGCCGCCGGTCGGTTTCAGCGGGTTTTCGAGGCCGCGCACGACCTGCTGGCCGTCGGTCTCCTGCGCCTCCGCGGCGTGCTCGCCGATCGTCTTGCCGGTGACGGTCTGCGCATCGGCGTTGAGGATGCCTGCATCCTTCAGCCGCTTGAGCACGAGCGGCACGCCGCCGGCTTCGTAGAGCTCCGTCGCGACGTACTGCCCGCCCGGCTGCAGATCGCACAGCAGCGGGGTGCGCTCGGAGATCTCCTCGAACTCGTCGATCGTCAGTGGCACGCCCATTTCGTGCGCTACGGCCAGCAGGTGCAACACGCCGTTGGTCGAGCCACCGCTCGTCGCGACGGCGGCGATCGCGTTCTGCAGCGCGGGCTTGGTGATCACGTCGCTCGGGCGCTGGCCGCGCCGCAGGACGTCCATCACCAGTTCGCCGCACTGTTTCGCGACGTCGATCTTGCGACCGTCCTCGGCCGGCACCATCGCCGAGCCGGCCGGCGAGATGCCGAGCGCCTCGAAGGCCATCGCCATCGTGTTCGCGGTGAACTGCCCGCCGCAGGCGCCGGCACCCGGCGAGGCGGCCTCCTCGAGCTCGTGAAGTTCGTCTTCTGTGATCTTGCCCGAGGCGAACTGCCCGACGGCCTCGAAGACCTGCTGGATCGTCACCTCGGCGCCTTGGAAGTGCCCCGGCTTGATCGAGCCGCCGTAGAGCATCAGCCCGGGGATGTTCAGGCGCGCGAGCGCCATCACGGTGCCGGGGATCGTCTTGTCGCAGCCAGAGATCGTCACGATCGCATCGAACGCGTGCGCGCTCGCGACGAGCTCGATCGAGTCGGCGATGATCTCGCGCGAGACGAGCGACGCGCGCATGCCGGCCGTCCCCATCGTGATCCCGTCTGAGATCGCGATCGTGTTCAGCTCCATCGGCGTGCCGCCGGCGGCACGGATGCCCTCCTTGACCTTCGCCGCGAGCACGCGGTTGTTGAAGTTGCACGGCATCGTCTCGATCCACGAGTGCGCGACGCCGACGATCGGCTTTGAGAGATCCTCGGCGGAGTAGCCGATCCCGTGCAGGTAGGAGCGCGCGGCGGCACGCTCCGGGCCCTCGGTCAGGGCGCGGCTGCGGTGTCTTACGTCGAAGGTCGCCTCGGTGCTCACGCGGCGCGCACGATATCTGTTGCGCCGTCGCTTCTCTCGCGCTCCCAGCGCGACAGGCGCACGAGGTCGCGCCGCACGCGCTCAGGATCGATCTGCCGGCCGGGCAGATGCATGTTCGCCTCTTCGATCAGCCGCCGCTCGTCGGCGTGCAGCGCCATCCACTTTGCGAGCACGTCGTCGGAGTCGGGCAGCCGCGCGCTGCCGTATGGACGCGTGTGATCGGGGAAGGCGACGCAGTACTCGTTCAGCAGCGCGCCGGTTTGCGGCACGTAGGCGACGAGCGGCCGGTGCGGGTAGATCAAGTAGGCGTAGGACGCTCCGGCGGCATGCGCTCGCTCGCCGAGCCCGCCCCACACGCGCAGGAAGCCGAGGTCGCGATACATCGCCCAGTCCTCGCGATCGACGCACGAGCGCAGCAGCTCTCGCGCGCGCTGCTCGGCGCGCCGCTCGCGCCCGGGGTCGTAGCCGATCTGCGCGGCTTCGCGCGAGCGCAGTTGCAGCCGTGCCCGCAGGCGGACGAGCGCCGGCAGAGCGCGTGGCCGAGCGAGCTCCCACAACAGCACCACGAGCACGACCGCCGCGGTGCCGAGTGCAAGCAGCATCGACTCTCAGCGGGCCGTGCGTGGCGCGCCGCCTGCGGCGCGCGGGAAGAAGATCACGCGCTCGGCATCGCGCGGCACGTCGCTGAAGCGCTTGACGAGCTCCGCGCGGCGGCGGCCGTCGGTGTGCTCGCTGGGCACTGCGGCCCACATCCCGGCGTCGAGCTCATGGCGGAACGCCTCGATCAGCCGCTGCTCCTCCTCGTGCACCTCGACGTCGCCCTCCGCAAGCAGGATCTCACCGTGTCCAGGCTTCATCCGCAAGAGCTTCATCGTGTCCGGATTATGGCAAACAGGCGCACGCGAATCGCCGGGCCGCCTAGCGGTCGGGCTCGCGCTCGGCATCTGCGCGAATCCGCGCGAGGCCGAGCACGTCGACGGGACCCGCGCCGGCGCCGACGTCGCGCAGGCCGTCCCTGACGGCCGCGCCGGCGAGCGCGCGCGCGACGCGCGCGGCCCGAAGCGGCGCGTGCCCGAGCGCGAGCTGCGCCGCGAGCAACGAGGAATGCGTGCAGCCGGAGCCGTGCGCGGCGCCGTCGCGATAGCGCTTGCCGGGGATCTCGACCGGCCCGGCGCCACCGTCGTCGAGGAACAGGTCGACAGCGTGCTCGCGGTGCCCGCCCGTGACGACGACGGCGCGCGGGCCGAGCTCGAGCAGCGCTCGCGCGAGCGCTTCGGCCTCGGTGGCGTCGCCCTCGCCCGGCACCGTCGAGCGCGCGGCGAGCACGCGCGCCTCTGCCAGGTTCGGCGTGAGCACGCCCGCGCGCGGCAGGATCTGCTCGATCAGCGCCCGCTGGGCGTCCTCGTCGAGCAGGCGCGCACCGGACTCGGCGACCATCACGGGGTCGACCACGACAGGCGTTCCTGCCGGCAGCTCGTCGAGCGCCTGCGCGACGGCGAGCGTGCCGGCGACGGTTCCGAGCATTCCGACCTTCACGGCGTCGATCCGAATGTCGGCGATCACGCTGCGCACCTGCGCGAGGACGATCTCCGGCGGCACGGGATGGATCGCATCGACCCCGACGGTGCTCTGCGCGGTGATCGCCGTGATCGCGCTCGTCCCGTGCACGCCGCAGCGCGCGAAGGCCTTCAGATCGGCCTGAATGCCGGCGCCGCCGCCCGAGTCCGAGCCGGCGATCGTCAGCGCCGTGGGCGTCTGGAGCGCGCTCACCATTCAGGAGGCCGGCGCGGCGCGCCCGTCTCCGTCTCGGCGCCTGGGCGGGAAGATCGAGTAGCTGCCGATCGCAGTCACGAGCAGGCGCCCGTCCTCGTGCGTGACCTCGCTGCGCATCACGGCGATCCGTCTGTTTCGCCGGTCGAGCGTCGAGCGGCAGACGATCTCGCCCTCGACGGCTGTCTGGATGTAGTTGACGGCGATGTTGATCGTCGCGATCTGCTCCTCGCGCGACGTCTCGACCCACAACGTCGAGCCCATGCAGTAGTCGACGAGCGCGTACGTCGCAACGCCCGAGAGCAGGCCGCCGGCGTTGATCAGCTCGGGGCGGATCTGCAGCCGAACGGTCTGCGGATCCTCCCAGCGCATCCCCATGAATTCGGTGACGCCGTCGATCGCGCCGACGCGGCGCCGACGCGGCGGTTCGCCGGTGCCGCCCTCGCCGGTGCGCGTCGGCGAGTTCTCGCTCGCGACGGACCGCTCGTTGCCGTCGGAGCCTGCGGAATCGTCTTGCACGCCCCGCAGGCTACGACAGCGCCGCCCGAGACGACGCTGCGGCTGAGTCGTGTCTCAGGCACGACGTAGCTTCGATGCATGCGGACAGATGCACGCCACACACTTGGCCGCAGCGGAGAGGAACTTGCGGCCGACCACCTGCGCGGGCTCGGCTTCGCCGTGCTCGCACGCAACGTGCGCACGGCGCGTGGCGAGATCGACATGATCGCGCGGCGCGGCCCGCTGCTCGTCTTCGCCGAGGTCAAGACGCGCCGGATCGGCGCCGCTCAGCGCCGCCCGCGCGAGGACCAGCTGCCGCTGGGCGGACTCGGCGTGCGCCAGCGCGTGCGGCTGCGCCGGCTCGCCGCCGCATGGCTCGCGGAGAACCGTCCGGCGCCACCGCCGCCGCGGACGGTCCGCTTCGATGCGATCGGCGTCGTGCTCGACACGCGCGGGCGCGTGCGAGCGGTCGAACACATCGAGGGCGCCTGGTAAGCGCTACAGGGCGAGCTGCTCGCTACAGCGCGAGCTGCTGGTAAGCGAGCGACTGGAACGACATGCGGTGAAGCGGCGAGACGCCTTGGCGCAAGATCGCCTCGCGATGAACGGGCGTCGAGTAACCGACGTGCTCGGCAAAGCTCCATCCGGGATGCTCGCCGTCGGCGTGGTGCATGTAACGGTCGCGCGTGACCTTCGCGACGATCGAGGCGGCGGCGATCGCGGCGCTCGTCGCATCGCCGTCGACGATCGCGCGCTGCGGGCGCCCGAAGTCGCGCACGGGAAAGCCGTCGCTGAGGCACAGCACCTCGCCCTGCACGTCGCGCGTGACGCCTTTGAGCGCATCGCGAAGCGCGGCGAGGTTCGTCTTGTGCAGCCCGCGCGCGTCGATCCCGCGCACGCAGCGCGAGACGACGACGACGCGTGCGGCGCTGCGCAGCACGAGCGGGAACAGCTCCTCGCGCGCTTCGCTCGAGTGCTGCTTGGAGTCGTTCAGCGCGCTGAGCGCGCGCAGGTCCTTCGTCGTCAGCGCGTCGTAGTCGAACAGCACGCCGGCGGCGACGAGCGGGCCGGCGAGGCAGCCGCGGCCAGCCTCGTCGGCGCCCGCGATCAGCGGCACGCCGAGACGGCGGTCGAACGCGAACAGCCGCCTTCCGCTGCCGTTGCGCCGCGCACGGCGCCTCGCTCGCGCCGTCCCGTCTGTCCTGCGAGATTTCACGATCGCGCTCGTGTCGGCAGCGCCTGTCGTGACGAGCTCACCGTCGGAGCTAGAGCGTCCCGATCCGGTCGGGAGGCCAGTAGGTGGCGAAAGCTCCGCCGATGATCCATCCGGTGGGGACTGGTCCCCAGAAGCGGCTGTCGTCGGATTCGCCACGATTGTCGCCCATCATGAACCAGTGCCCGGCGGGAACGGTGATCGCCACGGGGAAGTTGCACTCGGCGACTCCCGGACACGGTTTGATGTAGGAGTCCGACTCACGTTTGCCGTTGCGGATCACGTGGCCTTCGATGATCTTGATCGTGTCGCCCGGGCCGGCGACGACGCGCTTGATGAAGTTCACGCACGCCTCCTTCGGCAGCGGCTCGGAGCAGGGAGCGCCGCCCGGAGTGATTCGCGCGGAGGAGCCGCAGCGCTCTTCGGTCGCGCCTTCGGGCGGGTGGAACACGGCGATCTCGCCGACGTGCGGTTTGCCGAAGTCGTTGCCGATGCGGTTGACGAGCACGCGCTGGCCGACTGCCAGCGTCGGTTCCATCGAGCCGCTCGGAATCCGGTACGGCTTGACGATCCAGGCCTGGATCGCGAGCGCGAGCCCGAGCGCCACGAGCACGATCACGACGAGCTCGACGATCGATGCGACCGTCGATTTAGAGCCCTTGGCGCGACGTTTCACGCCGACTCGTTGCCGCCGACGTCCCCCTCGTCACCACCGGCGTCTGCGGAGGCGTCGTCGGCCGGGGCCGGCGGGGCGGCATCGGCCGTGTCCTGCGCAAGCGCAGCCGGCTCGATGTCGGCGTCGTCGCCGCTCGCCTCGGCCGAGGCCTTGGGTGCCGCGACAGCCTCCTGCTCGCCGGCGCCCTCCGACGTCGCTGCCTCGGTGGCCGCATCCTGCTCGAGCACGGCCTCCTCGGCGGTCAGGCCGTCGGCGTCGGTTGCCGTCACGGGCTCGCGTAGCAGGCCGGGCTCGACGGTCTCCTCCGGACCGACGTAGCGACGCTCGCGAACGCGCGCACGCTTGCCGACGCGGTCGCGCAGGTAGTAGAGCTTCGCGCGGCGCACGTCGCCGCGTGCGGCGAGCTCGATCCGCTCGATCTTCGGCGAGTGCACCGGGAACATCCGCTCGACGCCGACGCCGAAGGACTGCTTACGCACGGTGAACGTCTCGCGGATGCCGTGGCCCTGGCGCTTGATCACGACGCCCTCGAAGACCTGGACGCGACGGCGCGTGCCCTCGATCACCTGGAAGTGCACCTTGACGCGATCGCCCGGTGCGAAGTTGGGAACGCGGCGCAGTTGCGCGCGCTCGATGGTTTCGATGACGCTGCTCATAACGGTGGAGAGGTGGCGCCGTGCTAACCGGGTGAGGTCTGAGAGCCAGGCTCCCGGCCGACGCGGCAGCAATGGTAGCGAACGACCATCGTGCGCCGCGTCACTGCGCGCGCGCCGCGCCCGGATCTGGCGCCGAGGCCCGCTCCGCGCGTGCGCGCTCGCCGCGTTCGCGGCTGCGCTCGCGCCGCCACCGGTCGATCTGCGCATGATGGCCGGAGAGCAGTATCTCGGGCACGCGCCAGCCGCGATGCTCGGCCGGGCGCGTGTAGTGCGGGTACTCCGGCTCGCCGTCCAGCGCGACGCTGAAGGACTCCTCGTGTGCCGAGCGCTCGTCGCCGAGCGCGCCGGGCAGCTTGCGCAGGACGGCGTCGCAGAGAACCATCGCGGCGAGCTCTCCGCCGGAGAGCACGTAGCGCCCGATCGAGATCGTCTCGCTGCAGAAGTGCTCGACGATCCGCTCGTCGAAGCCCTCGTAGCGCCCGCACAGCAGCGTCAGCTCGGGCTCGGCGGCGAGCTCGTCGACGAGCCGGTCGTCGAGCTCACGCCCGCCGGGCGTGAGCGCGATCACCCGTCTCCGCCGCGGTAGCTCGGTCGGATCGAGCGCGTAGCGCGCACGCAGCGCCGCTTCGACGACGTCGACGCGCAGCACCATGCCCGCGCCACCGCCGAACGGCGTGTCGTCGACCTGCCGTCCGCTGAGCGTCGAGTGCTCGCGGTAGTCGAGGTAGTTCAGCTCAAAGCCGGAGGCGAGCACGTTGGCGACGTGGCGCTGAGCGGAGAACCACTGAAACCACTCCGGGAACAGCGTGAAGACGTCGATCTTCATCGGTCCGCCGGAGGCTCGGGGAGGTCGAGGAAGTCGGCGTTGACCTCGATCGCCTGCGCGACCGTGTCGATTTCGCGGATCGCGTCTCTGACCATCGGCACGAGCAGCGGCGCGCCGCCCTGATCGGGTCGCACTTCGAGCACCTCGCAGGAGGGCAGCTCGCGCATCCGCTCGACGACGCCGAGGCGGCGCGTGCCGTCGCGAACGACACAGCCGGCGAGCTCGTGCGCCCACCACTCGCCCTCGCCCAGCCGCGGCGCCTGCGCCTGCGCGACCGTCAGCACGGCACCGCGCAGCGCCTCCGCGGATGCGCGGTCGGCGATCCCCTGCAAGCGCACGATCGGATGCTCGTCGGTACCGGCGCGCCGCACGATCTCGGCCTCGCGGCCCCCGGCGGTGACGCTCGCGCCGAGCACGAGCAGCCGCGGCACGGGCCCGGTCACGTAGAAGCTGCCGTCGAGCCCGTGCGCGCGCCCGACGCGCCCGGCCGGCAGCGCGGCCGGCGTCGCCTCGCTCACGCGCCGGCCCTCAGCGGCGACGGTCGCGAGCGGTCAATCGACGATGTCGACGAGCACATGGCAGCCCTCGCCGGTCGCTGCGGCTTTGACGACCGTGCGCAGCGCGTGCGCGGTCCTGCCGCCGCGTCCGATCACGCGGCCGTAGTCCTCCGGGCCAACCGACAGCTCGAGCACGATCGTGCCCGCGTCTCCCTCGAACTGCTCGACGGAGACCTCTTCGGGCTCGTCGACGAGCCCTTCGGCGAGGTACTCGAGCAGGCGCCTCGGAACTTCGCTGGGCTGCTCGGAACTCTGTGTGCCGCGGTCGCTCATCTCAGGCCCGGGAGCTGCTGCCGCTGCTCGTCAGCGCGCGCCCGACTCGATGCCCTGCGTGCGCAGCAGCTTGCGCACCGTGTCCGTCGGCTGTGCGCCACGTGCGAGCCAGCTGCGGGCGCGCTCCTCGTCGAGCACGATCGTCGACGGGTCGGTCTGCGCGTTGTAGTGGCCGATCGTCTCGATCACGCGGCCGTCGCGCGGCGAGCGCTGGTCGGCGACGACGACGCGCCATATCGGGTCCTTCTTGCCGCCCACTCGCGTGAGCCTCAGCCTTACCGCCACGGTGTCCTCTCTGCTGCGAACAAGAACTCGGGCCGCTTCGCCCTGGCGGTGAGCTTAGACGGTCTGCGAACCGCCCGGCCGGAGCCTCACCCGTTGCGCATCAGCGCGCCGATGTCGGGCATCTTGCCCTTGCCCACCTGGCGCATCATCTTCCGCATCTGAGCGAACTGCTTGATCAGCCGGTTGACCTGCTGCACGTTGGTGCCCGAGCCGCGCGCGATGCGCAGGCGGCGCGATCCCTTGATCAGCTCGGGCGTG
>DASZLB010000042.1:0-3951 GCA_035552575.1 Solirubrobacteraceae bacterium | reverse complement strand
GCACACGATGGCGCTGCTGCTCGCGCTCGCGCGCAACATCCCGCAGGCGCACCAGTCGCTGCTCGAAGGCAAATGGGACCGCTCGAAGTACTCCGGCGTCGAGCTGTACGAGAAGACGCTCGGGATCGTCGGCTTCGGGCGAATCGGCCAGCTCGTCGCGCAGCGCGCGCGCGGCTTCGGCATGCGCGTGCTCGCGTTCGACCCGTTCGTCAGCGCCGAGCGCTACCGCGAGCTCGGCGTCGAGAAGGCCGCCGACTCGGACGAGATCTACGCGCAGGCTGACTTCATCACGGTGCACCTGCCGAAGACGCCCGAGACCGAAGGCTGGCTCAATGCGGAGGCCTTCGCGAAGATGCGCGACGGCGTGCGGATCCTCAACGTCGCGCGCGGCGGGCTGATCGACGACGCCGCGCTGAAGGACGCGCTCGACTCCGGCAAGGTCGGCGGCGCCGCGCTCGACGTCTTCCCGTCCGAGCCGCTGACCGACTACCCGCTGTTCGACGGCTACTCGAACGTCGTCGTAACGCCGCACCTCGGCGCCTCGACGGCCGAGGCGACCGACCGCGCTGGCTACCAGTCGGCCGAGCAGATCGTCGCCGCGCTGACCGGCGGCGTCGTCTCCACAGCCGTGAACATCCCCTCCGTCGGCGCCGAGGACATGGAGGTGCTCGGGCCGTTCCTGCCGCTCGCCGGCCAGCTCGGGCGCCTCGCGATGGCGCTGGCCGAGGGCAGCTCTGTCGAGCGGATCGAGGCCGCCTTCATGGGGCGCATCGCCGACTTCGACACCCGCCTGTTGATGCTGGCCGTGATCGGCGGCGCGCTTCAGGGGCGCACCGAGGAGCAGGTCAACCTCGTCAACGCGCCGACGATGGCCGAGGAGCGCGGGATCGTCGTCGAGGAGAAGTCCGTCTCCGAGGCGCAAGACTTCAACGAGCTGATCCGCGTCACCGTGATCGCCGGCGGCGAGCGCGTCGCCGTCGCCGGCACCGGCATCGGCCCGAAGCAGGAGCCGCACCTCGTCGAGGTGCAGGGCCGGCGGCTGACGATCGAGCTAGAGCCGCACGTGGCCGTGTTCCGCTACGAGGACCTGCCCGGGATGATCGGGCGCGTCGGCACGATCTTCGGTGCGCACGGGATCAACATCTCCTCGGCGGCTGTCGGGCACACGCCGGATGGCGGGGCGGCCGACGGCGACCGGACGGGGCAGCGACTCGCGGCGATGGTCGTCACGACCGACGCGGCCGTGCCCGACGCGGTCGTGCGCGAGATCGTAGCTTCGGATGGGTTCGTCAACGGGTGGTCCGTCGACCTGGGCTGAGCGCATCGCCGGGTGCTCAGCCGATGTCCCCGCAGAGCTTGAACGGGAAGCGGGTGTGCCTGAAGCCTAACTCCATCTGCCACTGCAAGAGCTTGTAGGCCTTGTAGGTCGCTTCGAGCGGAGCGACTTCTCCGCGCGAGGCATATTTGGTGATCCGGTGGTGGTACGGGATGAGCGCGCGGCGTTTAGCGATCGCCTTGTGCCATTCCCGTTCGGCTGAGGCTTCCGGTTTGAGCTTTTCCATCTGGTCTGAGCCGCGTTGCTCGGCCGCGGCGTATAACACCGAGAGCTCCGCCCTGTCCGACGTTTTGATGCCATTATCCGAATCGGCGTCGGCAGCGTTTATCCCTTGTTTGATGTGAAAGCAGATCACGTCGGCCTTCGCTGCGAGCGCCTTGCGGGAGATGCGCCCCTCAGAGCTGCCTGCACAGCCGCCAGCAATGGCCGACGAGCCTACGATCGCTACCACAATCATGCCCCAGCGGCCGAGTGGCATCTGTCTTCTCCTCCGTAGCACTTCCATCCTAGGTCTTGCGTACCTGCGTATATTGATCATTCGAAGGGCGCCCGTGTCGGCCTGTTTCCAGCACGGGCGTCATGATTAGCGTTCGCTAAGCGATCGTGTAGGCTTCGGGGATGCGCGCGGTCGTCATCACCAAGCACGGCGGGCCCGGGGTGCTCGAGGTGCAGGAGCAGCCCGATCCGCAACCCGGGCCGGGCCAGGTGCGCATCGACGTCGCCGCAGCCGGGATCAACTTCGCCGACGTGATGGCGCGCATGGGTCTCTACCAGGACGCGCCGAAGACGCCCTGCGTCGTCGGCTACGAGGTTGCCGGCACGATCCTCGAGCTCGGCGATGGGGTGGAGGGGCTGACGCCCGGCGATCGCGTGTTCGCCGGCACGCAGTTCGGCGGCTACGCCTCGCAGGTCGCCGTTCCGGCAAGCGACGTCGTCGCGCTTCCCGACGGGCTGAGCTTCGAGCAGGGCGCGGCGATCCCCGTCAACTACGCAACCGCCTGGGCCGGGCTGATCGGCTTCGGCTCGCTGCAGCCCGGCGAGAGGGTGCTCGTGCACTCCGCCGGCGGCGGGGTCGGCATCGCGGCGACGCAGATCGCCAAGCGCACGGGCGCCGAGGTCTACGGCACAGCCTCGCCAGGCAAGCACGCGCGCTGCGAAGAGCTCGGCGTCGACCGGATGGTCGACTACACCAAAGAGGGCTGGGAGAGTGGCCTGCCACAGTTCGACCTGATCCTCGACGCGGTCGGCGGCAAGAGCTTCCGCACCAGCTACGACTTGCTCCGTCCCGGCGGGAGGCTCGTCGCATTCGGCGCCTCCGCCGTCGTCTCCGGACAGCGGCGCAACCTCATCACGGCGCTGCGCACCGTGATCCGCATGCCGCGCTTCAACATGATCAAGCAGATGTCCGAATCGAAGGCCGTCATCGGACTGAACATGCTCACCCTGTGGAAGGACCGCGGCACGCTGCAGCCCTGGATCGCGCCGCTGCGCGAGATGCTCGATGACGGCACGGTGAAACCGGTGATCGCCGGAGACTTCTGCTTCGAGGACGCCGGCGCCGCCCAGACGATGATCACCGAGCGCCGCAACGTCGGCAAGGTAGTTCTCGTTCCCTAGCCTGTTTTGCGTCCGCGGGCGCCGGTGCTACCCTGCAAAACAGATGTCGTTTCGCAACTCGCTTCTCCTGCTTCTCCTGCTCCCCCCCCGGGGGGAATAGCGCGTGGCGGCCGCGTAGCCGCATACCCAGCAGAGAGGATCCGAAAGCGAGCTAGAGAAGGAGCACGAACGACATGAGCACCTCTGAGGGAAACACGACGGGCGCCCGCACCCG
Source organism: Solirubrobacteraceae bacterium (assembly GCA_035552575.1). GTDB lineage: Bacteria > Actinomycetota > Thermoleophilia > Solirubrobacterales > Solirubrobacteraceae > Palsa-744. The sequence goes on along the minus strand of DASZLB010000042.1, from coordinate 784 downwards.
GGACGATCGCGTGCTGATCTTCGACACGACGCTGCGCGACGGCGAGCAGTCGCCGGGGATCTCGCTGAACAAGGCCGAAAAGCTCGAGATTGCCCATCAGCTGGCCCGACTCGGCGTCGACATCGTCGAGGCCGGCTTCCCGATCACCTCACCCGGCGACTTCGAGTCGGTGCAGGCGATCGCACGCGAGGTCGAAGGCCCGGTGATCTGCGGGCTCGCTCGCACGAGCCACCAGGACATCGAGGCGGCGTGGAGCGCCGTGAAGGACTCCGAGCGCCCGCGCATCCACACGTTCCTGGCGACGAGCGACGTGCACATCGAGCACAAGCTGCAGAGCACGCGCGAGGACGTCAAGGGCCAGGTTCGCGCGGCCGTCGCGCAGGCGCGTGAGCTCTGTGAGGACGTCGAGTTCTCGCCGGAGGACGGCTCGCGCTCGGACGTCGAGTACATGGCCGAGGTGATCCAGATCGCACTCGACGAGGGCGCCAGCACGATCAACGTCCCCGACACGGTCGGCTACGCGATGCCGAGCGAGTACGGCGCGATGTTCGAAGAGCTCTACCGGCTCGTGCCGGACTTGCGCAAAGCCGTCCTCTCGGTCCACTGCCACGACGACCTCGGCATCGCCGTCGCCAACTCACTCGCCGGCCTGCAAGCAGGCTGCCGCCAGGTCGAGTGCGCGATCAACGGGATCGGCGAGCGCGCCGGCAACGCCTCGCTCGAGGAGATCGCGATGCTGCTGCACACGCGCGAGCCGAGCCTCGGCCTGTGGACAGGCATCGAG
>DASZLB010000041.1:0-3346 GCA_035552575.1 Solirubrobacteraceae bacterium | reverse complement strand
CCGCGCCGATCGCAACGCACGCGCCTGCGATAATCGTTGACCGTACAACTATGAACACGTTCTATCGACTGCTCGGATTTCTGCGGCCCTACAAACGAGGGCTGATCGCGTCCTGGGCGCTCGCCTCGCTCGCGATGGTCGTGACCGTGCTGATCCCGCACTTCACCGGCTCCGCCGTCGAAGCGATCAAGCACGGCGACGCGCACGCGCGCCGGCACGAGCTCACGCTGCGCGCGCACGACCGTCACACGCTGCTCGTGCTCGCGCTCGTGATCGTCGGCATCGTGCTCGTGCGCTGGCTTTTGACATACATGCGGCGGATGATCGCCGGGCGCATCTCGCTCGCGATCGAATTCGACCTGCGCGAGATCATCTACGCGCAGCTGCAGCGCCTCGAGCTCGGCTTCTTCGACCATCAGCAGACCGGCCAGCTGATGTCGCGCGCGACCGTCGACTTGCAGGCCGTGCGCTTCTTCCTCGGCTACGGGCTCGTCTTCATCCTGCAGTCCGTGCTGACGCTGCTGCTCGCCGGCATCGCGATGATCGTGATCAACCCTGAGCTCGGGCTGATCGCGATGGCGCCGACGCCGTTCGTCGTGTTCATCTCTCAGCGCTACGGGCGCACCGCGCGACCGGCGATCCAAGAGGTCCAGCAGCGGATCGGCGAGCTGACGGCGGACGCCGAGGAGAACATCTCGGGCGTGCGCGTCGTCAAGTCCTTCGCGCGCGAGCCGCAGCAGCTGCAGCGCTTCCGCCACTCCGTCTCGCGCGTCTTCGACCAGTCGATGGTCGCGACTCGGCTCGAGGCCAAGTTCAACCCCGCGATCGGCTTCCTGCCGCAGCTCGGCCTCGCCGCCGTGCTCTTGATCGGCGGCAACCGCGTAATTCACGCGCACCTGACGATCGGCCAGTTCACGCAGTTCTACCTCTACCTGAACATGCTGATCGGCCCGATGCGCTCGCTCGGCGTGACGCTCGGGCTCGCCCAGCGCGCGACCGCCTCCGGTCAGCGGATCTTCCAGGTGCTCGACCGCGAGCCGCGGATCGTCGCTCCGCCCGATGCGCCGGCGCTACCGCCCGGCAGCGGTCACGTCGAGTTCCGCGACGTCACGCTGCGCTACGACTCGGGCGACGATTTCGGCGCCGTGCACGCCGGCCCGCGCGAGCTCTCGCTCGACAGCGACAGCGACGGCAACCAGCTCGCCGCGCGCGTCGCGCGCCCCGTCCTCAGCGACGTATCGCTCGACGTCCCCGCCGGCACGACCGTCGCGCTCGTCGGCGCGACCGGCTCCGGCAAGACAAGCCTCGTCTCGCTGATCTCAAGGCTGTACGACGCGAGCAACGGCTCCGTGCTGCTCGACGGCGCCGACGTGCGCAACGTCGATCTCGCTTCGCTGCGCCACGCCGTCGCGGTCGTCTCCGACGACCCGTTCCTGTTCTCCGCGAGCGTCGCCGAGAACATCGCCTACGGGCGCCCCGACGCGAGTCGCGACGAGATCGAAGCGGCCGCGCGCCGCGCGCAGGCGTATGACTTCGTCGCGCGCCTGCCGCACGGCTTCGACACGCGCGTCGGCGAGCGCGGGCTCTCGCTCTCCGGCGGGCAACGCCAGCGCCTTGCGATCGCGCGAGCGCTGCTCGCCGACCCGCGCGTCTTGATCCTCGACGATGCGACCTCCGCCGTCGACGCCTCGACCGAGCAGAGCATCAAGCTCGCGCTCGACGAGGCGATGGCCGGGCGCACGACGTTCGTCATCGCGCACCGCCTCTCGACGATCTCACTCGCCGACGAGATCGTCGTGCTCGAGCACGGCCGCGTCATCGCGCACGGCGATCACGAGCACCTGCTCGGCGCCTCCGAGCTGTACCGCGAGATCGTCGAGAAGGGGCTGCCCGACCAGGTCTTCATGACGCGCAAGCCGCTCGAACCGCAGGGCAGCGGCCTGTGAGCCCGATGGTCGGCAGAGGCGGTCCCGGCTCGACGTGGACCGGCGAGCGCGCGAGCAAAGGCACGCGCGGGCGCAACCTGCGCGGCCTCTTCGGGATGCTGCGCCCTTACCGCGTGCGCGCCGCGCTGACGGTCGTCGCGCTGCTGCTCGGCACGGCCGCCTCGCTCGCGCCGCCGCTGCTCGCGCGCGCCGCGATCGACGACGGCATCCAGCGCCACGACTTCGGCAAACTGCTGCTCGTCGTCATCGCCTTCTTCGTCTCGGCGCTGATCGTCTGGGTGATGACCTACGCGCAGACGTTCCTCGTCGGCTGGGTCGGCCAGCGCGCGCTCGCCGATCTGCGGATCCGCATCTTCAAGCACCTGCAGACGCTGCCGATCGGCTTCTACGAGAGCCGCTCCGCCGGCGTCCTGATCTCGCGCATGACAAACGACGTCGAGGCGCTCGACTCGCTCGTGACCGACTCCGTTGTGACGCTGTTCCAGTCCGGCCTGACGCTGATCGGGACGATCGGCATCCTGCTCTACCTCGACGTGACGCTCGCGCTGATCACGTTCTGCATCCTGCCGCTCGTGCTCGCCGGCTCGCTGTGGTTTCGGATCATCTCCGCCGGCGCCTTCCGCCGCACGCGAGAGACGATCGGCGCGATCACGGGCTATCTGCAGGAGACACTCTCTGGCATCCGCGTCGTGCGCAGCTTCGCGCAGGAGCCCGTCCACGAAGCGCAGTTCACCGAGCTGAACGCCGACAACGCCGACGCGAACATGACGACTGTCAAGCTGAACGCCGCCTACTTCCCCTCCGTCGAAATGCTCTCAGGCGTCGCCGTCGGGCTGATCGTCCTCTACGGCGGCTACCAGGCGATCGACGGGCACATCTCGATCGGCACGATCGTCGCGTTCGTCGCGGCGCTGTCGAACCTGTTCGAACCGATCCAGCAGCTCTCGCAGCTCTACGCGACCTACCAGTCCGGCATGGCCGCGCTCGAGAAGATCTTCCAGCTGCTCGATGAGAAGCCCGACCTGGAGGACCGCGACGATGCGATCGAGCTCGGGCGAATCTCCGGCGAGGTCGACTTCGACGACGTCTCCTTCGCCTACCAGAAGCGCCGCGGTGACAACTCGACCGAGCAGGTGCTCGCGCTCGACCACATCGACCTGCAGATCCCGCCCGGGCAGACCGTCGCGCTCGTCGGCGCGACAGGCGCCGGCAAGTCGACGATGGCGAAGCTGATCGCGCGCTTCTACGACCCGACGTCGGGCGCCGTGCTCGTCGACGGGCACGACCTGCGCGAAGTCGCCTCGAGCTCGCTGCGCTCGCAGATGGGCATCGTCCCGCAGGAGGCCTTCCTGTTCTCCGGCACCGTCGCCGAGAACATCGCCTTCGGGCGCCCCGACGCC
>DASZLB010000040.1:0-8266 GCA_035552575.1 Solirubrobacteraceae bacterium | reverse complement strand
ATGGGCGTGCTGCCGCTGCAGTACCCCGACGGCGAGAGCGCCGCGTCGCTCGGGTTGAGCGGCGAGGAGGTCTTCTCGATCGAGGGCATCGCCGATGCGGCGAACGCTGTCGGCAGCGCGCAGGGCAGCGCCCAGACCGTGTGCGTGACGGCTGCGCGCGAGGGCGGCGAGCCGATCTCCTTCGACGCGCGCGTGCGGATCGACACGCCGCGCGAGGCCGAGTACTTCCGCCACGGCGGCATCCTCCAGTACGTCCTGCGAACGCTGCTCGCGCGATGAGCGATTCTGCGTCGACGCCGCCGGCGAAGAGCTCGCCGGGCGTCTCGCGGCTGCTACTCGAGCTGCTCGCCGCGCGCGGGCCGTCCGGCTACGAGCAGGCGCCTGCGGCCGTCTGGAGCGCCGCCGCGACCGAGTTCGCCGAGGTCAGCACGGACGTCCTCGGCACGCCGCTTGCGCTCGTCGCGCCGAAGCACGGCTTCGAGTCCTCGCCGCGGCGGCTGCTCGTGATGGGCCACATCGACGAGATCGGCCTGATCGTCACGCACATCGACGACGAGGGCTACCTGTGGTTCCGGCCCGTCGGCGGCTGGGACGCGCAGATCCTCGTTGGTCAGCGCCTCGCGATCGACACGCGCGAGGGTCCTGTCACGGGCGTCGTCGGCAAGAAGCCGATCCACCTGCTGCGTGACGAGGAGGCGAAGAAGGTCGCCGACATCCGCGACATGCACATCGACATCGGCGCGCGCGACGGCAAAGAGGCGCGCGCGATCGTGCGGATCGGCGACGTCGCCGTGATCGACGCGCAGCCGGCCGAGCTGCCGAACGGGAGGCTCACCTCACGTGCGCTCGACAACCGGCTCGGCTCCTATGTCGCGCTGCAGGCCGCGCGAATCGTCGCCGAGGCGGGCGGCGGCGAGTGGGAGCTCGCGGCCGTCGCCGTCGCACAAGAGGAGACGACGTTCGGCGGCTCGCGCACGAGCGCTTTCGCGCTCGAGCCCGACGCGGCGATCGTGATCGACGTCACGCACGCGACCGACGCGCCCGGGATCGACGTCAAGGAGAGCGGCAAGCACGAGCTCGGCTCAGGGCCCGTGCTGAGCCGCGGCTCGACGCTCAACGACAAGCTGTTCGAGCTGCTGTTCGCGGCCGGCGAGGAGGAGAAGATCCCGTTCACGCTCGAGGCGACCGGCCGCGCGACGGGCACCGACGCCGACGCCGTGCACCTCAGCCGCAGCGGCGTGCCGACCGCGCTCGTCTCGATCCCGATCCGCTACATGCACTCGCCCGTCGAGCTCGTGCAGCTCGACGACGTCGAGGCGTGCGCACGCCTCGTCGCTGCCGCTGCGCTGCGCCTGCAGCGCGAGAGCTCCTTTTTCGGCTGAGCTCGCGCGCTGCCGGCCTGGCCTCGGCCGCCCTTGCTCAGGCGGCCGTTAGCTCGGTGGTCTCGACGATCTTGTACGCCGCGCCGGGACATCCGCCGAGCGCGAGCATGCGCAGGCCCTGCGGGCCGGCGAACACCTTGCGCCGGGCCTCTGCGCCGACACGCACGATCGTCTCGCTGTCGAGATCGACGCGCTCACCGTCGATCTCGATCCAGCCGGAGCCCGACAGCGCGACGAAGACCTCTTCCTGCGCGCTCTCGGTGTGGTCATGCTCCGGGTAGTCGGCGTAGTCCGGCGGCAGCTGGATCACCTGCATGCCGAACGCCGTCACTCCAAGCTCCGCGCGGGCCTTTACGAACCCGCCGCCGAAACCTGCCTCCATGTCACTGATGCGCTTCGCTGTGTAATCGCTCATTAGTCGACACTAACTGATCGTGAGCGGCAGCACGATTCCGAGCTGGCGCGACTGCGCGAGCACGGAGCCGTCGGCCGCCCAGATCACTCCGTCCTCCTCGAAGAAGCCTTCGTGCACGAGCCCCGAGCGAAAGCGCGCGAAGCACAGCTCTTGGCGCAGGCCCGCTGCGGGCTCTGTCTCTGTCGCCGCCGGCAGCGCCTGGCGGAAGTGGATCGTCAGGTCGATTGTCGGTGTCGTCGAGGGCTGCGTCAGGCGGATGAACGGCGGCGAGAACAGCGCGTCGCTGAAGAACGCGAGCGACAGCGCGTCGATCGGCCGTCGCTCGGAGAGCCCGAGCCACGAGCCGATTTCCATCGGCGCGTCGGCGCCGGTGAACGGGATCGCGCCGATCCGTGGCTGGATCACGATGTGCTTCGTGAACGGCGGCGCCCCTTTGAAGAACGGGCTCCCGCTCCGCCGCTCTACGTCCTGCGGCGCGACGTCCGGCAGCGGCAGCTCAGCGATCTGCGGCGCGTTCCACGCCACCGAGAAGGCCGCGAGCGCGAGTGCGATCGGCTTGCCGTCCTGTTCCATCCTCGCCGACAGCGTGCCGAGCGAGCGCCCGGCACGCTCGATCGTCGCCGCGATCGTGACCGGTCCGGGCTCCGGCGCGCGCGCGTAGTGAATCGTCAGCGAACGCGGCGAGCGCGCGCTGTCGGCGACCGTCTCGACGAGCGCGCGCAGCAGCATCGCCGCGAGGTAGCCGCCGTGCGGGCCGCGCCCCGCGCGCCAGTCCGGCGAGACGTCCGCCGCGAACTCGGCCGCGACGGCGTGCTCGCCGGCCGAGCGCGACAGCTCGCGCACGGCCGTGTCGCGGTCGAACGCTCCGAGCGTCGCGCCCGCGACGCTCGCCTCAGCCACGGACGAGGCGCTTGTAGGTGATCCGGTGTGGGCGGTCCGCCGCGTCGCCGAGCAGCGCGTGGCGGTGCTCCTCATACGCCTCGAAGTTGCCCTCGAACCACGTCACCTGCGAGTCCCCCTCGAACGCGAGCACGTGCGTCGCGATGCGGTCGAGGAACCAGCGGTCGTGCGAGATCACGACGGCGCAACCGGGGAACGCGAGCAGCGCGTTCTCGAGCGCGCGCAGCGTGTCGACGTCGAGGTCGTTCGTAGGCTCGTCGAGCAGCAGCAGGTTGCCGCCGCTGCGCAGCAGCTTCGCGAGGTGCACGCGGTTGCGCTCGCCGCCGGAGAGATTGCCGATCCGCGCCTGCTGGTCTGAGCCCTTGAAGTTGAAGCCGGCCGTGTACTGGCGCGAGTTGACCTCGCGGTCGCCGACTTTGAGGTGCTCGTAGCCTTCGGAGATCTCCTCCCAGACGGTCTTCGCCTCCTCGAGCGCGTCGCGCGACTGATCGACGTACGCGAGCTGCACCGTGTCGCCGAGCTCGATCTTGCCCGTGTCAGGCGTCTCCTCGCCGGTGATCATCCGAAACAGCGTCGTCTTGCCGGCGCCGTTCGCGCCGATCACGCCGACGATTCCGGCGCGCGGCAGGTCGAACGAAAGCGACTCGATCAAGAGGCGCTCGCCGAAGCCCTTCGTCAGGTCCGTCGCCGTGAGCACCTTGTCGCCGAGGCGCGGACCCGGCGGGATGTGGATCTGCACGTCCTCGAGCTTGACGTTGCGCTCCTCCGCGATCAGCTCCTCGTAGCGCGCGAGGCGCGCCTTCGACTTCGTCCGTTTGCCCTTCGGGTTCGTGCGGACCCATTCGAGCTCGGCCGCGATCGTCCGCTCGCGGCCCTTCTCGGTGCGCGCTTCCTGGGCCATCCGCGCCTGCTTCTGCTCGAGCCAGCTCGAGTAGTTGCCTTCGTAGGGGATTCCCTTGCCGCGATCGAGCTCGAGGATCCAGCCGGCGACGTTGTCGAGGAAGTAGCGGTCGTGCGTGACCGCGACGATCGCGCCCTTGTACTCGGACAGGTGCTGCTCGAGCCACGCGACCGACTCCGCGTCGAGGTGGTTCGTCGGCTCGTCGAGCAGCAGCAGGTCCGGTGCGCGCAGCAGCAGCCGGCACAGCGCGACGCGGCGGCGCTCGCCGCCGGAGAGGCTGCTCACGTCGGCGTCCGGCGGCGGCAGGCGCAGCGCGTCCATCGCGTATTCGAGCTGCGTGTCGAGGTTCCACGCGTCGGCAGCTTCGATCTTCGCCTGGATCCGCCCGAACTCGTCGGCCGTCTCGTCGGAGTAGTTCGCTGCGAGCTCGTTGAAGCGGTCGAGCAGCGCCTTCGTCTCGGCGACGCCGTCCTCGACGTTGCCCTTGACGTCCTTGCTCTCGTCGAGCTGCGGCTCCTGCTCGAGCATGCCGACGCTCGCGCCCGGCGCGAGCTGCGCCTCGCCGCGGTACTCCTGATCGACTCCGGCCATGATCCGCAGGAGCGTCGACTTGCCGGCGCCGTTGTAGCCGAGCACGCCGATCTTCGCGCCGGGGTAGAACGCGAGCGAGACATTGTCGAGCACCGTCTTGTCGGGCGCGTGCAGCTTCGAGAGCTGGTGCATCGTGAAGATGTATTGAGAAGACATTGGCAGGCAGGATAGGACCTCGCCCGTCTCGCTAACGTTGTCGGGTCATGCCTACAACTGTCCTCGACGTCGAGCAGCACCTGCTCCTGCTGGAGCTCGAGGCCCCGTTCGACAAGCGCGACGTGCAACTCGCGCGGCGGCGGATGGCCAAGCGCTGGCACCCCGACATCGCACCGGCCGGGCGCCAGTACGAGCACGAGCGCCATCTGAAGGCGATCAACGAGGCCGCCGACCAGCTCGAGCGGCTCGCCGAGGGCTCGCGCGGGGGCAAGGTCTCGCGCACGGCCGTGCGCGCCAGCGCCGCAGCGGCCCGTCGCGAGCGTGAAGAGGCGGGCAGACGCGCGTACGAGGCCGAGCAGCGCGCGCGCGCGAATGCCGCCGACAAAGCCAAGCACGATCCGTTCGCAAGCCGCGTTCCGGACCACTCCGTCGTGCACCGCTATGCGCGCTGTTTGACCTACCCCGAGTGGGGCGTCGGCACGGTCGCCGGGATCTATTTCACCGAGGACCCCGATGGCGGCGAGGACGTGCAGCAGTGGGCGCGCGTCAAGTTCAGCCACGGCGTACGCACCGTGCCGGCCGGCAGCATGCGCTTCGTCGACTTCTCAAAGCCCGATCCGGCCGAGGAGCGCGGCGAACGGTTCATGCTCGCGGCTCAGCGCGCGATGGCCGAAGGCGAGTACGAGCTCGCCGCGCAGCGGCTGATCTACGCGCGCGACGCCGAGCCCGAGAACGTCGCCGTGCTGCGTCTGATGACGCTCGCCTTCTGGCAGGACGGCAAGCTCGAGCCGGCTGCGCGCGCCGTGCGCGACTGGGCGCGCGTCGACGGAGCGCGACCGGCGCCGCACCGCTTCGCCTCGCGCATCTACGAGGACATCGGCGCGCTCGATCTCGCCGAGGAGGCCGCTGCGCGCGCTGTCGATCGCGGCCCGAGCGACGCCGCCGCGTGGGAGCGCCTCGGGCGCTTGCGGCTGCAGTTGCTCGATCGCGAGGGCGCGCTCGCGGCGTTGCGCGAGGCTTCGCAGCTCGGTGGCACGAGCGCCGAGTTGCGCGCGCTGATCGAGCAAGCGCTCGCGCTCGAGCCGCCAAGCGCCGTCTCGGCTGTCTGAGCCGGGCTAGAGGATGTTGACCGCGCGCGAGACGATCAAGCCGATCGTCAGCAGCGATACGACCGACTGAACTCCCATCACGCACTTCGCCATCGGCGTCAGCGGCATCGTGTCGGTCGGCGAGAACGCGGTGTTGTTCGTCAGCGAAACGTAGAAGTAGTCGATGTACTTCGGCCGCCAGTCGCGCGGCTCGATGCGGTCGTCGCTCATCTGCGGGAAGAGGAAGTCCGGCGCGCGGTCGCGTGCGGCCGAGCGCAGGCCTGGCCCGCCACGGTCCATCTCCCAGTACCACAGCGCGAAGATCAGCAGGTTCGTCAGCCAGATCAGCACGCCCGAGCCGATCAGGCCGCGGCCGTCTTGGACGTTGTGGTGCAGCAGGTAGTGCGTCAACGCGCCGAGCGAGAAGATGTTCGCGGCGCTGACGAACGCCGTCAGCGACAGTGCCGTGCGCCGGCGCCGCGGGTGCTCGTCCTCGATGTCGTTCGGCGTGACGACGATCAGCCCGATCAGCAGCACGCCCTCGAGCGATGGCACCAACCACATCGGCCCGGCCGTCAGCCGGTCCGGCAGCAGCAGCTGAATGCCGATCGCCGCGAGCACCGTCAGCTGCGCCGGCCAGAACGGCTCGCTGTCGGGCGGCGGCGGGTACGTGCGCCGTTGCGCGGCCGGGGCGGCCTTTGCCGGGGGATCGTCGGCCACGAGTGCAGAGCCTACGACCACGCGCGGCCGTCGCGCTAGCCTTCTTGGCGTGCCGTACGCGCCGATAGCGGGTGCAGACACGGCCGCTCACTCGTATGGGCATCGAGAGTCCAGTCCACCTCCTCTTCATCGCGATCGTCGCGCTCGTCGTGCTTGGCCCGAAACGCCTGCCCGACCTCGCGCGCTCGCTCGGCAACGGCATCCGCGAGTTCCGCCAGTCGCTCGACCTCGGCGCGCAGGATCCGCCGCCGCAGGCGCCACCGCCACCGGCCGCCTCGACGCCGCCCGCGCCGCCGCCGCCCGACGTCCCCGCTGCGCCGCCGACTGCCGACGCAGCAGCAGCACCACCGCCGCCTGCCGCACCGACGCCGCCGGCGCCTGCGTCGGAGCCGACCGAGCCGACCGGCTGATCGGTCCTCCTCCGGCCTGGCGGCAGCGCATCGACAGATAGGCTGCTGCTTCTTCCCGACCGCAAGGAGCAGATCGCAGATGAGCGCAGAGCCCGCAGTGTCCTCCGAGCCAGTCCTCGCCGAGCGGCGCGGCAACGTGCTGCTGATCACGATCAACCGCCCGGAGGTTCGCAACGCGGTCAACGGCGCCGTCGCGGAGGGCATCGCGGGCGCGCTCGACGAGCTCGACGGCGACGACGGGCTGTCGGTCGGCGTGCTGACCGGTGCCGGCGGTTTCTTCTGCGCCGGGATGGACCTCGGCGCGTTCGTCAAAGGCGAATCGCCGTGGTTCGGCGACCGCGGCTTCGCCGGCATCGCTCAGCGTGCCGCGAAGAAGCCGCTGATCGCCGCGATCGAGGGCTTCGCCGTGGCCGGCGGCATGGAGATCGCGCTCGCCTGCGATTTGATCGTCGCTGCGAAGGGCGCGAAGATGGGCATTCCCGAGGCCAAGCGCTCGCTCGTCGCCGCCGGCGGCGCGCTCCTGCGCCTGCCGCAGCGGATGCCCTACCACGTCGTCATGGAGCTCGCCTTGACCGGCGACCCGATGCCGGCCGAGCGCTTCCACGAGTTCGGCGTCGTCAACCGCCTCGCCGAGCCCGGCAGCGCCGTCGATGTCGCGATCGAGCTCGCCGAGAAGCTCGCCAAGAGCGGTCCGCTCGCCGTGATCGCCTCCAAGCGCATCCTGCAGGAGCAGTACGACTGGAGCGCCGCCGAGATGTGGGAGAAGCAGGGCGCCATCTCCGGGCCCGTGTTCGCCTCGGAGGACTCCAAGGAGGGCGCCAACGCGTTCAAGGAGAAGCGCGAGCCCGTTTGGAAAGGGCGCTGACCAGTTCTCCGGTGCAACGATGAACCGGCCCCCGGAACTTCTGCGAAGTCTGGGGGCCGGAAGAGCTGAAGTGACCGAGTCTTCTAACTCGCTGGTCCTGCGGCCGGCGGGTTCAGAGCCGGGTTGGCGGGCGGGGGGGCCACGGTCGGATTGACCGGAGGATTGACAGCGGGGGTCGCCGCCGGGTTGAGGATCAGGGCGTGCGCTTGCAGGTAGCGGCCGAGCTGCGTGATGGCAAGCGAGACGACCGCAAAGATCGCGGCCCATTTTTCCGGGCCTTCGAGCTTGATTCCGGCCTGGCCTTCTTCGAGCAGTTTGACGACGATTGGGATCGCCCCGGCGATCGCTGTGAGCCAACCGATGATGCTCGTGATGCCGATGGAAACTTTTGTCTGCATACGTCATCCTCCTCAGTCGAATAGACCCAGTGGTCGGAGCCTACTCTCACCCGTGGGCGTCCAGCAACGGGCGAAGTCGAAAAGACGGACTGAGTCGAGACAAACGGTTTCGCCTGCGATCCTTGCGAATCGGAGTTGGACGCGAAACTCGCCGTAGAGCGGGGTTCGACGAGCGTGCCTGTCTGGCCGTGGGGCGGCTAGCGCCCGAGCTTCTTGCGCTTGCGCTGGCGGCGGATCTCGAGGAACCGCTTCCACAGGGCCCACATCAGCGCTGCCCCGGCGTCTTGCGCGGGTACTGTGAGATCGACTGGTCGAGGTCGATCGCGGTCGTGACGATGCGGTTCTGTTCGGCGATGTGCGCGGCGGGATAGCCCTCGCCGGGGCTCGCGCGCTCGGGGCGGCCGATGAAGCCGAAGCGGATGTCGTCGGGCATGATCTGC
>DASZLB010000039.1:0-8088 GCA_035552575.1 Solirubrobacteraceae bacterium | reverse complement strand
ACTCCTCGAACATCATGTCCCGCTCGGCCTCGCGGATCCGTTGCAGGATCACCTGCTTGGCGGTCTGTGCAGCGATCCGGCCGAAGTCGCCGGGCGTGACGTCGCGCTCGTCGATCTGGTCGCGGTATTCCTCGAACTTCTTCGGGTCGATTTCCGGTTCCTCGGGTTCGCGCATCTCCCCCGTCTCGGGGTCGATCGTCGTTTCCTCGTCGATCGTCTCGACGATCAGGTGCGCCTCGAGGCGCTCGGGGATGATCAGTTCGATCACGCGGAAGTCGGCCGTCTCGCGGTCAATTTCGACGCGCGCGTACTTGGCCGAGCCGGGCTGCTTCTTGTACGCGGAGAGCAGCGCGTCCTCGAGCGCGATCATCAGCTTCTCCGGCTCGATGCCCTTCTCACGCGCGAGCGCGTGCATGGCCTCAAGGATTTCGCGTGACATGGGTTACTCCTCGACCAGGTTGGATCGGCGGATCTCCGAGTACGGGATCGCGATTACGCCTCCGTCGGCCGCCAGCGTGACCTCCTGCTCGGAGGCGCCGACGAGCTCGCCCGTGAAGCTCTTGCTTGCGCGGTGCTGATCCGAGTGCAACTCGCCCTCGGACGCTAGCGGGCGCGGGTGGCGCGTGCGCACTCGCGCACGGCGCCCGACGAAACGGCGGAAGTGCGCGGGCTTCGTCAGCGGGCGCTCGCTGCCAGGCGAGGAGACCTCCAGCGAGTAGCGCTCGCGCAGGTCGTTCAGCTGCAGCGTCACGCGCTCGCAAAGCTCGAGCGTGACGCCGTCGGGGTGATCGATGAACACGCGCAGCGAGCGGCCGCCGAGAACCTCGGCGAGCAGCACCTCGACGTCCGGGTCGCTGGACGCGAGCCTTCGTTCGATATCCGCCTGTATGGGTGTCATCAATCTGCTCCTTTACGCAAAAAAAGCGGGCTTGCGCCCACTTTCGGTGCTGCAACCGGCGTCTGCACGCCGGTTCGAAAGTTCTCAATCGAGCATAGCATCGGCCCGTCTGCGGGGAGCAGCTTTCCCTGCAACGGACAGGATCCCTCCGGTCACGATCGGTGCGCGTCGCGCCTGGCGCGATCGCGGTACTTGCGGTAGTCCTCGCGCTCGGGGCGCAGCGAGCACGCGAGCGCCAGCGGCTGGCAGGCCTCGCGGTGGCGCCCGAGCAACTGCATCGAGCGCCCGAGGCAGAACTGCGCGTAGTCGTTCGTCGGCGTCTTCGCGGCGAGCGCCTGGAACTCGCTCGCGGCGCCCTCGTAGCGCTGGGCGTGGAACAGCGCGCGCCCGAGCGCCTCGCGGATCGAGTCCTTGTCCGGATCCAGGTCGCGGGCTTTGCTCAGCGAGACGATCGCCGCCTGGTGATCGCCGTGCTCGAGTAGCTCGCAGCCGCGCTGGTAGAGGTCGTAAACGCTCTCCATCTAGGCGACATTTTAACGCCGGCGCGGGTCAGTTCCGGGCGGCTGCGGCGAGGAAGCCCGACAGCTCGCGAGCGAGCTCGACAGGAGCCTGCTCGGCGATGTGATGCCCGCTGTCGATCCGCACGCCGCGAAGCTCGCCCGTCCACGCGCGCCACGGCTCGAGCGGATCGCCGTATAGATCCTCCATGTCGTCTTTCGCGGCCCACGCGACGAGCGTCGGGCAGGCGACGCGGCGCCCGTCGCGGCGGTCGGCCTCGTCGTGCTCGCGGTCGATGCCGAGGCCGGCGCGGTAGTCCTCGCACATCGCGTGAACCGTGCGCGGGTCGTGGATCGCGCGGCGGTAGTCGGCGTAGTTCTGCTCCCCCATCAGCTCGCGGTCGGGGCGGTACCAGGCGTCCGGATCGGCCGAGATCACACGCTCGGCCGGCTTTTCGGTCTGGCCGAGGAAGAACCAGTGCCACCGCGCCTCGGCGAAGGCCGCGTCGGCCCGAGCGAGCGCGTCGGCGATCGGTATCGCGTCGAGCACGACCAGGGCAGCGATCGCCTCCGGGCGGTCGAGCGCAGCGCGGAAGGCGACATACGCGCCACGGTCGTGACCGACGATCGAGAAGCGCTCGTGGCCGAGCGCCTGCGCGAGCGCGACGCAGTCGCCGGCCATCGCGCGCTTGCTGTACGGCTCGTGATCGGGCGTCGTCTGCGGCTTTGACGACTCGCCGTAGCCGCGCAGATCGGGGCAGATCACGGTGTGCTCGGCCGCGAGCAGCGGCGCGACTCGGTGCCATGTGGTGTGCGTGCGCGGATGCCCGTGCAGCAGCATCACGGGCGGCCCTTCGCCGCCGTGGCGGACGCGCAGCACAGCCCCGCCGACGTCGATCCGCTCGAGTGAGAATGCGTCGAACACGAGTACCTACCTGCCCCGGCCGCCGCGCACGAACGCACCGTCGCGCGGCGCGGTTCCGGGGCGCCCCGGCCGCGCTACGCGCGCAGCGCGGCAACGGCGTCGAGGATCGCTTCGGCGACGCGCGCCTTCGCGGCGCGACCGACCTCGATCGTCCCGTTGGCGCCGCCGTCGCCGTTCGCCGTGAGGATCGTCACCTCGTTGGCGTCGACGTCGAAGCCGATGTCGGCGCGCGAGATGTCGTTGACGACGATCGCGTCGAGGCGCTTCGCGAGCAGCTTCTCGCGACCGAGCTCGACGGCGCGCTGTCCGTGCTCGGCGGCGAAGCCGACGAGCGTCTGCCCGGCGCGCCGCTGCGCCGAGAGCGTTGCGAGCACGTCGGCTGTCGCCTCGAGCTCGAGCGACAAGCCGGCTCGACCGGCCTTCTTGATCTTGTCCTCACGCGGCGCGACGGGGCGGAAGTCGGCGACGGCCGCGGCCATCAGCAGGACGTCGCTGGCCGGGAACTGCTGTTCGCCGGCTTGCTGCAGCTCGGCCGCGGTGACGACGTCGCGCCGCGCGATCGCTGGACTTGTCGGCAGGGCGACGTTCGCGGCGATCAGCGTCACGTCGGCGCCGCGCGCAGCGGCGGCCTCGGCGAGCGCGACGCCCATGCGCCCGGAGGAGCTGTTGCCGAGGAAGCGCACGCTGTCGATCGGCTCACGCGTGCCGCCGGCCGTGACGAGCACCTTGACGCCGCGCCAGTCGCCGCCGGCGGCGGGCGCGGAGCCGTTGGCGCTCGCAGATTCGCCGGCCGGCTCGGGCGAGACGCCGGCAAGCGCCGCCTCGCAGGCGGCGAGCAGCTCAGCAGGCTCGGCGAGGCGCCCGACGCCCTGCTCGCCCTTCGACGCGAGCCGCCCGACGCCGGGCTCGACGATCTGAACGCCGCGCTCGCGCAGCGTCTGCACGTTCGCGCGCGTCGCCGCGTGCTCGTACATGTGGTTGTTCATCGCCGGCGCGACGAGCAGCGGGCACGTCGCCGCGAGCGCGCAGCTGCTCAGCAGGTCTTCGGCGAGGCCGTGCGCGAGCTTCGCGATCGTGTTCGCCGAGGCCGGCGCGATCAAGTAGAGGTCGGCGTTCGCGACGAGCTCGAGATGGCTCAGCGGGTCGTGCGCCGGAGCAGGGTCGCCCGGAAACGCGCCGCGCGCCGGATCGCGCTCGAACTCGCTGAGCAGCACCGGCGCGCCGCTCAGCGCCGCGAACGACGCCTCCCCGACGAACTCGAGGCTGTTCGGCGTCTGCACGACGCGCACCGCATGCCCGGCGCCTGTCGCCAGGCGAACGAGCTCGAGCGCCTTGTAAGCGGCGATCCCGCCGCTAACGCCCAGCAATATCCGCGCCATGCCTACGTTGTAGAGCTACTAGAGGTCGCTAGCAAGCCCTGGCGGAGGCGCTTGCGCGGCGCGCGTCCGCGTTTCACAGGCGGCACGGCAGTGCGCGCGCCGGAGAAATGCGGACTGAGACGATCGATGAGCAAGCCTCGCAAGGACGCAGGGAGCGTGGCGTGCGCTAGCACGCGAGCGACCGAGGACGCCGCGAGGCGCCGCTCAGCGGTCGTCTCAGCGGTAGTGGTACTTGATCTTTCCGTTGGCGACCTCCTCGAGGGCGATCGTCAAGTAGTTTTTCGACCCGGTTTCGATCATCGGCGGCGGAAACTCGTCGAACGTGCCCTCGCCGAGGTTGTGGTAGTAGCTGTTGATCTGGCGCGCGCGCTTGGCCGAGACGACGACGCTCGCGTAGTTGGAATCGACGTTGTCGAGCAGGCGGTCGATGCGGGGAGAGATCACGTTCGGTGAGCCTTTCGTCGGGGGACCTACGGTCAGTGTAGTGACCGCTACGCGTGCATCTGGGCGAGGTTGGGCTGCGCGCAGCCGGAAGTTCTAAGCCGACAGCGCTGCGAAAAGCTCAGTCGAGCTCGCCGGCTACTACCGCCGAGAGCTGCTCGAGCGCCTCGTCGAGCCGGTCGTTGACGACGACGTGGCCGAACTCGGGCTGCGCGGCGAGCTCCTGCTCGGCGACGCGCAGGCGCCGCTCGACCTCCTCGGCGTCGTCGGTGCCGCGCCCGATCAGACGCGTGCGCAGCGCCTCGAGCGACGGCGGCGCGATGAACACCTGCACGGCCTCGGGCATCGCGGCGCGCACCTGGCGCGCGCCCTGCACCTCGATCTCGAGCACGACAGGCGTGCCGGCTTGCACGCGCGCCTCGAGCTCGGATCGCAGCGTGCCGTAGCTGCGCCCGGCGTAGTCGGCGTGCTCGACGAACGCCTCGTCCTGCACGCGGCGGTCGAACTCCTCGCGCGAGAGGAAGTGGTAGTCGACGCCGTCGGCCTCGCCCGGGCGCGGCGCGCGCGTCGTCGCCGAGACGGACAGCTCGAGCTGCGGATGGCGCTCCATCAGCCCGCGGATCAGCGTCCCCTTGCCGACCCCCGACGGCCCTGTGATGACGAACACGCGTGCCACGCCGCGCAACCCTAGTGCCGCAATCGGGGGAAGCCGCGACCTAGCGGTGCAGCAGCGAGATCAGCTCGGAGCGCTGACGTTCGGACAGGCCGCCGATCGTCTTGCTCGGCGCGATGCGGCAGTGGACGAGGATCTTGTTGACCTTCACGCGCCCGTACTTCGGCACCGCGAGCAGCATGTCGAAGACCTTCGCCGTCTCGACGTACTCCGGCGGGCTCAGCAGCAGCGTGTGGATCGAGAGGCGACCGGACTTGAGGTCGCGCTTGAGCTGTGCACGCTTGATCCGGATCTGGTTGGCCCTTGCGAGCGCATCCATTCTCTGGTTTAGCGATCGCTCTGGGGCCATTGATGTGTTCGTGGACGTCGTACTGGTCGCCGTCGCCATGGGCGGCGAGTCTACACACACCAAGACGGCGATCAAGACAAAGTCTGCGAATTCATCTGAAGCTCAACTTGAGGTGCAGGCGTGTCGAGCCTTCTGGACGGTACGGCCCGTCGTTTGCACGTCTTTTCGTCAGCGGCGCGACCGTGCCGAAACGTCCGCTCGTTGCGGATGAATGCGCGTCGAACGAATATTTATTAATCGAAATCGTTTGCTCTTGCGTGCTCATCGCGACAGTTCGCGAGCGATCGCGCTCGCGATCGCCGGGTCGCGGAAGCTCTCCGTGCCGACCGCGACGAGCGTCGCGCCAGCATCGAGCAGATCGCGTGCGTGCGCGGCGCGCTGGACGCCGCCCATCCCGATCACCGGGACGCCGACGCGAGACGCGACGGCGAAGACCTGCGCGAGCGCGACCGCGCGGATCGCCGGTCCCGACAGGCCACCCGTGCCGCCGCCGAGCCACGGCGTCCGCGCGCGAGCGTCGAGCGCCGAGCTTGCTCTCGTCTCCTCGCCCCCGCGCCCGGCGAGCGGCGCGAGCGCCATCGCGCGCAGCGTGTTGATCAGCGACACCGCGTCCGCGCCGCCGGCCTCGGCCGCTTGCGCGCACGCCGGCACGTTCGCCGTGTTCGGCGTCAGCTTGACGATCAGCGGCTTGCGCGTCCGCGGGCGGCACGCGCGCACGACCTGCTCGAGCTGCGCCGGGTCGGCGCCGATGTCGAGGCCCGTCTTCACATTCGGGCACGACACGTTCAGCTCGATCGCCGAGATCTCGGCGCGCTGATCGCATCTGCCGACGAGCGCCGCGAACTCCTCCGCGCTCGAGCCCATCACGTTCGTGATCAGCGGCACGCGCGAGGATGCAGGCGTCGCATCCGAGCCCCCATCCCCCGCCTCCGCGAGCAGCTCGGCGAGCTTTGGCAGGTCCTCGGCGATGTAGGAGTCGACGCCCTTGTTCGGCAGCCCGATCGAGTTGATCAGGCCGCCGGGCGCCTCCCACAGGCGCGGCGCCGCGTTGCCGTCGCGCGGCTGCAGCGTGATCGTCTTCGAGACGAACGCCGCGAACGGGAAGTCGCGCGTGAGCGCCGCGCCGAACGCGCGCCACGCCGCGATCGCGTCGAACGTTCCCGAGCCGTTGATCACGCGGTGAGCGAGGCGCAGCCCGCAGAACTCGATCGCCGTGTCGGTCGTGTCGCTGCTCGAGGCCGAGTCGGCGCTCGCCGCCTCGACGCGCCGATCGCTCACGACGGCGCTCCGGCGTGGGCCTCGACGTGCTCGAGCTCGGCCGCGTCGATCACCGGACCGTCGACACACACGCGCAAGTAGCCGCCGCCGCGCTTCGGCACGGCGCAGCCGTAGCAGGCGCCGAAGCCGCACGCCATGCCGGCCTCGAGCGCGAGCTGCGCAGGCACGTCGCGCGTCGCGCACATCGCGCGCACGGCTTCGAGCATCGGCGCCGGCCCGCAGGCGTAGACCTGCGCGCGCGAGTCGCGGTAGAGCTCCTGCGAGAGCAGCTCCGTGAGCAGCCCGTGATGACCGACAGAGCCGTCATCCGTCGCGACGTGCGCGCCGCGCAGCAGCGCCGCCCCCTGCGCCCGCGCGCCGTCGCGGAAGCCGAGCAGCACCGTGACCTCGCTCTCGGCCTCGGCCTCGAGCGCATCCTGCAGGATCGCCAGCGGCGCGATGCCGACGCCGCCGCCGACGAGGATCGCGCGGCGACGCGCAGCCGGCGGCTCGAAGCCCTTGCCGAGCGGCCCGAGCGCCCATAGCCCGTCGCCCTCGCGCAGCTCGCACAGCCGCCGCGTGCCCGGGCCGACGTCCTCGAGCAGGAACTGCGACTCGCCGACGCGACGGCGCGCGATCGAGAACGCGCGCGCGAGGTACGGGCGCTCCTCCTCGCCCCCGCCCCAGCGCTCCGTCGCGGCGATCATCGCGAACTGCCCCGGGCGCGGCTCGGGCGTCTCGACGTCGGCGACGCGCAGCACGCGGTAGGCGCCGAGCTGCTCCACGCCGAGCACCGTCAGCAGCCGGCGCTGCAGCGGCGCCGGCGCGGCGCTCCACTCGCTCACGCCGCAGGAACCCCGTCGGCGTCGAGCCGATCGTTGCTCTGACGGTCGAGCTTTCGGTCGCCGCCCGCGCCGGCGCCGGCGCCGCGCACGCCGTGCAGCTCCTGCAGGCAGAGCACCGTCGGCTCGCCGTCGCGCTGCGCGCGCGCGATCGCGCGCGCCGCCGAGTCGCCGGCGGCGATCGTCGTCAAGCACGGGATCCCGTGGCGCACGGCCGCGCGGCGGATCTCATAGCCGTCCGTGCGCGCGCCGAAGCCCGTCGGCGTGTTGACGACGAGATCGACGTCGCCGCGCTCGATCCAGTCGAGCACGTGCGGCGAGCCCTCGCCGATCTTGTTCAGCCGCTGCGCCGGGACGCCCATCCGCTCGATCGCTTCGGCCGTGCCGCTCGTCGCGACGATCCGAAAGCCGTTGTCGTGCAGCAGCTGCGCGACGCCGCCGACACGCGCCTTGTCGGAGTCCGTCACGGTGATGAACGCCGTGCCGCCGCTCGGCAGCGGCAGCCCCGCGGCCGCTTGCGCCTTCGCGAACGCCGTCGGGAAGTCGCGCGCGATCCCCATCACCTCGCCGGTCGAGCGCATCTCCGGGCCGAGCAGCGCGTCGGAGCCCTCGAAGCGGTCGAACGGCAGCACTGCCTCCTTGACCGAGACGTGCTCGCCGAAGCCGATCCCTTCGCGCTCGCGCGGCAGGCCGAGCTCGGCGATCGACTCGCCGAGCATGATCCGGCAGGCGAGCTTCGCCAGCGGCAGGCCGACGGCCTTCGAGACGAACGGAACCGTGCGCGAGGCGCGCGGGTTCGCCTCGATCACGTACAGCTCGCCCGCGTG
>DASZLB010000038.1:0-15145 GCA_035552575.1 Solirubrobacteraceae bacterium | reverse complement strand
ATCTACCTCGACGTGACGGTCGTGCCGCGCAAGCGCACGCTCGAGGCGCTGCGCGAGATCGTCAACCTCGGCAAGGACTTCGCGGGCGTCGACATCACGCGCGAGCCGATCACGATCCGCCCGGGTCAGCACTACATCATGGGCGGCGTGAAGACGGACGTCGACGGGCAGACACCGATCGAGGGCCTCTACGCGGCCGGCGAGGTCGCGTGCGTCTCGGTCCACGGCGGCAACCGCCTCGGCGCGAACTCGCTGCTCGACACGCTGATCTTCGGCCGGCGCTCGGGCGAGCACGCGGCGGCGCGCGCGGCGGCGATGGCGATGCCGGAGATCGACACGCAGGCGCAGCTGCGCCGCGACCAGGAGACGATCGACGCGATCATCGCGCGCCCGCGCGACGGGCGGCGCGTCTCGGAGATCAAGGACGAGCTCGGCGAGCTGATGAACAAATACGCGGCCGTGTTCCGCGACGAGCAGGGCCTGCAGACGGCGCGCGAGACGCTCGCGCGGCTGCGGGAGGAGGCGGGCAAGGCGTGGATCGACGACCGCGGCACGGTCTTCAACCAGGATGTGCTCGGCGCGATCGAGCTCGGCTACATGATCGATTGCGCCGAGACGACCGTCGTCGGCGCGATCGAGCGCAAGGAGTCGCGCGGCGCGCAGTTCCGCACGGACTTCCCGGAGCGCAACGACGAGCAGTGGCTGAAGCACATCGACATCACGCTCGAGGACGAGCAGCCGCAGGTCAGCTACTCGCCGGTGACGATCACGCAGTGGCAGCCCGAGGAGAGGAAGTACTGATGGCCGAGACGCACAAGCCGGCAGAGCAGTTCAAGTTGCGCATGCGCCGCTACGACCCGGAGTCGGGCGAGGCGCCGTACTGGGACGAGCACACAATCGAGCTCGAGCCGCACCGCTCGGTGCTCGAGGGCATCCTGCAGGCGAAAGACCGCTTCGACGGCTCGATCGGCATCCGCTGCTCCTGCCGTCAGGCGATCTGCGGCTCGTGCGGGATCCGCGTCAACGGCGAACCGGCGCTCGCCTGCCACACGCACCTCGACGCAGCGCTCGAGGGCGCGAAGGACGGCGTGATCGAGATCGAGCCGATGGGCAACATGCCGGTGCTGAAGGACCTGATCGTCGACATGGACGCGGTCCACTGGAAGAAGGTCCAGCGCGTCACGCCGTGGCTGATCCCGAAGCAGCCTGTGCCCGAGCGCGAGTACATCGTGCCGCACGAGAACATGGTCGACGTGACGCAGTCGATGGCCTGCATCCAGTGCGGCGCGTGCGTCTCGGATTGCCTGGCGATGGAGGTCGACCCGGGCTTCATCGGCCCGGCGGCGCTGGCGAAGGCGTACCGCTTCGTCGGCGACCCACGCGACGACCAGCAGTTCGAGCGGCTCGACGACCTCGCGCAGGACCCGCAGGGGATCTTCGACTGCACGCACTGCTTCAAGTGCGTCGACGCGTGCCCGAAGGGCGTCAACCCGATGGGCCAGATCATGCGCCTGCGGCGGATCGCGACGAACGACCAGCAGATCGTCGATCAGAACAACGGCGAGCGCCACGAGGCGGCGTTCACGACGCTGATCAAGGACAACGGCCTGTTGTGGGAGGCCGAGCTGCTGCCGCGCTCCTACGGCGGCAACTCGTGGTTCGGTAAATTCGCGCCGCCGGCGGGCAAGGAGCTGCTGAGCTCGCTGCCGGCGATCATCAAGGCGCTCGTGCGCGGCAAGGTGACGCCGATGGGCGCGCTGAAACCGCACAGGATCCCGAAGGCCGACCTGAAGGCGGTGCAGGCGATCTACGACAAGGTCGAGAGCCGCGAGCAGCGCTACGAGCTGAACCTGTACATCGCGGGCGAGGACGAAGAGACGGTCGACGCGGGCGCGCCCGATGATCCGGTCGCGGTCGGCCTGACGAACGAGCCGGGCGGCAAAGAGCCGTCGCCGGGACAGGGCGCCGAGGCGACGGACACGCCAGCGGAGATGCGCGAGCCGAAGGAGGGATGAGCAGATGAAGGTTGCTTACTGGCCGGGCTGCGTCAGCCGCGGCTTCACACCGGAGCTGCACGGCTCGATGGCGCAGGTCGCGCCGCTGCTCGACATCGAGCTCGTCGAACTCGACCGCGCGTGCTGCACGGGCGCGGGCGTGATCGCAGAGCACAATCAGGAGCTCGCGGACACGCTCAACGCGCGCACTTTCGCGCTCGCGCAGCAGGTCGAGGGCGCCGAGCTGATGATGAACATCTGCTCGACGTGCCAGGGCGCGCAGGGCGAGTGCCAGGAGCGCCTCGACGCGAACGCGGAGTACCGCGGACAGATCAACGAGACGCTCGCCGGCGAGGGACTCTCCTACGAGAAGGGCCTGACGAACAAGAACTTCCTCTGGCTGCTCGTCGAGGAGATCGGGCTCGACGCGCTGCAGGCGAAAGTCAGGCGCCCGCTGACGAACCTCAAGGTCGGGCCGTTCTACGGCTGCTACATCGTGCGCCCGCGCGACCGCCTCGGGATCGACTCGGAGCACCCGCGCGACGACTACCTGCACCAGGTGATCGAGGCGCTCGGCGGCACGGTGATCGACTACGCAGGCATGCGCAAGTGCTGCGGCTTCCCGATCATCACGATGAACAAGGATGCTTCGCTGAAGCAGGCCGGCCGCCACCTCGGCGACGCGGCCGACGCGGACGCGGACTGCGTCGTCACACCATGCCCGCTGTGTCACCTGAACCTCGACCTGCAGCAGCCGCTCGCCGAGAAAGTCGTCGGGCGCGACCTCGACATGCCGGTCCTGCACCTCCCGCAGCTCGTCGGCCTCGCGCTCGGCCTCGAGCCGAAGGAGCTCGGGATGAACCGCCACGTCGTGCGCCCGACTTCGGTGATCGACTGGTCGACGTCGGTCGTCGGCGCGACGCCCGCGGCGAGCGGCTGGTAGCGCCGGCCGGCAGCGCGACGGTGCGCCGGCCCGCGGGCGAAGCGCGCGGCTCGAGCGCATAGGCTGCGCCGGTGCGGATTCTCACGGTCGTCGGCAATCGCCCTCAGTTCATCAAGGCAGCGGCCGTCTCGGGACCGCTGCGCGAGCAGCACGAGGAGATCCTCGTGCACACGGGACAGCACTACGACGATTCGCTCTCGCGCGTGTTCTTCAGCGAGCTCGGGCTCGCGCGCCCGGAGCGCGAGCTCGGCATCGGAGGCGGCTCGAACACCTCGCAGACGGCGCGAATGCTCGCGGCGCTCGAGCCGCTGATCGACGAGCTTCGGCCGGATGCGGCGCTCGTCTACGGCGACACGAACTCGACGCTCGCGGGCGCGCTCGCGGCGTCGCAGCTCGGCGTGCCGGTCGTGCACGTCGAGGCGGGCATGCGTTCGTTCGACCGCGCGATGGCGGAGGAGCGCAACCGCGTGCTCAGCGATCACCTCGCGGAGCTGTTGCTGTGCTCGTCTGAGACGGCAGCCGAGAACCTGCGCGCGGAGTCGGTCGCGGGGCGCGTCGAGGTCGTCGGCGACGTGATGGTCGACGTCGCGATGCGCCGACAGCCGACGGCGCGCGCGGACACGCAGACGCTCAGCGAGCACGGCGTGATGGCGGGCGGCTACGTGCTGCTGACGGCGCACCGCGCAGGGAATGTCGATGACCCCGACCGCCTGCGCGCGCTCGTCGCGCTGACCGAGGCGCTGCCGCTGCCGGTCGTCTTCCCGCTGCATCCGCGCACGGCGGCACGCCTGCAGGCGGCCGGCCTCGGCGAGACGCTCGCGCGGCTCGAGAGCGTGCACGTGTGCGGGCCGCTCGGCTACGTCGAGTTCAGCGCCTTGCTGTGCCAGGCGCGCGCGGTGTTGACGGACTCGGGCGGCGTCCAGAAGGAGGCGTACCTTGCCGGGGTGCCCTGCATCACGCTGCGCGCGAACACGGAGTGGGTCGAGACGGTCGCAAGCGGCTGGAACACGCTCGTCGACCTGGATGCAGACGCGGCGCTCGCTGCGCTCGACTCAGAGCCACCGCATGAGCGCCCGCAGCTCTACGGCGACGGCCACGCGGCGGAGCGCTGCGTGCAGGCGATCGGCACGCTGTGAGCGACGAGCGGCCGGTCCGCGTCGGCGTCGTCGGGCTCGGCTACTGGGGCCCGAACCTGGCGCGCAACCTCGACTCGATCGCGGGCTGCGAGCTTGTGTGGCTGTGCGACGCGGACGAGCAGAAGCGCGAGCGCCTGGCGCGCTCGTTCCCGCAGGCGCGGCGGACGGGCGAGCTCGCGGAGCTGCTCGCCGACGAGACGCTCGACGCGGTCGTGCTCGCGACGCCGGTGCCGACGCATGCGCAGCTCGCGATCGCCGTGGCGCAAGCGGGCAAGCACTGCTTCGTCGAGAAGCCGCTCGCGACGAACGCGCCGGACGCGGAAGCGGCCGTGGCGGCGGCCGAGCAGGCGGGGACGCTGTTGATGGTCGGGCACCTGCTCGAGTACCACCCGGCCGTCGGGCGGCTGAAGCAGCTGATCGAGCAGGACGAGCTCGGGCCGCTGTACTACCTGTATGGCAACCGGCTGAACCTCGGGCAGCTGCGCGCGGACGAGAACGCGCTGTGGAGCCTCGGCGCGCACGACGTCTCGGTCGCGCTGCACTTGATCGAGGAAGAGCCGCTCGAGTGCCTCGCGCACGGTGCCTCCTACGTGCGCGAAGGGGTCGAGGACGTCGTCTTCTGCTACCTGCGCTTCCCGTCGGGCATCGTCGCGCACCTGCACCTCTCGTGGCTCGACCCGCACAAGGAGCGGCGGCTGACGGTCGTCGGCGCGAAACGGATGGCGACGTTCGACGACATGCTCGTCGACGGCAAGCTCGCGGTCTACGACAAGGGCTTCGACGAGGACACGCGCTCGTGGGGCGAGTACATCACGCGCTCAGGCGACGTCTTCTCGCCGCAGATCCCGAACTCGGAGCCGCTGCGCCTCGAGTGCGAGCACTTCGTCGAGTGCATCCGCAGCGGCGCGACGCCGCGCTCGGACGGGCACAGCGGGCTGCGCGTCGTGCGCGTGCTCGAGCGCTTGCAGCAGTCGCTCGACGCAGGCTGAGCGGGGCGGGGCGGGGCGCGGCGCGGCGACGCAGGCTGAGCGCGACTCGGCGAGCCGGCCGCTAGACGAGGCTGGTCCGGCGGCTGCGGCGGCGGTCGAGTTCGACGGTGTCGAGCCCTTCGAGGTGCTGTTCGCGCCACAGGCGGCGGCGGTCGGCGTCAAGCTGCGTGCGGCGATCGAGGCGCAGCACGGGGCCGATCTGCTCGCCGACGGCGCGCAGGATGTAGGCGTCTCGCGCATGGTCGTACTCGAACGCGAACGCGAGCAACGTCAACAAACGCTGGGCCACATAGCGACGTGGTCGTCTTACCGTGCGCAAAATCTCGTCATCCTTGACTCGTGTAACCACGAGGAGTCTTGCACATCTACGGCCAATTTGCGCAATTAGCTCGCGCTTTTGGCACTTCGGCGGCGGGTTGCGCAGGTTTCGCTACAGCGCTTGGCGCGCCGAGAACGGCTGTTCCTCGTCGACCGTCCCGGGACCGGACAGCTCGAAGGCGCTATGCAGCAGCTGCACGGCCTGCGGCACGCGGTCGCGGTCGATCACGCACGAGATCTTGATCGGCGAGGTCGCGATCAGCTCGATGTTGACGCCCTCGCGCGCGAGCACGTCGAAGACCTTCGCAGCGACGCCGGGGTGCGAGCGCATCCCGGCGCCGACGATCGAGACCTTGCCCATCTGCTCGTGCGCTGTCAGCTCGGCGAACGACTCGCCCGTCAGCGGCTGCAGCGCGCCGCGCGCGGCGCGCATGTCCTCGCGCGGCACCGTGAAGGAGATCTCGGCGCGGCCGTCGGCCGAGGACGGTTCGCTCTGCACGATCATGTCGACGTTGATGTTTACGTCGGCAAGCGCCGTGAAGATCCGTGCGGCGGCGCCGGGCTCGTCGGGGACGCCGCTCAGCGTCACCCGTGCCTCGGATGTCGAATGCGTGACGGCTGTGATCAGCGGCTGCTCCATCGTTTCTCCCTCTGCGACGACAACGGTACCGGGCGCGTCTTCGAATGACGAGCGGCAGTGGATCCGCACGCCGTGGGTGCGCGCGTACTCGACCGAGCGCAGCTGCAGCACGCCTGCGCCGGAGGCGGCCATCTCGAGCATCTCCTCGAAGGAGACCGTCGCGAGCTTGCGCGCGTCGGGCACGATCCGCGGATCGGCCGTGTAGACGCCTGAGACGTCGGTGTAGATCTCGCAGACCTCGGCGCCGAGCGCGGCGGCGACGGCGACGGCAGTCGTGTCCGAGCCGCCGCGTCCGAGCGTCGTGACGTTGCGCGCCGTCCCGGAGACGCCCTGGAAGCCGGCGACGAGCACGACGTTGTCCTCGGCAAGCGCTGCCTTGATCCGATCGGCGCGCACGTCGATGATCCGCGCCTTCGTGTGCGACTCGTCGGTCACGATCCCGGCCTGCGAGCCGGTCAGCGAGATCGCGCGGTGGCCGAGGTCGTTGATCGCCATCGCGCACAGCGCGCAGGAGATCCGCTCGCCGGTCGAGAGCAGCATGTCCATCTCGCGCGGGTCCGGGACCTCGGAGACCTCCTCGGCCATCGCGATCAGCTCGTCGGTCGTCTTGCCGCGCGCGGAGAGCACCGCGACGACGCGGTGCCCGAGCTCGCGCTTCTCGACGATCCGCCGCGCGGCGCGCTTGATCCGCTCGGCGTCGGCGACGGAGGTGCCGCCGAACTTCATCACGATCGTGCTCGACATCCTCCGCAGGATATTGCGCAGGCAGCGCCGCGTGCCCGGGAGCGGGCGTTTGCGCCGTCTCGATCGCTTCGGCTGTCTCTGACCTGCGTCGGGCGCCGGTCTAGTAGTAGTCCTGCACGGTCATCGCCCAGCGCGCCGAGTCTCTGCCGCCGCTGACGTTGACGCGATAGAGGCCGGGGCCGCTGTCGAACACGTGCGCGTGCGAGCTGCCGCTGCTCAGGTCGAAGCCGTCGAAGATCTGCCCGCTCCTGAGGTTGCTCGCGGCGGCGCTCGGGCCGAAGCAGACGAGCAGCAGCAGGCACGACCCTTCGTAGGACATCGAGTACGTCACGCGCCACTGCGCGCCCTCGATGCGGAATGGCACGGAGTGGCCATCATCGACGCCGGAGAAAGTCGTCAGCGTCCGCCACCGCGGCGTCTCGGCGACGCTGAGCGCGACGGTCGAGCCATGCGGCGCCTCGCTTCTGGAGCGCGGCGACTGGCGCGTGACGATGCCGGGCTTCGAGCCTGGAGCGGCGACGCTCGCCGTGCTCGAGCGCAGACCGGCCTCCGCGAGCGCCGCAGCGGCCACGGACGCGGTCTGTCCGACGACGGCGGGGACCTTCACGGGCGGCGGCCCGGCGCTGAGCGTCACGCGCACGCTCGAGCCCTGATCGACGCGCGCTCCGGGCGCGGGCGACTGCGCGATCGCGATCCCCGCGGCGGCGGTTTCGGAATGGCGGCTGACGAACGCGACGTGCACGTGCAGACGCCTCGCGCGGGCCTGCACGCCGCCTCGCGGCAGCCCGCGCAGGTGCGGGACGGTCGTCCGCGCGGTCGAGAAGACATCGAGCACGAGCAGCAGCGCGACAGCGGCGAGCAAGACGAGCGCGAACAGCAGCGCCACGACGCCGCGGCGGCGAACGGCGCGGTGGCGCGCCGTGTCGGGCGGAAGCGCGGGCACCGTCGGGGAAGAGCCGAGCGGTGCAGGCGGATCCTCGCCTGCACGCGCCACGCCGGCGCGTGGCGCTTTCGCCACGGGGCGCGCCTGCGGGGAGATCAGCGCCCGCGTCGGCGGCGACTCGCCCGCGAGGACGTCCGTCGCGCCGTCGGGACGTGCCTCGATCGCGCGCAGGGCGGCGGCCATCTCGGCGCCGTCGCGGTAGCGCTCGCCGGGCTCCTTGCGCAGCGCGCGCTCGACGGGCGCGCGCACGGCTGGTTGAACGCTCGCGGGCAGCGGCGGCGGCTGCTCCTGGACGTGGCGCAGCCCGAGCTCGACGGCCGAGCCGTCGAGGAAAGGAGGCGTCCCGGCGAGCATCTCGTAGAGCACGACGCCGGCGCTGTAGACGTCGGTCGCCGCGTCGGTGCTGCGCCCGCGCGCCTGCTCGGGCGACATGTAGCGAGGCGTCCCGGCGACGGTCGCCGAGAGCGCCTGCGAGGTGCCGCCGGCGAGTCGCGCGACGCCGAAGTCGCCGACCTTGACGCTCCCGTCCTCGCCGAGCAGCACGTTGGCGGGCTTGACGTCGCAGTGCACGACGCCGCGCGAGTGCGCGCTCGCGAGCGCGCGGCAGAGCCGCTCGGCGATCGAGAGCGCCTCTGTCGATGACATCGGCCCGCGCGCGAGACGCTCGGCGAGGCTCTCGCCGGCGACGAGCTCGGCGACGTAGTACGGGCCCTGCTCGGCATGGCCGATGTCGAAGATCTGCACGATGCCGGGGTCGCTGACACGCGCGAGCAGCCGAGCCTCGCGCTCGAAGCGCTCGACCCAGACGCTGTCCTCGGCCCACCACGGCTTGATCACCTTGACGGCGACCTCGCGGTGCAGGCGCCGGTCGAGCCCCCGGTAGACGCGCCCGAAGGCGCCTTCGCCGATCAGCTCGTGCAGCTCGTAGCGCGCGTCGAGCGCGCTGCCTACGAGATCGGGTGCGACGGGCATCGGTGCCGGCGCCCGCTCACGCGTCGCGCCGGCCGGCGAAGGCCTTGCCGAGCGTCACCTCGTCGGCGTACTCGAGGTCGGAGCCGACCGGCAGGCCGCTCGCAAGGCGCGTGACGCGAAGTCCCGGCGCGCGGCTGCGCAGCTGCTCGGCGATGTGCAGCGCCGTCGCCTCGCCGGTCGTCGTCGGGTTCGTCGCGAGCACGACCTCGCGCACCTCCGTCGCGGAGCCTTCGTGCGTCGCACCCGCGCCGGCGTCGTGGCCGCCCGCGGCAGCGCCGCCGGCGATCCGGGCCATCAGCTCGGCGATCTTCAGATCCTCCGGATCGATTCCTTCGATCGGCGAGAGCGCTCCGCCGAGCACGTGGTAGACGCCCTGATACTCGTGCGTGCGCTCCATCGGGATCACGTCGCTCGGCTCCTCGACGACGCAGATCACCGAATGGTCGCGGCGCGTGTCCTGGCAGATGCGGCAACGTGGTTCGTCGGTCAGGTTGAAGCACACCTCGCACAGCCCGATCTTCTCCTTGACGTCGCGGATTGCGTCGGCGAGACCGAAGGCGTCCTCCTCGGAGGCGCGCAGGATGTGGAACGCGAGGCGCTGCGCCGTGCGATTGCCGATCCCGGGCAGCTTCGAGAGCTCGCTGACGAGCCGCTGGACGGGAGGTGCGTAGGAGGTGCTCACGCGCCGCCGGCGCTCACAGGCCCGGCATGAGGCCGCCGAGGCTGCCCATGTCGAGGTTGCCCGACGCGCCGCCGAGCTTCTTCGCGGCGAGCTCCTGCGCCGAGCGCAGCGCCTCGTTGACGGCCGCGAGGACCATGTCGCAGAGGATCTCGACATCCTCCGGATCGACGGCTGCCGGGTCGATCTCGATCGACTTGACCTCGAGGTCGCCGGAGACCTTGACCGTTACCATGCCGCCGCCGGCGGAGGCCTCGACGAGCTCGCTCTTCAGCTGCTCCTGGGCGACCTCCATGTCCTGCTGCATCTTCTGGACCTGCTGGAGCATCTGCTGCATGTTCGGCATGCGCGGTTGCTTGGGCATCCTCAGGCGCCTTTCTCTTCGCTGGTCAGAGCCTCGGCTCCGTCTTGTGCGCCTCGCGCGATCGGCGAGTCGCCCTCCGCTCCCGAAGCCCAGTCGCCGGGCAGTTCCTCGGCGTCGAACTCCTCGATGAAGCGCTTCAGCCACTCCTCCTCGCTGAGCTCACCGTCCTCGGGCTCGAAACCGTCGTGCAGCTCGTAGGAGAGCCGCCAGCGGCGGCCGGTGACGTCGCGCAGCGCGGCCGTCACGGCGGCGCGATTCTCGGGGTTCTCGGCCTTCTTCTTCAGGAACGGAGCCGTCGCGGAGAAGGCCACGGTGAGGTCCTCGCCGGTCACCTCGACGGGCCGTGCCTCCTCGATGCACGCGCCGAGCAGCGCGTTGTCGCCGCGCACGAGCTCGACGACGGCCGGCCACCACGCAAGCAGCGGCGCGAGGCCCTCGGCGACGCTCGCCGCTGCCGCCTGCTGCGACTGCTCGCGCTCGCTCGGGCCGGCTTCGCGCTCGGCGCGCTCGGGCACGGTCGCGATCGCGGCGACGGAGATCTCGGCGGTCGGGTCGGGGGCGGCGGTTGCGGCGGCCTCGGTGGTTGCGTCGGGGACGGTGGTCGGCTCGGGCTCGGCAGGTGCGCTGGGCCGGGCGGCCGTGGTGGGCGCGGCGGTCGGGGCGGGCGCGGCGGGTGCGCTGGGCTGCGCCATGGGCCGCGCTGGCGTGGTGGGCTGGGCCGGCGTGGTGGGCTGAGCGGGCGTGGAAGGCGCGGGCGCCTGCGCCGACTCGGCCGAGGGCTCGCCGACAGCGGGGTCGGCCGGCGCGGCGGGTCCGCTTGCGGCGCCGGCGGGAGCGCCAGCAACCGGGCCGGAGCCCCGCCCGGGCGTGACCTCGCGCTCGGCGGCGCCAGCGTTTGCTTGGGTGCCTTCGAGCCGCTCGATCCTGTCGAGCAGCGCGCGCATCGATGCGTCGACCTCGGGCCGCGCCGACTTGACGAGCGCGAGCTCGAGCCTCGTGCGGGAATCGGCGCCGGCGCGTACACCCTCCATCGCGGCGCCGAGCGCCTCGAGCAGGCGCACGATCACAGCGGACGGCACGCGCTCGGCCTGCGCGAGCAGCGCGGCGTCGGCCTCGGGCGTGAGCGACAGCTCGCCGGGCACCTCGCCGAGCGTCTGCACGACGAGCAGCTCGCGCGCACGAACCTCGAGGTCGCCGGCGAACGAGCCGGCGTCGCGGCCCTGCTCGGCGCACTCGGCGAGCACCGTCAGCGCGCGCTTGGCATCGCCTTCGGCGACAGCGTCGACGGTCGCTTCGAGCAACCGAGCGTCGGCGACGCCGAGCACGGCGAGCACGTCCTCGAGGGCGATCTCCGAGCCGCTGTAGGTGACGAGCTGCTCGAGCGTGCCGAGCGCGTCGCGGAAGCTGCCGGTGGCGGAGCGGGCGAGCGCGGAGACGGCCTCGGCGGGGATCTCGATCTGCTCGGCCTGCGCGGCGCGGCGCACGACGCTCGCGATCTGCTCGACGGTGGGGCGGTGGAAGTCGAAGCGGTGGCAGCGGTCGACGACGGTCGCGGGGACCTTCTGCGCCTCGGTCGTCGCGAGCACGAAGACGGTGCTCGGCGGAGGCTCCTCGAGCGTCTTCAGGAAGGCGTTCCAGGCGGCGGTCGAGAGCATGTGCGCCTCGTCGAGGATGTAGACCTTGCGCTTGCCGCTGACAGGCGCGTAGGCGACGCTCTCGCGCAGCTCGCGGATGTCGTCGACGGAGTTGTTCGAGGCGGCGTCCATCTCGATCACGTCGAGTGAGTTGGCGCGCGCGATCGACAGGCACGACTCGCATTCGCCGCACGGCTCGACGGTCGGCCCGCGCTCGCAGTTCAGGCACGCCGCGAGGATCTTCGCCATCGAGGTCTTGCCGGTGCCGCGCGAGCCGACGAACAGGTAGGCGTGGTGGACCTTTCCGCGCTCGACGGCATGGCGCAGCGTTCGCACGACCGGCTCCTGTCCGACGACCTCGGCGAACGTGCGTGGCCGGTGCCTGCGATACAGCGAACGCTGCTGCTGTTGGGGCTGCTCCTGTGCGGACACCTCGGCTGAGTCTACCCAGGGCGAGAGCCCGCCCGAGCGCCCGAGCGAGCGGATAGCGTGCGCGCTCGTGAGCGCCTCGAGCAAGGCTCGTATCGAACGCATCGCAGCCCTGCCGGCGGTCATCGTGGGCGCCGTCCTGCTCCGCGTGATCTGCGGCGTCGGCTTCGCGAACTACGACACGCTGTACGCGCTCACGTGGGGCGGACAGCTTGCGCGCGGCGAAACGCCGGCGTACGGCACGGCGATCGCTCCGACGCCGCACCCGCTCGTCGAGCTGCTCGGCGTGATCCTCTATCCGCTCGGGCCGCGCGCGGTCGAGAACGTCACGGTTTGGATCGGCTTCGTCGCGCTGTCGGGCTGCGCGTGGGTGCTCTACCGCCTGACGAGCCTGTGGTTCGGGCGCGCGGCGGGCGTCGTCGCGGCACTGATCCTGCTGACGCGCGTGCCGATCCTCTCCTACGGCGTGCGCGCGTACGTCGACGTCCCGTACATGTTCCTCGTGCTCTGCGCGGTGCTCGTCGAGGCGCGGCGCCGCGCGACGGCGAGGGCGCCCGCGGGCGCGCCGGTGCTCGCGCTGCTCGCGCTCGCGGGCCTGCTGCGACCGGAGGCGTGGGCGTTCTCCGGCCTGTACTGGCTGTATTCGATCGTTCTGGAGCGGCGCGGCGGCGCGCAAGCGGCGGCGGGCGAGGCGGCGCCGCGCTCGCGCCGTGCGCTGGCGGGCCTGACGCTGCTCGCCGCCGCCGGACCGCTGATCTGGATCTTCAGCGATCTCGCGATCACGGGCGATGCGCTGTGGTCGCTGACGAACACGCGTCACACCGCGGAAACGCTCGAGCGGATCACGGGGATCGGCGACGTGCCGCAGTACGTGCCGCGCCGGATCGGCGAGATCCTGCGCCCGCCGGTGCTCCTCGGCGCGGCGCTCGGCGGCGTGCTGTCGCTGCTGTGGCTGCGGCGCAGGGCGCTCGTCGGGCTCGCTGCGGGGATCGCAGCGGTGCTCGTGTTCATCGTCGTCGCGGCCGCGGGGCTGCCGATCAACACGCGCTATGCGTTCCTCACGGCGGCGATCCTGTGCGTGTTCTGTGGTGCGGGGGTGTTCGGCTGGACGCGTCTGAGCAGCGGCGATCGGCGCCGGCAATGGTGGATCGCGGCGGGCGCGATCGTGCTCGTCGCGCTGATCGCGTTCACGCCTTCGCAAGTGCACAGCGCAGATCGCGAAATGAGCAAACTCGCGCGCCAGCAGTCGATCCAGGACGACCTGCTTGCGCTCGTCGACAACGGCTCGATCTCGCTGCGCTGCGGGCCGATCGGCGTGCCGAACCATGCACCGGTGCCGCTGCTCGCGCTGTATCTGAAGACGAGCCCGGCGAACGTTCGCAGCGCGCAGGCCGGCTCGGTCGCCGATGGCCAGTACGTCGATCCGGCGAGCAAGGAGGTCGAAGAGGACTACGTGCTCGACCCGCATGACCCGCACCACGCGGTCAACGTCCCGCCGGGATTCCTCGAGGCGCACGCGAACGGCTCGTGGCTGATCTTCCGGCACTGCTCGTAACGGACCGTGCACCCCGCGTCGAGACACCGCCTGCCGGGCGCCTGATCGCCACCCACGACTCCGGTCCGGGTACTCCCGCTGCGCCTGCCGGGGATCGCTTAAGGCTGCTTCCTTCCGGACCTGACCTGGTTCACAAGCCGACACCGCGCGGGACCCGGACCATCGACGCCCCGAGCGACGGAGCGACCGGAGCGGAACCCCTCGGAAGGGAATTCAGCCCCGCTAGAGCGGATTGCGGATACAGGGCACCGCTACCTCCCCGCCTAGCACGGTCCGCTGCGGATCCTAGCGCCCGACAGGAAAACAGCCTGCACGCTCGCACGGAAACTCCGTTAGGCTGCGCGACCGTGACCAACTTCAATGACTTCACTCCACGACTCGCGCGCGCTCGCTCGCGCACCTTCGCCGGCCTCGCCGTACTCGCGGCCGCCGGTCTGATCGCCGGCTGCGGCGGCAGCAGCTCGGAAAGCTCGATCGGCGTCGGCGTCGAGAACAAGTCCGACGAAGCGCTCGCGAAAAGCACGGAAACGGCTGCGGCGGCGACGCCGACGAGCGGCCCGCTGGCGACCGAACCGAAGGTCACGCCGCCGAGCGGCCCGGCGCCGACGAAGCTCGTCAGCAAAGACCTGATCGTCGGCAGCGGCAAGGAAGCGAAAGCGGGCGACACGGTGACGGTCAACTACGTCGGCGTGCTCTACAAAGGCGGCAAAGAGTTCGACGCGTCGTGGAAACGCAAAGAACCGTTCCAGTTCCAGCTCGGGCAGGGCTCGGTCATCAAGGGCTGGGACCAGGGCGTCGTCGGCATGAGGGTCGGCGGCCGGCGCGAGTTGGTCATTCCCTCGGAACTGGCCTACGGCAAGACCGGCTCGCCGCCGTCGATCCCCGCGAACGCGCCGCTCGTGTTCGTGATCGACTTGCTCGGGACGTAGGTTCACGCCGATCCTCGGGTTGGCGCGCCTGAGCGTGGCACGGCCGATGCGCCGGCCGATGCGGCTGCCGGCGCTCGCGGGCGTGCTCGCACTCGCGCTCGCGGGCTGCGGCGGCGGCGCGGCGAGCAAGCAGTCGACGCCGGCGGCGCTGAAGCTGCAGCGCGAAGATCTCGTCGCCGTGAGCGAGGGGCTCGGCGAATCGGAGTCCTCGGTCGCGGCGGAGGTGGCAGCGACGAGGAAGCTCTGGCCGCGCATCGCGGGCGGCGCTACGGCGTCGCTGAGCGCTCTGCCGCAGTCACCGGGAGCAGCCGAAGCTCTCACGCAACTCCCCGTGCCGGCGCTGTTCGGCGAAACACAGTCACGCTCGCTGACGGGGCCGGCGTCGCAGATCGCGGGCCTGTTTCGCCCGAGCGCGCTGCTCAGCACGCGCGGCTGGCAGATGCTGATCGCTAGCGCGAAGCAGATTCAATCGGGCTCGGCCGTGGCTGCGCGCTTCGCGCGAGAAAACGCGTCGCTGTATCTCGAGAGCATCTACGACGGGCACTTCGCGCTCGCGCAGATCGGCAAGAAGCTGCTCGCGGGATACGACAAGCTCGGCGGGCCACGCAGCTTCGGCGGATCGCTGACGCAGGCGCAGGTCGACGCGCTCGCGCGCGCGTACTCGGAGCCGAGCATTCGGCTCTACCCGCACGTGCGCACGCGCACGGGGTCCTAGCTCGCGGGCGCCTAAGATGCCCGCATCGGCGCCGTCCGACGCCGCACGAACTCGAGGGGGAGCAGAGATGGCCGATCGCAATCGCCGCATGGTGCTGGCCGAGCGTCCGACGGGAATGGTCGACGAGAGCACGGTGCGCTTGGAGGAAGTGGACATCCCGC
>DASZLB010000037.1:0-11503 GCA_035552575.1 Solirubrobacteraceae bacterium | reverse complement strand
ACGGTCGGGCGGTGCGCGGAGACGAGCCGCGCGGAGCGCCCGGACAGCGTCGGCACGATCAGCGCGTCGAGGCGCAGCTCGCGCGCGGCGAGGCTGAGGTTGTGCGCGATCGTGTACGCCGGGTCGGACTCGGTGCGGCGCACGCGCGTGTCGTTCCAGCGCTCGTATGGCGCGATCGCCTCAGCCTGCACGGCGACGGCGGCCATCATTTCGACGGCGCCGACGGGGTAAGCGCCGACGGCGGTCTCCTGCGAGAGCATCACTGCGTCGGTGCCGTCGAGGATCGCGTTGGCGACGTCGGCGACCTCGGCGCGCGTCGGGCGCGAGGAGGCGACCATCGAGTCGAGCATCTGCGTCGCGGTAATCGACGGTCGCGCCATCCAGCCGGCGAGCTCGAGCAGCTGCTTCTGCACGATCGGCACGCGCTCGATCGGCAGCTCGATCCCGAGGTCGCCGCGCGCGACCATCAGGCAGTCGGCCGCTTTGAGGATCTCTGCGGCGCGCTGCACGGCCTGCGGCTTCTCCATCTTCGCGACGAGCGGCAAGCGCGTGTGCTCGCGCACGGCTTCGACGTCCTCGGGGCGCTGCACGAACGACAGCGCGACCATGTCGACGCCGATCGACTCGCCGTGGCGCAGCAGCTCGAAGTCCTCCTCGGGCACGGCCGGCAGCGACTCGACGGGCCCGGGGATGTTGAGGCCCTGCCGCGAGGCGACGGCGCCGCCGATCTCGATCACGGCCTCGACCTCGGCGCTGGCCGGGCGCACCTCGGTGATGCGCAGGCGTACGGAGCCGTCGGCGAGGTAGAGCACCGCGTCGGGCTCGAGCGCGTCAGCCATTCCCTGCCAGGAGACGCTCATCCGATTGGCGTCGCCGGGGCGCTCCTCGCCGTCGACGGAGAACGTCAGGTGCTCGCCGGGCTTCAGCTCGACGACATCGTCGCGCAGCGGCCCGATCCGCAGCTTCGGGCCGGGCAGGTCCTGCAGGATCGCGACAGGGCGCCCGACGCGCCCGGCGGCGTCGCGCAGGCGGCTGACCGTCTCGGCGTGCTCCTCGAGCGTGCCGTGCGAGTAGTTCAGCCGCGCTACGTCCATGCCGGCCTCGATCATCCGCATCATCGTGTCGAGCTCGCGCGAGGCAGGGCCGATGGTGGCAACGATCTTCGTGCGGCGCATCCAACGCAAGTTAGCGGTCGCGAGCGCGGCCCGCTGTGAACGTCTCGCCTAGCATCGGAGTCATGCTCGGTCCTTCGAGGCCCGTGCCGAGCGTCGGCACGAGCGCGCGCATCGTCCACTTCGGCGGCGGCTACGAGCGCTGCAGCGTGACGGCCGTGCGCGAGGACGGCAGGCGCGTCGAGGTGCTCGGCGAGAGCGGCGAGCGACTCGAGTTCGTGCTCAGCCCGGCGACGGCGCGCTTCGTCTCGGCCGCGAGCGCGCACGGGCCGCGGTTGGAGCTGCTCGGCTAGCGCCGCTCGGCCGGCGCGGCCCGGCCCGGCCCGGCACTAAGGCGCGTGCAGCTCGGGGAAGTGCGCGGCGCAGTGCTCGCGCAGCGCATCGCGCACGGACGCGCGCTCGGCGGGGCTCGCGACACGGAAGCGCGCGAGCAGCTCGCGCTGGCGCTCGATTGGTGCGCCGGCGATGCTCCAGCGCACGGCGAGGCGCTCGAACAAGAGCTCGACGGCTCGCTGCCAGGCGTCGTCCTGCGTCGCTGCAGCGCGTGCGTGGGCGCCGCTTAGCGTCTCGGCGTAGTCGCGCCGGGCGGCCGGCGGGAGCGAGCCACGCAGCGTCAGCACGTTGCCGTCGGCGTCGGTGTAGTCGCTCGTCGGCGCGCGCAGCTCGTCGCTGCTCTCGCTGCTGCGCTGCTTCCTGCGGTTGCGCTTGCCCATCGCAGGCAGCGTAGGGCCGCGCGAGCGCTCAGGCGTCGGCGGCGCGTTCGAGCTTCGCGCGGACGTCGCCGCTGACGGGCTTGGCGTGGCCGGGCCAGACGATCGCGGGCTCGAGCGCGGCGAGCTTGCGAATGCTCGCGCGCGCCTGCTCGGTGTCGTAGTTGTACGTTTCGATCGGGACGCGCGGCTCGCAGTCGCGGCCCCAGATTTCGAGCGTGTAGAAGCAGTCGGTGCTGAGCGCGAGACGGTCGGACTCGCGCCATAGCGCGATCTGCCCGGGCGCGTGTCCGGGGATCTCGACGACGTCGAAGCCGGCGACGTCGTCGCCCTCGGCGAGCGTGCCGGCGATCTTCACGGGGCCGCCGTCCCAGGCGTAGCGGTGCAGCAGCTTGTGCAGCCGGCGATGCGGGAAGGCGAGCCCGTCTAGATCGTCGGACCAGTAGCGAAAGCCGCCCGAGCCTTCGGCGTCCTGCACCTCGGCGGCGTGGCAGTAGACGGGCACGTCGAAGCTCGGCGCGGCGCCGCGGTGGTCGGTGTGGCCGTGCCCGAGCACGATTCGCTTCAGGCCGCCGAGCTTCGCGGCTGCCTGTGCGAGCGAGCGCGCCATCGTGCGCGCGCCGGCGTCGAACATCGTCACGCCGCCGTCGTCCTCGATCAGGTAGACGTTGCAGCGCGCAGGCTGGCCCTGCACGACCCAGACGCCGTCGGCGATCATCTCCGCGTCGCCGCCGGAGAGCCGCGCGCCGAGGCGCGTCCTGGCGTTGAACGCGCCGGTCAGCCGCTGCTCGGCGCGCGAGCCCTGCGACGGCATCATGCCGAGCTGGCGCGGCAGCGCGATCGAGTCGGGGAACGCGTCGTTGCCTTGGATCAGGCCGTCGCGGACGGTGAGCAGGTCGACTCCCTCGACGACGAAGCGATCGCCGGTCGGCTGGATGCCGTTGAGCGTGCCGGGTCCGGCGAAGGTGCCGCTGATCCGGTACTGCACGGCGCAGCGCTCGTCTTGCGTCGTCGTCGAGAGGACCTCGAAGTTCAGATCGGGCGTGGCGTCGAGGATTTCGCCGAGGAACGCGCGCACGCCCTCGGGCGCGATCACGTCCATCTGCCCGCGAATGTTGTCGCGCCCGCCCTCGGCCCACAGCGCGACGGCGCCGTCGAGGTCGCGCGCGCCGATCGCGGCGAAGTAGCGAAGCGCGACGGACTCGGCGCTGCTCTTCGTGATGCGCTTGCGCCCGGAACGAGCCTGGTGGACGTTTGCGGCGGCCTCCTGCACCTTGCTCGCGGCCTTGCTTGCGGTCTCGTCGTCCTGCTCAGCCATGCCTTCTCCTCGCTAGCCCCCCGGGACGCTGCAGCGCCGTAGTCTAGTCTCCGCGGCGTGGCCGAGGCGAGTAATCGCAGCTCAGCGCAGGCTCCGGCGCGAGTTGAACGCAAGCGCGAGCTCGGCCGCGGCGAACGCGTCCATCCTGGAGTCTTCCGCTTGCGGTTGCCGCTGCCGTGGCCGGGAGTGCCGCACTGCAACGCCTGGGCGGTACGCGCGGGCGACGGCTTCGTGCTGTTCGACACGGGGATGCACCAGCCCGAATCGATGGAGAACCTCGAACGCGCGCTCGCGATGTGCGACCTGCGCATCGAGGACGCGAAGCTCGTCGTCTGCACGCACGCGCACTCGGACCACTACGGACAGGCGGCGACGATCGTCGAGCGCGCGGGCTGTGAGCTGTGGATGAACCCGCACCACGAGCACATGCTGCGGATGGCCGAAGATCCGGAAGCGGTGCTCGCGAGACGTTTGGAGGTGGCGCGCCAGAGCGGTGTCCCGGAGGAGCCGCTGCGCCGCTACGCGGAGCAGCGTCGCAGCAGCGGCGAAACGGGCATCGCGGCAGTGATCGAGCCCGACCGCGAGCTGCTGACGGGAATCACGATCGAGACGGACTTGGGGCCGTGGACGGTGTACGAGACGCCGGGGCACGCGCCTTCGCACGTGTGCATGTTCCAGCCGGAGCGGCGCCTGCTGATCTCCGGCGATCACCTGCTCGGACGCATCTCGCTGTTCTTCGACTACGGCTCCTCGCCGGACCCGGTCGGTGAGTTCCTGCATTCGCTCGACGTCGTAGAGCGCCTCGGCGCGCGGCTGTGCCTGCCGGGACACGGGCGCACGTTCGCCGACGTGCACGCGCACATCGAAGGCAACCGCAAGCTCGTGCACGAACGCCTGGACGCGGTCGCACGGGCGCTCGAGCAGGGCCCGAAGACGGCTTTCGAGCTCGTGCCGCACGCCTATGGCGATTCGCTCTCGCAGCAGAACGCGCACTGGCTGCTGTCGAAGATCCTCAGCTACCTGCAGCACCTGCAAGCGCTCGGCCGCGCGCGCGAGATTCCCGGAGAGCCGCAGCGCTGGGCTGCATAATCTGAGGATGCGGATCAACGAGATCATCACGGCCGAGCAGCCGGTCTTCTCCTTCGAGTTCTTCCCGCCGAAGACGGAGCAGGGCGAGCGCAACCTGTACGCGGCGCTCGGCGACCTGCGCGCGCTCGACCCGGCGTTCGTCTCGGTGACGTACGGCGCAGGCGGCTCGAGCCGCGAGAAGACGATCGAGATCGTCAAGCGGATCAAGGACGAGTTCGGGCTGGAGGCGATGGCGCACTTCACGTGCGTCGCGGCGACCGAGCCGGAGCTGCGCGCGACGCTCGACGAGATGCGCGGGGCCGGGATCGAAAACGTGCTCGCGCTGCGCGGCGACCCGCCGGAGGGCGAGGAGGCGTGGACGAAGACGGACGGCGGTCTCGAGTACTCACGCGAGCTCGTCGAGCTGATCGGCGCCGACTACGACTTCGCGATCGGTGCGGCGTGCTTCCCGGAGACGCACATCCACGCAGATAGCGCCGATTCGGACCTGCGCTACCTCGCGGCGAAGGTCGACGCGGGCGTCGACTTCCTGATCACGCAGATGTTCTTCGACAACGACTTCTATTTTGATTTTGTTCGGCGTGCGCGTGGCGCGGGCGTCGCGGTGCCGATCATCCCGGGCGTGATGCCGATCACGAAGGTCGGCCAGGTCGAGCGGATGGCGAAGATGTGCGGCTCGGAGATTCCGCAGGGCCTGCGCAAGGAGCTGCACGCGCGCGAGGACGACGCCGAGGCGGTGCTCGACTTCGGCGTCGCGTACGCGACGCTGCAGTGCGCCGAGCTGCTCGCGGCAGGCGCGCCGGGGATCCACTTCTACACGCTCAACCGCTCGCCGGCGACGCGCGCGATCCTCAGCGCACTGAAGCTCGCGCGCCCGTGGGAGCGCGCGATCTACCCGGCTTCGATCTCGAGCCCCTCGGCGACGCGCGGCGAGCCGTCGGGCGCGTCGTAGCGCACGTCGACGGAGTCGTTCTGCCGGTACGTGCCGACGCCCCATGCGCCGAGCAGCCAGCGCCAGCCGCTGATCTTGTCCTTGCGCAGCTCGCGCTCGAACACGAGCGCGCCGCCGCGCACGGAGAAGTCGCTGCCGAGCTGCTGCGCTACGCCGTTGAGATACACCTGGTAGGGCTCGCGCACGTCGCTCGGCAGCTTCACCATCGATTTGGCCATCGCGGGATGATTATGCACCCGGCGCGCCGCGTAGTCTCAAGCGTGTGAGCGAGATCTCCTACACGGTGCGGCGCTCCTCGCGTGCGCGCAACGTCCGCGTCAACGTGCACGCGCACGCGGGCGTCGAGGTCGTGCTGCCGGCGCGTGCTCCCGATCGCGCCGCGGCGGCGGCCGTCAGCGAGCTGCGCCCGTGGATCGAGCGCCGCCTCGACGAGGCGCGCGAGGCGCTCGCGCGCGTCGCGGCGCGCGCGGGCACGCTGCCGTATCTCGGCGACTCGCTGGAGCTCGTCCCGCAGCGCGGGCGCACGCGCGTGCACCGCAAGGGCGCGCAGCTGCTCGTGCCCGACGGCGACGCTCGCCCGGCGATCGAGCGCTACTACCGCCGTGCGGCGCGCGAGGAGATCACGCCGCGGCTGGATCGCGCGACGCAGCTCGCCGGCAGCAGGTACACGAACCTCTCGATCCGCGCGCAGAGGACGCGCTGGGCGTCGTGCTCGGCCGAAGGCGCGATGAGCTTCAACTGGCGCCTGTTGCTCGCGCCCGAGCGCGTGCTCGAATACGTCGTCTGGCACGAGGTCTGCCACCTCGAGATCCTCGACCACTCGCCGCGCTTCTGGAAGTTGCTCGAGCGCCGCTGGCCGGGATGGCGCGAGGACCGCGAGTGGCTGCGCGTCAACGGGGCGACGTTGGTGCTCTAGCCGCGCTGGTCGATCGGGACGTAGTCGAGGTCGCGGTCGCCCGTGTAGATCTGGCGGGGACGGGCGATCTTCTGCTCGGGGTCCGCGACGAGCTCCTTCCACTGCGCGATCCAGCCGCTCGTGCGCCCGATCGCGAACATCACGGGGAACATCGCGACGGGGAGGCCGAGCGCCTCGTAGATCAGGCCCGAGTAGAAGTCGACGTTCGGGTAGAGCTTGCGCGAAGTGAAGTAGTCGTCGTCGAGCGCGCGCTTCTCGAGCTCTGTCGCGACGTCGAGCAGCGGGCTCTTGCCGCGCACCTCGAAGACGTCGTCGAGGTATTTGCGGATGATCCGCGCGCGCGGGTCGTAGTTCTTGTAGACGCGGTGGCCGAAGCCCATCAGGCGCTCGTCGCCCTTCTTGACGCCCTCGAGGAAGTCCGGGATGTTCTCGACCGTCTCGATTCGTTTGAGCATCCGCAGCGCCTGCTCGTTCGCGCCGCCGTGCAGCGGGCCGTACAGCGCTGCTACACCGGCCGCGACAGCCGAGTACGGATCGACCTGCGTCGAGCCGACCGAGCGTACGGCGCTCGTCGAGGCGTTCTGTTCGTGGTCGGCGTGCAGGATAAAGAGCACGTCGAGCGCTCGTGCCAGCCGCGGATCGGGCTCGTACTTGAGCTCGGTCATTTTGTACATCATCCCGAGGAAGTTGCCGGCGTACTCGAGGTCGTTGTCGGGATAGACGTAGGGCTGGCCCATGTTGTGGCGAAACGCGAACGCCGCGAGCGTCGGCATCTTCGCGAGCAGGCGGATGATCTGGATCGCGCGGACGCGCTCGTCGTGGATCTTGTTCGCGTCCGGGTAGAACGTCGAGAGCGCGCCGACGGAGGCGACGAGCATGCCCATCGGGTTCGCGTCGTAGCGGAAGCCCTGCATGAAGTCCTTGATGTTCTCGTGCACGAACGTGTGGATCGTGATCTCGTCGATCCAGCCCTCGAGCTCCGCTTTGTTCGGCAGGCGGCCGTTGATCAGCAGGTAGGCGACCTCGAGGTATGTCGAGTGCTCGCAGAGCTGCTCGATCGGGTAGCCGCGGTGCTGCAAGATCCCCGCGTCGCCGTCGATGTAGGTGATCGAGCTGCGGCATGACGCCGTGTTCATGAACGCGGGGTCGTAGGACATCATCCCGAATTCGTCCTCGTCGACCTTGATCTGGCGCAGATCGCTCGCGCGCACGGTGCTGTCGGTGATCGGCAGCTCGTAGCTGTTGCCCGTGCGATTGTCGGTGACCGTCAGCGTGTCAGCGCGCCCGCCGCCGTCCGTCGAGCCGGCGACGTCGCCCTTCGTGTCCGCTTCGGTCTCCGTGCTCATCTGCTTCTCCTATCGACGGTTGGCGATCTCTCAGACCGATTATGCGCGAAGTCCGCTCGCGATCCGCCGCCGAGCTCGCAGGGGGCTGTCCCGCAGGGCTTTCGCGGGGCGGGCGCCGAGGCGTCCCGGGGCGAGGGACGACAGTGCGCGAGGACCGTTTCGCTGGCGTGCTTTCAGCGGTGCGGCAGGCGCTTGCGTGCGACGAGCGCCGAGCGCATGCGCGGCGGCGAGGGGATCGGCGCGTCTCCGTGCGGGCCACGGCGTGGCCGGCGCGGGCGCGGAGCGCGCGGGTGGTGCGGATGCTGCGGGCTCGTGCGCGGGCCGATGCCGCCGTCTGCGCCTGGCGCCGTCTCAGGCGTCTGTCGCACCGCCCAGCGGACGATCAGGAAGAGCCCGACGATCGGGATCTTGAGGAAGACCATCAGCCAGACGAAGGTCCAAGCGTCCATTACCCGATGGTACCCGCTCGCGAGGCCGTGCAACCGGACGACGGCGGTGCTCCTCGGCGCTCGGCGGTCCGGCTGCGTCGAGGCGACGCTGCGCGGGCGCTCAGACGCCGCTGAACTGCGTTATCGCGTGCAGCTCGCGCAGGCGCGCGTCGATCTCGCTGCGCTGCAGGCGTTCGACTCGCTCCGTGCCGAACTCCTCGACGTTGAACGAGGCGAGCACGGTCGCGTGTGCCATCGCGCGGCGCAGCAGCTCCTCGGAGAGGCCCTCCTCGAGGTTCGCCGCGATGTAGCCGACGAAGCCGCCCGCGAACGTGTCGCCGGCGCCGGTCGGGTCGACGACCGTCTCCAGCGGGTACGCCGGCAGCGCGAAGAAGCTCTCGCGCGTGACGAGCGCCGCGCCGTACTCGCCCTGCTTGGCGACGATCACACTCGGCCCCCAGCCGAGGATCTCGCGCGCGGCCGAGACGAGGTTCGGCTTGCCCGTGAGCTGGCGCAGCTCGGCGTCGTTGAGGATCAGGCAGTCGACGTTCTCGATCGCCGCGACGAGCGAGTCGCGCGCGATGTCGATCCACAGGTTCATCGAGTCGAGCGCGACGAAGCTCGCGTCGGGCAGCTGCCGGCGGACGTCGAGCTGCAGATCGGGCTGGATGTTCGCGAGGAACAGCACGTCGCTCGAGCGCGAGCCGTCGGACAGCTTCGGTTGAAAGCCCTCGAACACGCCGAGCTGCGTGTCGCGCGTCTCGCGCGAGTTCAGGTCCCAGCCGTACTCGCCCTGCCAGAAGAACGTCTTGCCGCCGGCGACGCGCTCGATGTCGGCGATGTCGATGCCCTTGCTGCGCATCACCTCGAGCTGCGGCTCGCCGAAGTCCTCGCCGACGGGGCCGACGACGCGGACATCGTCGAAGAACGCCGCCGACAGCGCGAAGTGCACGGCCGCGCCGCCGAGCATCCGCTCGCGCTCGCCAAACGGCGTCTTGACGGTGTCATATGCGATTGAGCCGACGACTGTGATTGACATCGGCGCGCACCTTAGAGCACCCTCGCCGACGGCGGCACGCTCGCCGATGGGCGGGGCGAGTGCTCGAGCGCGGCGCCGTAACAACGCGTCCGAGGGCCTTCGCTAGCCTCACCGACCGATGCGCGCGATCCAGATCAGCGAGTTCGGCGGCCCGGAGGTGCTCGAGCTGGTCGAGCTGCCGAAGCCGCAGCCGGGGCCTGACGAGGTGCTGATCCGCGTCAGCCGCGCAGGGGTGAACTTCGCCGATACGCACACGCGGACGAACTCCTACGTGCGCAAGGCGACGCTGCCGCTCGTCCCCGGCGGCGAGGTCGCCGGCGTTCGCGAGGACACCGG
Organism: Solirubrobacteraceae bacterium; assembly: GCA_035552575.1. Taxonomy (GTDB): domain Bacteria; phylum Actinomycetota; class Thermoleophilia; order Solirubrobacterales; family Solirubrobacteraceae; genus Palsa-744. The sequence goes on along the minus strand of DASZLB010000037.1, from coordinate 2,197 downwards.
CGAGCGCGTCGTCGCGCTCGTCGGCGACGGCGGCTATGCCGAGTATGCGCTCGCTCCGCGCGAGCTCGCCTTCGCGATCCCGGACGAGCTCGACGACGGCACGGCGCTCGCGCTCGTGATCCAGGGCGCGACCGCGTGGCACCTCTACCGAACGGCTGCGCGGATCGCCGAGGGCGAGAGCGTCGTCGTGCACTCGGCCGCCGGCGGTGTCGGCTCGCTCGCGGTGCAGCTCGGCCGCCCGCTCGGCGCCGGGCGCGTGATCGCGACCGCGTCGAGCGCCGAGAAGCGCGCGCTCGCACTCGAGCTCGGTGCTGACGTGGCGATCGACTCGGCGCCGGACGGCCTCACAGAGCGCCTGCGCGAGGCCAACGAGGGCGAACCGGTCGACGCCGTCTTCGACATGGCAGGCGGTGCCGCGTTCGACGCGTCATACGCGGCGCTCGCGCACTTCGGGCGGATCGTGGTCTGCGGAATCGCGACGCAGGAACCGAACGACGTCCGCACGGGCTCGCTGTTGCGTCATTCGCGCTCCGTGATCGGCTTCTACCTGTTTCACTGCCTCGAGCGTCCTAGGATGTTCGCCGAGGCATTGTCGGACCTGTTCGCTCGCGCCGCGCGCGGTCAGCTGCGCAGCGTGATCGGCGGGACGTACCCGCTCGAGCAGGCTGCGCAGGCGCACATCGACCTGCGCGAGCGACGCACGACCGGCAAGCTTCTACTCGACCCAGCCGCATGATGCGTAAGCTGCACCTTTCCTAGCAATGCCCAAGACCTTCGCCGATCTCGGTCTGTCCGAGTCCACACTGCAAGCTCTCGCCGACGTCGGCTACGAGTCGCCCAGCCCGATCCAGGAAGCGGCGATCCCGTCGTTGCTGCAGGGTCGCGACGTGATCGGCCAGGCGCAGACGGGCACCGGCAAGACGGCCGCCTTCGGGCTGCCAATCATGGAGTACATCGATCCGTCGGACCCCGATGTCCAGGCGCTCGTGCTGACGCCGACGCGCGAGCTCTGCATCCAGGTCACGCAGGCGCTGCGCACGTACGGCGCACACACTGGCATCGACGTCGTCGCGGTGTTCGGCGGCGCGCCGATTCGCACGCAGCAGGCGCAGCTACGTGCCGGCGGGCACGTCGTCGTCGGGACCGTCGGGCGCGTGCTCGACTTGATCTCGCGTCATTCGCTCGTACTGCACTCGACGCGCTTCCTCGTGCTCGACGAGGCCGACGAGATGCTCGACCTCGGCTTCCTCGAGGACGTCGAGAAGATCCTCTCGCTGACGCCGTCGAGTCGCCAGACGGCGCTGTTCAGCGCCACGATGCCGCCGCCGATCCGCAAACTCGCCGACCGCTACATGTACGATCCGGAGATCATCAAGGTCGAGGCCGAGACGCTGACGATCGACACCGTCGCGCAGTTCCAGCTCCCGGTCGAGACGAAGGGCAAGCCCGACAAGCTCGTCGAAGTGCTGCAGGCCGAGAAGCCCGAGCAGGCGATCGTCTTCGTGCGCACGAAGATCCGCGCCGACCAGCTGTTCCGCACGCTGAAGGACCGCGGCATGAACGTCAGAGCGCTGCACGGCGACATGTCGCAGGGCTCGCGCGACGGCGTGATGCTCGCGTTCAAGGGCGGGCGCGTGCCGATCCTCGTCGCGACCGACGTCGCCGCACGCGGCCTCGACATCTCGACGGTCACGCACGTGATCAATTACGACGTGCCGACGTCGCCGGACACGTACGTGCACCGCATCGGGCGCACCGGCCGCGTCGGGCGCTCGGGCCGCGCGATCACGTTCGTCGAGGATCGCCAGAAGCGCGAGCTCGAGGCGATCGAAAAGCACATCGGCACGCAGGTCGCCAAATGGGAGCAGGGCGCCGAGGCGGCGCCGACGCCTGTCAAGGAGCGCCCGCGCCGGCACTCGAAGCCCCGCATCTCACGGCGCGACGAGCAGGAGACCTACGTCAAGCTCGTGCTCGGCGGTGGCCGCGCGAGCGGACTGAAGGTCTCGGACATCGTCAACGCCGTCACCTCCTCGGCCGGCCTCGACGGCGAGGCCGTGCGTGACGTGCTCGTGCTCGACCGCTTTTCGTTTCTGTCCGTACCGGCCGGCGAGGCCGAGCGCGTGATCGACTCGCTCGACGGCCAAGAGGTGCGCGGGCGCAAGCTGAGCCTCGAGCAGGTCGCGAGCAACTAGCTGAC
>DASZLB010000036.1:0-39471 GCA_035552575.1 Solirubrobacteraceae bacterium | reverse complement strand
CGCACCATCCGCTCACGCTGCCTAAATGACAGTGCGGCATTAGCGTGCAGCTTCATCCGGTTCCTCCTTGGTGCTGGGGCTTTGACACCGCCAGCCTCCAAGGAGGGCCGGATGAACAACGTGCTCAGGTCTTACACCTAGCCGTCACGCTCGCGTATCGCGGCGATGATCGCCGGGCTACACTTGCGGGACGTCGCGCGCCGTAGGGCGCGGATGCGGGGCTATAGCTCAGTTGGGAGAGCGCCTGGATCGCACCCAGGAGGTCGCCGGTTCGAGTCCGGCTAGCTCCACCTCGGCAATGCCCCCGCGCCGCCGAGCTGGGTGGCCGCAGGCCGAGCGGCGCGGCTCCGACGCTGTTCAACCGCGCTCCGCCCCCAACCTGCAGGTCCGGCTGCCTTCCAGCCGGTCGATCCCCGATCGATAGGCCGCCAGAGGGGCGCAAGCAGTCACGGCGCCGACGATCCACGTTGCCGGAATTGCGCCATAGAAACGGCTGTCGTCCGATTCGCCTCGGTTGTCGCCGAGCATGTACCACTGTCCCGCCGAGACCTTGATCGGCGTCGGGAAGTTGCACTCGGAACTATTCGCGCACGGCCGTATGTATCGGTCCGACTCGCGGACGAAGGCGCTCGATCCGGCGGCCTTGCGGTACACGTGCCCTTCGCGGATGAAAAGTTCGTCGCCCGCGCCGGCGACGATCCGCTTGACGAACTTGACGCCCGAAGGTCCCGCTCCGGCTTGCGCGCACGCCGCGCCGCCAGGCCTGATCACGTGCGCCTTCGGTCCGCACTTCTGCTGCTCGGCTACTTCTGGCGGATGAAACACGACGATCTCCCCGACTCGAGGCGCCCTCGTGGAGACGAGCACACGCGCTCCGATGCCCAGTGTCGGTTCCATCGAGCCTGACGGCACGCGAAACTCCCGTTCCGCGGACTGCTTCGTTTTCACGGAGCCAGGCGCATCGCCCCCGGGCACCGAGTGCGAGCTTCCGCAGCCTGAGAGCACCACGATGAGCCAGGCCGCGAGGATGATGCAGCCACTGCGACGCATTCCGGATGACGATACCCGAGGCTTCACCGGCCACTACGACCTCCGCACGTTTTCAACGCATCGCGCTTCATCGCGACGCACGCCTTAGGAGTAGCCGCGCGCCGGCCCGGCTACGCGCCGGGCCGGCCTCTGGCGGAATCGGCCGCCCTTCAGCGGCTGCCGTCCTCAGGAGCCGTTGTTCGCCAGCGCCTCGTAAGGCCGGCAAGGCTCGTTCCGCAGGCTCGGGCAAGCCGGCAGCGCCGTCGGCACGCTGACACCCGGCACGATCGGCAGGACCAAGCCCGACGGCATGCTCGGCGAGAACGCGATCGACTCGTTCGCCGTGCCGCCTTCGGGCTGTGTGTGCGCGAACGACCAGATCGGCTGCGTCCCGTTCGGCGCCGAGATCGTGACGCGGATGCGTGAGCCTTTGCGGTACGCGTGCCCCTCGAAGTACAGCGGGATCGTGACGGGCACGTATTCGTTCGCCGGCATCGGCTGCACGTCGGATGCGAGCATCGTCGAGATCGGCTGCAGTTCCGTCGGCTTCTGCTTGAGGATGTTCTGCGCCGTCGTCGCGAGCTTGCGCTCGCTCGCGCGGATCCAGCCGTTCTGCACGAACGTCTCGTTGCCGTCCGGGCGCACCTCGCTGATCGTTGCCTGCAAGTCGACGTCAGGCGTCGAGGACTTCACCCACAGGTGAACCGCGCCGCCGCCGATCGCCGTCGTGTCGGCCGAGAGCGGCGCCGAGACGTACGACACGGCGTCACCTGCCGGCGGCTGCACCCAGTTCCATTCCCACTGCGACGCGTTGCCCCACAGACCGCCGCCGCCCGTGCTCGGGCCGAAGTCCGTCGGCGGCACGGCGTTCGCGTCTGAGGTGTAGGAGTCCGAACCTTCTGCGGTCGGCTTCTGCGGAGCCAGCGCGCCACCCGGCGCGAAGTACCACGTCTGCGCCTTCGTGCCCGGGATCGGGAACTTCGAGAACGACTGTTCGAAGCCCGGGTACGGGTCGCCCGCCGTCGTCGTGCCGAGCGGCGACGTTCCCGCGCCGTTGTCGAACAACACGCGGATCGACGGCAGCGCTTCGAACGCGGCCAGCGCCGATTCGTACGTCGGCTGCGTCTGAATCGGATCGGCCGGAAGCGTCACGAGGTCCGTTTTCGGCAACCCCATCGCTTCCTGGTAGATGACCGGCGCCGCCGCTTTGACGACCGCCGAGTTGATCAGCGGCGCTTGATGTGCGACGTACAGCTCCAAGAAGTCGTACAACCGGTTATACGTATACGGATCGAGCGAGTCGATGTGCGCTCCGTTCGTGAACGTGAACCACTTGTGTTCCGTTCCAGTGAAGTGCTGTGCGAGGTCGGCGCAGTGCCCGCCCGTCTGCTCGTCCTCCCACTGGCACGCGAGGAACGTCGGCACGTCGATCTTGTGCACGAACGTCACCGGGTCTAGCTCGTCCGCGACCGATGGGTTGTACGTCGCGTTTTCTTTGATCTTCTGAGCAAGGTCGTTCGCCTCACCATGCAGCGCCTGGTTGGCCGCGCACGTCTGATCGCCTTCTTCGATCCGCGTCGTCGCCCACGCCTGTCCGTGGCCCGGGCTCGCCGGTTCGGCGTTCTGCTGGCGCTCTTCCGCCCACGCGACCGCGAAGCCCGTGTTGAGGATTCCGCCCGGGTAGAGCGTCGTCGCCGTCGCGTCGATTGTCGACAGCGGCGCGATCGCCTCGAGGTCCGGCGGTTGCGTCGCCGCCGTGAACAGCTGGCTGATGCCGCCGTAGGAGATCCCGAGCATGCCGACCTTGTTGTGAAGCACCCACGGCTGGTGAGCGATCGTCTCGATCACGTCATAGCCGTCGAGATCCTGCATTTTCTCGAAGAAGTCGTACGCGCCGCCGGAGCAGCCCGTGCCGCGCATGTTCACGTCGACGACCGCGAAGCCCATCAGGTTCGCGAGGATCGCGATGCCGTTTTCGGGGCCTGCCGGGTTCGCGTAGCCGTAGCCCGAGTACTCGATGATCGTCGGATACGGAGCCGTGTAGCTCGGCGTCGGCACACCCGGGATCGGCAGCGTCGGGAAGTGGAAGCTCGACGGCACGCCCGGCTCGCCCGCCGGGCTCGTCGGCGGGTGCACATCGATCGACAGTTCCGTGCCATCGCGCGTCTTCAGATACGTGTAACCGTTGTCCGCGATCGACTGGCTGTAGATTTCCGGATCCCATGGAGCCGCGGCGTCGGAGTGGACCGTGATCGGTTCTGAGGTTTCGCCGCCCGCCGTAACGCTCACGCGGTAGTTCTTGCCCGGTTTCACTTCGCGGAACAGCAGCCCTCCGAGCGAATCGGCGCTCTGCGTCGCGACAGCCGTCTTGCCCTTCAGCAACGACGCCTGCGCGTTCGGCGCGAGGCCCGTCACGTAGACCTGTTCCGCGCTCCCATGTGCGCTGAAGGCCGATGCGCTTGCAGCTGCGAGTCCGCAGACCACAAACGCGAGCACTGTGGCGCCGGCGGCGCTGCGCACGCGACGGCGGAGCCCGAGCCCTGTCGCCGCCCCCCGACCTTCTCCCGCGCAGCACGCGATCCGACGATCTCTTCTAAAAAGATTAATTGGCGACATCTCTCCCTCTCCCCGCGTGCACACGCACAGAAGCTCGGTTCGTTCACTCCAGTCCCAGTGCCCCGGCGCCCGGCCGGAGTGCGCCGTAAGTACCCATGAGCACGTCTTCCGAAACGCACTGCTCACAGCCTGCGAGACAGCTGGCCCGCCAGCGGACGACAGCAACCCGGCGCGAACCCGATCCGAAATGCGATTAGACGCCGGCGGCGTCGGGTAACACGCACGCCATCTCCACCGAGTACGACACGCGCTTCACGCGCCGCACGCTGATCGGGACCGCCGCTGCCGGCGCAGCCGTCGCGGCGCTCCCTTCCCTCGCGCGCGCCGACGAAGCCGCAGAACCGTCGAGCTCCGCCGCCGCGAGCTCCTCGGCTCCGAAGAAGGCCGACGTCGCCGTCGTCGGTGCCGGGCTCGCCGGTCTGACGGCAGCTCGCGCGATCGCCGCCGCTGGCCGATCCGTCGTCGTGCTCGAGGCTCGCGAACGCGTTGGCGGGCGCACCTGGAACAGGCCGATCGCAGGCGGCTCCTACATCGACGCCGGCGCCGAGTTCGTCGGCCCGACGCAGGACCGCATCAAGGCGCTCGCGCAGGCCGTCGGCGTCAGCACCTTCCCGACGTACAACACCGGCAGCAACGTCTACTGGAAGGACGGCAAACGAGAAACGTACGCCGCGACCGGCCCGACCGGCGTCGCCCCACCGGACCCGACTTACCTGCCCGACCTGCTGCAGGTCGTCCAGCGGCTCAACACGATGGCCCAGCAAGTCGACGTCGAGGAACCGTGGAACGCGAGCGAAGCGCTCGACTGGGACAGTCAGACGTTCTACTCGTGGCTCAAAGCGAACGAGATCAACCCCGACTTCATGCGGCTCGTCTCGACCGCGAGCGAGGCGATCTTCGGACAGGAGCCGCGCGACCTCTCGCTGCTCTACGTGCTCTTCTACCTCGCCGCCTCCGGTGACGAATCGCACCCGGGGACGTTCGAACGCAACTTCCAGACGGCTGAAGGCGCGCAGGAAGAACGCTTCGTCGGCGGCAGCCAGCAGATCTCGCTGAAAGTCGCCGAAGCGCTCGGCGGCAACGTCGTGCTCGGCGCGCCCGTGCGCCAGATCGTGCAGGAAGCGAAGGGCGTCAAGGTCTTCCTCGACAAAGGGCACGTCGCCGCCAAGCAGGTGATCGTCGCGATGCCGCCCGCGCTGACGGCGAGGATCGACTACGAACCGCTGCTGCCCGTGCTGCGAGATCAGCTCACCCAGCGCGCGCCGATGGGCTCCTACGCGAAGGTCGACGTCGTCTACGACAAGCCGTTCTGGCGCGAAGAAGGCCTGACCGGGCAGACCGTCAGCCTCAACGGCCCCGTCAGGACGACATTCGACAGCACGCCGCACGAGGGCAGCCCCGGCGTGCTGCTCGGCTTCATCGGCGGCAGCGACGCGCGCGCCTGGTACGGCCTCTCCGCGGCAGGCCGCCGCGAAGCGGTGCTCGCGAACTTCGCCGACTACTTCGGTGAAAAGGCGCGCAACCCGGCCGAATACGTCGAGAACGCCTGGGCCGAGGAACGCTTCACGCGCGGCGACCCCGTCGCCGGTCTCGGCCCCGGCACGCTGCTCGACTTCGGCAAGGCGCTGCGCGCGCCTGTCGGGCGCGTCCACTGGGCCGGCACCGAGACCTCCGACTACTGGGTCGGCTACATGGACGGTGCCGTGCGCTCCGGCGAACGCGCCGCCGCCGAGGTGCTCGCCGAGCTGCCATAGGCGCTGCGGCGGGCCGCGGGCTACCGTGGACCCGTGCGAGTAGCGACGTGGAACGTCAACTCCGTCAAGCAGCGCTTGCCGCGGCTGCTGCCGTGGCTCGACGAGCGCCGCCCCGACGTCGTCTGCCTGCAGGAGACGAAGCTCGCCGACGCGGCCTTCGCCGAGCTGCTCGGCGCCGAGCTCGACCGGCGCGGCTATCGCTTCGCGGTGCATGGCGAAGCGCAGTGGAACGGAGTCGCGATCCTCTCGCGTGCCGGCTTGGACGACGTCGTCGCCGGCCTGCCCGGCGCGCCCGGGTTTCCCGAGGCAGAGGCGCGCGCCGTCTCGGCGACGTGTGGCGGCGTGCGCGTGCACTGCGTCTACGTGCCGAACGGTCGCGAGCCCGACTCCGAGCACTACCGCTACAAGCTCGCGTGGCTCGCCGCCCTGCGCGAGACCGTCGCCGCCGGCCCCGACGATCTGATCGTCGCCGGCGACGTGAACATCGCACCCGCCGACGAGGACGTCTTCGACCCGAGCGCGTTCGATGGACACACGCACGTCACCGCGCCCGAGCGCGCAGCGCTCGCCGAGCTTCGCGCGCACGGCTTGCGCGATCCCGTGCGCGAGCGCTGGCCGCGCGAGCGCGTCTTCTCCTACTGGGACTACCGCGCCGGGATGTTCCACCAAGATCTCGGCATGCGCATCGATCTCGTGCTCGTGAGCTCCTCCGTCGGCGATCGGGTCAAGGCCGCCTGGATCGACCGCCACGCGCGCAAGGGGAAGGGCCCGAGCGATCACGCCCCCGTGATCGTCGACCTCGACGAGGCGCCCGACGGCGACATCGGTCCCGTCGTCCCGCCGCCATCGGCTCCGGCGGCCACGCGAGGGTCCAAGAAACTCCCACAATCCGTCTGACGTAGCGCCCGCGAGGTGCGCGCCGGCGCTTCGACGCGAAGGCCCCTCGAAACGCCTTTCGTGGCCGCGGAGCGTCGATCGTGGCCGATGCAGACGCTCGAACTGCTGTTCGATTCGGGTCTCTCCGCCGGTCATTCCCACACGAGCCACAGATTCTTTATTGTTCAACCGTGCGCATGGAACGGTTGAGCAAGCTCCGAGTTACCGACAGAGAGCGTTTGCTCTGCCTCAGCCTGACCGTGCTCGCGCTGCTCGTGGCGCTCGTGATCGCCGCGAGCGCGCAGGCCGACGAAGCCGCGTCCGGCACGACGCCCGCTGCGGCCGAATCGCAGGAAACGGCCACCAGCCAGGGCTCCCCTGGATCGACGCCGCCGGGAGTCGAGTCGCAGGCGCCCGCAGAAGGCGCATCGGCAGAAGCGACGCTGGCCGAGCCCGAAGGCTCAGGTACGACACCAACTGCGCCGACAGAAGAAAGTCCTGTTGTCGCGCCTGGTGAACCGAGGGGCGAAGTGGCGCCCGAAGAACAGCGCTCGGCGCCCGGTCCCGAAGAAACGACGTCGGGCGTCGTCACACCGGAAGGCCAGGGCCCGCCGATCGAAGTAACCCCTGTCGGACCGACCCCGGTCGAACAGGCCCCTGTCGAACCGACCCCGGTCGTGATCGAAGAAGCCGTCGTCACGACACCGGTCGAAGTGACGAAAGAACTGCAACAGATCGGTCCCATTGAAACGCCCGAAGAATCGCTGGGCAAAGGGCCGCTCGGCGAACACGCCGAAGGCGCCGTCGAAGCGACGCCGACGACATCGCTGCGTTCCTCCTCGCCGCTCGACACGCCCATGGCTCAGCTCGACACCGGGCGTGCAGCCTCCGCAGAAGCACCCGCCGCCTCCGGCGCAGGCCTGCCGGTAATCGCGACGATCGCCGGCACCGAACTCGAAGGCCCGCCGCCCGGCGGCGGCCCGACTGCGCCGGCGCACGCCGGCATGACGCCCGTCGAGCGCGCCGGCGACTTCAGCTGCGAGCTCTCGCAGCTGAGCGGGCAGATGACCGACAACTGCACCGTCGGGTGGCTCGGCGCCTCTCGCCTAACCGCCGCCGGCATGCCGAGCGGCCTCATCACCGTCGCCAGCTCGCTCGTCGCGGCGACGATCGCCGGGACACCGTCCGAAGGCGGCCACGGAGGCGTTGCCTTCAGCGGCCCGCCGATCGGCCCCGCACCGAGCAGCCCATCGCCGGGCGGCGCCGCCGGCGCCGCGACCGGGGGCTCCGGCGTCGCGCCGCTGTCGACGTTCCTGACGCTCGCCGGCCTCTTGCTGCTCGGCGCGCCGCGCGTCCTGCGCCGCCTGCGCCTTTCCTGCGAGCCATGGCTCGCAGGTTGCTTCGTGCTCGTTCCTGAGCGCCCCGACTAGCTCCTTCCGGTCGCGAACCAGATGCGCGCGCCCGTGGGGCCCGCGTCAACGCAACCATTTCGAAGCTCTTGGAAGGAGCTGTATTCGATGGAACGCCATCACATGACGATGGCCGCAAGCGTCCACGCAAGGACCGACAAGGACACTGACGGCAGCGTCGCGACCCACGTACGGGCCGCATTCAACGACACAATCGCGCAAACCGATCGGGCTGCGGGACGGGCCGCTGGCTTCGTCGCACCCGACATCGGCCTGAGGATGCACACACTCGTCTTGACTGGCGCGCTCGACCGCAGCTCGGTGCACAGGCTCGAAGCCGAGATCGAGCGTCTCTGCGAGGACGGCGTCACCGGCATCACGCTTGACCTGCGCCAGCTAGCCGACATCGACGCGTTCGGCGTAGCCGTAATCGCGTTTCGTTGCGGGCTCTGCAGGCGGCGCGGCTATGACTTCGCGCTGATTCGAGGCTCGCGGACTGTTCAGCGCGCGTTCGAAAAAGCCGGCGTGAGCGAGCTGTTGCCGTTTGCCGACGAGAGCGCGCCGGTGCAATCGCCGCCCGCGCTCACGCTCGAGCCGCACCTGAAGGCCGTCGCCGGAGGCGAGCGCTGATGCGCGCTGCCTCGCTGGAGCGAGCCGGGCACGAGCACGTCGCCCGTGCTCGGTCGATCCACACCGCGAGGAGGACGCTCGCGGCACGCTAGGGAAGGTCGATGCGTCGTAACTCGAGCACCGGACAGTCGTGCGCGTTCGTCGTCGCGTCGAACTCCTCGAGCGCATCCGCGGCGATCAGATCGAAGCCCGCGCGAACGCTCTCCAGGTAGGTCCTGTCGATCACGGCACGGCCTTCGCGCGCGCCAATCGCGAAGCGCCGTTCGGCCTCCGGCTTTCCGATGTACGTCCAGACGCGTCCGGCGCAGTGCCCGTCGATCGAGCCAGTGACGTCACGACGGTCGTAGTTTCGCTCGCGCCTGTCGAGCACCGCGAGCTCGTCCTCGTCGACGGCGAACAGCACGCCGCTGACGTGACGGCCGTCGGCCGGGACGAGGTTCAGGAACGTCACGAACACGGCAGGCCGCGACGAGTCGGTTGCGCTGAGGTAGAGCTTGTAGCCGGCGAGCGTCAGCGTGTTGTCCATCGCGACGTTCCACGCGCGGCGATGGTCGCGCAGCCGGCACGGCTGCAGTCGCCGACCGAGCGAGCCGCCGAGATCGCGCAGCAGCGATCCGTAGGCGAAGACGTACTGCTCGCTCATCCCGCGCTCGCGCGAGGGCGCATCACTTGCAGAATATGTTGCATCTGTGGTAGGTTCGCGATGGGAGGGGGACGGCGACCGGTACGAGGGCCGATTGTCCCCGAAACAGTCACAGACTCAGAGGGGATTCGAGCATGCAACGGGAAGCCCTGCGGCCTCGTCGAGGAGGCTCGATCGCGCTCTTGTGCGCCGTCATCGGCCTGCTCGTCGCGCTGGCCTCACCAGCGTTCGGCGCGCCATACGAAGGCGTGCCTACGCCGACCGTCGAAGGACCGATTCCGGTCACAGAAGCCTCACATCCGTTCGCGGCGACGGACATTCCGCTCGCCAACTACGGCTACACCGAGGAAGAGTTCTACGTATCCGGGACCGGCTACACGTACAGCACGAGCGGCGCCGCCAACATGACCGGCTCGAAAATCCTGACCGGTGGCCCGAACGGCAACGGGACGTACCCGTTCAAGACACGGATCATCGTGCGCCGCCCGACCGACCCGTCGAAATTCAACGGCAAAGTCATCGCCGAGTGGCAGAACGTCACGGCGGGGTATGACCTCGAAGCGAACTGGTTCGGCGACCCCTATTACCTGCTCAAGCACGGCTACGCCTACGTCAGCATCGACGCGCAGAACGTCGGCGTCGCGACCCTGAAGAAATTCGACCCATCGCGCTACGGCAGCCTCGAAGTCGGTCCGAGCGGCGACGCTCTGTCCTACGACATATTCGCCGCGGCGCTGAAGGCGATCCGCGGTGACGGCGTCGGCCCGCAGCCACTCGGCGGCGACACGTCCGCGATCACGAAACTGACGGCCTCCGCCGAGTCACAGTCGTGTGGGCGGATGGTCACGTACTTCAACAAGATCGCGCCGCTGCAGGAAATCGTCGACAACTACCTGCTGACCGTCTGCACGACCGCGATCCGCGCCGACCGGCCCGAAAAGGTCCTGCGGATCATCACCGAATTCGAAAACAAAGCCGAACAGACCGAGGCCGAGGCGCCGGCGAATCCGAGTCTGCGCCACTGGGAGGCGGCAGGCGCCTCGCACGTCCCGTTCGACGCAGCCTCGAACTGGGCTCCGCCGATCGAACGCGACATGGGTCCGCAGATCGCCTCGTGCGTGAAGAAACCGCTGTCGAAAATCCAGTGGCCGTTCCTCGTCAACGTCGGCATGAAGGACCTCGACGAATGGTCCGAAGGCGGCTCGCCGCCGCCGCTCGGGCCGCGCGGTGAATACGTCAACTCGAAAACGCTCAAGAAAAACGGCCTCGGTGAGGCGCTCGGCGGTATCCGCCTGCCGGAAATCGAAGTCCCGATCGGCATCCAGACCTCCGAAAACACAGCGGCACCGGCGCCGAACCCGTATCCGGACTCGGCTTTCTGCCAGTTGCTCGGCGGGAACGTGCCGTTCACCGAAGAAACGCTGAACGGGCTCTACAGCAACTACGGCGAATACATCGACAAGGTCAAAGCAGACACCGAAAAACTGGAAGGCGAAGGGTTCATCCTTCCCGAAGACGGTGCTCGCCTGATCGAGGCCGCCGAAGAGTACCCGCGGCTGCGCCCGACCGTGCCCGCGACCGGCGACCCGTCGCCGAACACAGGCTCGTTCACGCTGATCTGGCGTGGGCCCGTCTCGTCGCACCCCGTCTCCCAGGTCGCGCGCTTTGTCGAAACGCACCCGCAGTTCGAAGTCCAGCACCGCAACGGCGAAGGCGAATGGAGCACGGTTGCGAACGGTCTCTCCGCGCCGAAATACACGGCCGCGGAGACGCAGTCGGGCCACTGGAGCTATCGCGTCCGCAGCAAGACGATCGTTCCTGCGTTCGCGCTCGAACCCGAAGAAGAACTCGTCAGCCCGTGGTCTGAAGCATCGGCCGCGGTGACCGTCGACAAGACCCCGCCGACCGTCGAAGTCAGTTGCCCCGCGACGGCCGCCGTCGGTCAGGCGGGCGTTGTGGCGAGCGTCCTCGCCTCCGACGAATCGGGCCTGAAAACGGACCCGAGCGGGACGATCCCGATCGACACCTCGACGGCCGGGACGAAGACGGTCAGCGCCACGGCCGTCGACAACCTCGGCAACGAAGCGACCTCGTCGTGCTCGACGCAGGTCGGCTTCAGCCAGGTGATCACGGGCAACGTCAAAGGCAAGCTGATCGTCAAGGCCGGCCAGTCCGTCGAGCTCACCTCGACGGCCAAAGTCAGCGGCGACCTGACGGTCAAACCGGGTGGTGCGATCGACGTCGAGGGGGCGAAGCTCTCGGGCACGTTCAGCGCCAACCGCGCCGCGCTCGTCAGGCTCTGCGGCGCGATCGTCGGCGGTGCTACGAAAGCCGCCGGCTCGACCGGATCGGTCGTGATGGGTGACGGCGGCGAATGCGCCGCCAACACCTTCCACGGCACGGTGACGGTCAAATCGAACACCGCAGGCGTGACGCTCGTCGGCAACGAAATCGGCGGCTCGCTGAAGGTGTTGAGCAACGCCGGCGGGACGAAGGCGACGGGCAACGCCATCGCCGGATCGCTCACGGTCAAGGGCAACACCGGCAACGTCGTCGACACGCCCAACGAAGTCGTAGGCGAGTCAAAGGCCCAGGCGCGCAGGCACCGCGCCAGATAGGCGAGCACCCACGCAGGCACAGATCGAAGCAAGAGGGGCCCCGGCGACGGGGCCCCTCTGCTTTGGTCGACTCGCGTACCGGTCCGGGATCGACGGGCACCGCGCCAAGGCGCCCGGGCCGCGGTGGGCGGGCGGCAGGCCGGCCGCTCAGCGCAACAGCATTCGCAAGATCGGTTCGGCCCGCCGCGCGTCCGGCTCCTCGCCGGCGATCGGCAGCAGATAGACGTAGGACTCGACGAGCTGCTCGAGCACGTATGCGACCTCGTGCACGTCGGCCGGCAGCTCCAGGCGCCCGCCTTCGACCTCTTCCGCGAGCAGCTCTTCCAGGCGCGCGACGAGCCGCGGCTGGTAGCCGGCCTGGTGGCGTGTGAGCAGGCGCATCGCCGCCTCGCCCTCGTTCGCGAGCCACGTTTTCATGCCGTGATGCGATATCGCCTTGTCGATGAAGCGCGCGACCGTCTGGATGATGCGCTCGGCGCCCGTCGCGCCGCTCGCGTCGACCGCCGCCGCGGCGCTCGTCAGGTTGTGGTTCGAGAGGTTCCAGATGACCTCGACGAGCAGCTGCTCACGCGAGCCGACCCAGCGGTACAGCGTGACGCGGTTGATCTGCAGCTCGCGCGCGAGCGCGCTCATGTCGACTCGCTCACCCGTGCGCCACTTGTGACGCGCAAGGCGGAAGGCGTCTCGCGGGCTGTGACGGCGAGTCGTCCCGTCGGCGTCTGCGCCCGGATCCGCGACGGCTGTGCGCCCCGCGCTCGTCTCGGTCTTTGACCTCACGGTTGCCATCGGGATGGGCGCTACGCGCTCGCGCGTCGCCGGCGGGCTACGGCTCCGGCGAGCGCTGCAAGGCAAGGCTACTGGATGCGAGCGCAATCTCGAACGTCGGAAACCTCGCGGGGGTTCGTACCGGCGAACGTCTCGCCGCGCCTGCGCTCAGCCGCCGAGCGGACTCGGCGCGGCCTCCTGCCAGGCGAACGCCAGCGGCGAGGACGCCGTCAGGTCGATCGCCGGCTCGACCGTCGTGTAGGACTGCACGTCGTCCTCGAACACGGCCTTGGCGTCGAAGCGCTTGAACGAGTCGCCGCCACGGGCGGGGCACTTGCGCATGCCGCCGAGCTTGCCCTTGCTCGCCGCTTGGCTCGGTCCCTCCACAACGGCTCCCGCGAGCACCGGTGTCGAGCCGTCGAGCGAGCCGGCGAGGTTCGCAACCTGGTGGGAGAGGCAGTCCGGGAACGTCGAGCCATCGCCGACGATCAGCGATACGCCCCAGGCATTCGCCCCGAGCACGTTGCCGAGCCAGCGCGCCGCGAGAGCGCGGTAGGCCGGCTGCCCGGTCAGGTAGTCGTACTCGGATGCCATTACCGACAGGCCGTTGCCGTGCGAGGCCGTGTCGGCCGTGTCCCACGGGAAGCCGAAGCCGAACGGATCGCGCTGTGCCTGCTCGCTCGCCGCGCCGAGCTGGCGCGCGAGGTTCGCGATCAGCTGTGCTTCGGAGACGGCCAGGCCTGTCGCGCTCCCGAGCAGCCGCATCGCCCGAACCAGCTCGAAGTCTGCGAGCCCGCTGACGTCGTAGAGGTTCAGCGCGTCGCCGTCGCGCGAGTGCGCGATGTATGCGCTCGCCCAGCTCGCCGCGCGTTCGAGGTAGTACGAGGACTGCGCGTGCGGCACGCCGACCGGAGGCGTTCCCGACGCGAGCGCGAGCGCGATCGCGAGCTCCGTCGCTCCGAGCTCGAGATCGTCGCGCCATTCGCTCTCCGGATAGAAGTCGAACGGGATCGCCGTAAGCAGATGTCCGTGCGGTTCGGTGTCGGCCAGTTCGAAGACGTGCTCGCCCGCCGCGAGGCAGCGCGCGGCCAGTTGCGGATCGCTGCCTCTGAAGACCTGATCGCACAGTGCGAACACCGCCGCATCGCGCCCAGCGAGGTTCGGGCTGATCGTCGAGCCCGCCGGCCCGGCGCGGAAGACCGGGCGGTGGCGGATGTAGCGCGAGCTCGCGTCCTGCCCGCCGTAGGTATCGTCGGCCTGTGGCAGGCGCCAGAGGTCGTGGTCGCCGAGCGTGTTCGCGTTGCCCTCGCCGATTCCGACTTGGTAGTAGAGCGTGCGCGTCGTGTCGTTCCACATCCGCAGCAGCCATTCGACGCCGAAGCGAGCCTCGGCCGTGAAGTCCGACGCGCCTGCGCCGGCGCCCATCTGCGCCGGGAAGTCCCGCACGCCTGTGAGCTGCAGCGCGACGGTGTAGCTCGTCGTCTCGACGAACTTCAGGTAGTCGCCGGCGTCCCACCAGCCACCCGACGCATCGAGCGCTTCGCCTGTGCCCGTCAGGTCGCCTTTGAATTCGCCTTCGCCGTTTACGGCCGGCGTCACGTAGACGCTCGCCGCGTGGTCGTTGAGGTGCGCCGGCGCGCTGCGCAGCGCCGAGCGGATGAAGTCCGGTCCGTCGCGCTCGTTCTCGTAGAACGACAGCGCGTTGGCGATCGGCTGTTCATACAGCGCCGTAGCGGGGAGGACCGCGAACGGCGGCGAGGCCGCAGGCGAGCGACCGCCGACCTCGAGCGTGTATTCGCCGGCTTCCTGTACCGAGTCGAAGTCGAGTGCGTATACGGCGCCGAAGCGCTTGCTCCACGAGCCCGTCGAGGAGCCGACGACGCCGCTGTACACCGGCACGCCGTCGGCGGCACGAACGAGCGAGTATGGCGCGCCCGTCTCGCTGCGATGCGCCATCAGGTAGGCGCGCTTCGGCGCCGCACTCGCGTAACCGGCCTCGTCGACGCGCACGAACGCGGAGCTCGCCGCGGCGGCGCCGGCTGGACCGCAAAGCGCCAGCGCCGCGAGCGCTGCGAATCCGGCGACTGTACGCGGCAGCGTCCCCATCCCAAGCGCAGACTAGCTTCAGTTGCGCGCCCGGCCGCCGACCCCAGGCGGCTCAGCGCCGGCGCACGGTGAGCTCGTCTGCGTCCTCCTCGTTTGGCAGCGGAAGCTCGGGAGGGCGGCGAAACGACGACGGTCGCCAGCGCTCTGGCGCAGTGGCCGGCGGCCGATCGCTCGGCGCGCGCAGCCGCAGCAGCACCGCGAACACGTTCAGCATGACGATGCCGGTCACGATCGCCGCAACGACACCGCCGAGCAGCAGCGCGAGGACGATCAGCGCGATCAGTGCGACTGCGAGCAGCAGCGCCAGCATTTCCCGGGGTTCAACGCTCGGGTGGAGTTTCCTTTTGCGCAGATCACGCCGCGCGTCGCACTTCGCGTGCCGCGAGCTCGCGTCCCTGAGCCAGTCCCGCCTCGATCACCTCGCGACGGCGCGCCGGGTCCATCAGGTTGATGCCCATCGCCGCGACGCTTGCCGGATCGGGGTTCACCGTTCTCACGCGAGCGCCTCGCCTGCGCAGCGCGAGCGCCTCCGTCCCCGCGAGCCCGCGCGAGACAGGGCCGAACGCGCCGGCGAGCGAGCCCGCCGCCGGGCGCAGCGATCCTGTCGGGTTCAGGCAGAGCACCTGCGTGCCGCTGTCTGCCTCGGCCGCGTCGATGTTCGTCGGGCTCCACGCGCCGCCGTCGACATACGCCCGCCCGTCGGCGAGCACCGGGCGGAACACTCCCGGGATGGCGCACGAGGCTTGCACCGCGAGCGACACCGACACCTGTGGCGCACCTGCCGCGCCGAACACGACGCGCCGGCCCGTGGCGAGCTCGAGCGCGACGATTCGCAGCCGTCCGTCCCATTGCACGCCGGCCTGCTCGACCATCCGGCCAAGCGCCGCCAGCGAGCGATTGCCGCGCGGTACTGCGCGCAGAATGCTGCGCCTGAGCAGCGCGCCGCCAAGCGCGCTCGAAGCGAGCGCCAGCGAGGCGAGCGGTGCCGCAGCCGCTCCTGCGATCTCGCTCACCTCGCCGAGCGCCTGCCTCAGCGAGGCCTCCACGCTCGACGGCGTCGCGCGCGCTTGCGCATCGCTGCCAGCCTGTGTCGTCGCGCCGAGCCGTGCGTCGGGGCTTAGGCCGGCGACGAGCGACGCGGCGACGATCGAGCCCGCCGATGTGCCGACGTAGCGACGACAGGCGCGCGCGTCGAAGTCCTCGCTCCGCTCGAGGCCGGCGAGCAGCGAGCTCATCCACGCCTCGCCGAGCGTTCCGCCGCCGCCGAGCACGAGTACGTCTGGAGTGACCATGCCCCCACGTTAGAGGCCGCGACCCTGCTTGACCGGTCGCGATCGGGGGTAAGCGCTCTGCACCTACTTAGATTGCGGGCAGGTCCCCCTTTATCAATTGCTGCTGTCGTGGCGGCGCAGCCGACTCGGAGGAGAGCAAGGACTCGATGCCTGAGAAAACCGTTGCCCAGGAGAAGCTCGTCCAGTACCTCAACGAGGCGTACGGCCTCGAGCAGCGGCTCGAGACCGCGCTGCAGGCGCATGTCGCGATGACGACGCACGCTCCTTACAAGAAACGCCTGAAAGAGCACCTGAGCGAAACGAAGCGTCACGGCCGAGACGTCAAGAAACGGATCAAGCAGCTCGGCGGCACCGCTGCCACGATCGACGCGCCCGGCCCCTCGCAGGTCGGCGACGCCGCGCAGGTCGTGCTGAGCGGCGCGCAAAAAGCCGCCGCGCTCGCGCAGGGACCGCTGCACGCGCTGCGCGGTACCGGCCAGGAGGAGAAGCACCTGAAGAATGCCAAGACCGAGTACGCGAGCGAGGCCGAGGAGATCGCGACGTACAGCTCGATCGAGACGCTCGCAGAGTCGCTTGGCGATCGCGACACGCTGCAGCTCTCGCGGACGATCAGGCGCGAGGAGGAGCGCATGAGCGCGTACCTCGAGAAAGAGATCCCGCGCTTGACGAAAGCCGTCGCCCAAGCGGAGATACCCGCGTCGCAGCGCGCCGGTGCGAGGCGAACGAAAAAAGCCTCGCCTGCACGCAAAAAGGCCGCGAGCGGAAAACCGGCGGCGAGCAAAGCGGCCGCGGCCACGAAAAAAGCCCGGAAAGCTCCGGCGAAAGCCGCGAGAGCAGCGAGCCGGAGAGGCACTGGCGGCCGTGCCCGTACCGCAACCGGGTCCGCGAAAGCCACCACGGGAAGCACACGATGAGCGATGACGACGTAGAGCTGAACGTCGCCGAGTGGCACGGCAAGCAACTCGTCGACGTCGACGGCGAGAAGATCGGCAAGCTCGAGGACGTCTACGTCGACGTCGAGACCGACGTGCCGCAGTTCGCGACTGTCAAGGAGGGCTTCATCGGCCGTCATCTGACGTTCGTGCCGCTCGGCGGGATCAAGGTCGGCCCCGACGAGCTGCAGGTCGCCGTGACCAAGGCGCAGGTGCAGGCCGCGCCGAACCTCGAGCAGCACGGCGAGGAGCTCTCGCAAGAGGACGAGTCGGCGCTGTATCACCACTACGAGCTCAACTACACGCCGCCGAACACCGAGAGTGGGCGGCGGCTCGGCCGTCGCTGAGCCGAGCGTGCCGAACGACGACGCCGTCCCGGCTCAGCCGGGAGCGTCCTCGAGCAGCTCCAGCACTGCCGTCTCCACGCGCGCACGGATCCGTGCGTCAGCCAGGTCCGGATTGCCGGCCGGCAGTCGCTCGATCGCGGCCCCGATCGTCGTCCTTGCGAGATAGCGGTCGATCACGCGCGGGTCGACGTACGAGGCGCGGCAGACCGCCGGAGTGTTGCCGAGGTAAGCCGCGACGGCCTTGATCGCCTTGCTCACCGAGCGCTCGCGCGCGGCGCGCGTCTGCTCCGGCTCGCCGTCGTGCGCCAGCGCAACGGCGGCGAGCACCGTCGCATTCCACGTGCGGAAGTCCTTCGCCGTGAAGTCCCCGCCGCTGACGCGCTTGACGTACTCGTTCACTTCATCGGCATGAAGCTCCGACCAGCCGCTGGCGTCGTGCCACGCGAGCAGCTGTGTGCCGCTGCGCCGGCGCTTCAGCTCGGACACGAGCTCGACCGCGTCGGCGTCCGCGATCGCTTGGACCCGCCGCTGCCCCGACTTCGCCGGGAAGTCGAAGATCAGCTCGCTTCCCTCGACGGCGACGTGTTCGCGCAGCATCGTCGTCAGCCCGTAGGACTCGTTGCGCTCTGCGTAGTCCTCCGAGCCGATCCGGAAGAAGCCGACGTCGAGCAGTCGCACCGCGCCGGCGAGCACGCGCTCGCGTGACAGTCGCTGCTCGAGCGCCGCGCGCGGCTTGCCATTCTCACCCACGCGCAGGTCGCGCGTGACGCGCCGGCGCAGCTTCGGCAGCGCATGACCGAAAGCGATCATCGAGTCGAACTTCTGCCTGTCGCGATGGGCGCGCCACTGCTCGTGGTAGAGGTACTGCTTGCGTCCCGCCGCGTCGACACCCGTTGCCTGCAGGTGTCCACGCGGGTCCATGCAGATCCACACCTCACGCCACGCCGGCGGGATCGCGAGCTGCGCGATCCGCTCGATCGTCTCGCGATCGCCGATCCGCCCGCCGTCGGGATCGAGGTACTCGAAGCCGCGCCCGCGCCCGCGCCTGGCGATGCCCGGGGCAGCACAGCTCGATCGTCGCAGTCGCGGCATCCGCCTACTAATAGCGTCACGTCGCCGAGCAACCGGCAAGTGCGCCGAAGCGCAGCCTCAGACGACCGGCGGCGGGTGCGCGTCGGCGCTCGCCGCGAGCGCCGGATCCCACGCGCACGCCGCGCACGCGTGGCGAAACGCCGAGCGCGCGAACTCGAGCGCGGCCGCGCGCGGATCGTCACTCGCCAGCGCATCGTCGCCGTCGAGAATGTACTCGCCGAGCGAGTCCTCCCAGCGCGCCGCCGACGGCTGCAACCTCGCGCCGGCGAAGCCGTCGGGCGCAGGGTGCGCGTAGGCGTAGAACGCCGCGCTCGGGTAGCGCTCGTCGCCCGGCCACCAACCGACGGCGACCTCCTGCGCGTCCATCGCGTTGCGCATGATGAAGTCATGCGACGGCGGGGCCGCAGGCTCGCCCGAGAACAGGCTGACGGCGAGGTCGAACGAGCCCCACCAAGCGTTGACCGGCGTCGAGCGCCCGCGAAACGGCGCGCGGAATGCCGCGAGCACGAGCGCGGCGCTCGTCGCCGCCGCGAAGTAACGCTCGACGGCGCTCGCGTCATAGCTCGCGTGCTCTGCGTCCTGATCCAGCGGGACGCTCCAGCTGACCTCCTGCGGCGTTGGATCGATCTCGACTGCGCCCGCGAGGCCGCCGATCGCGGCGAGCAGCTCGCGCGTCACAGTGCCGACAGCCCGGTCGGGTCCGAGCGCGATACGCGCCGAGCCGCCTGCGCTGTGCTCGACGAGCGCCTCGTGCGCGTGCAGATCGAGCGCCGTGACGAACGCCCCCGAGCCGTCCGGCGCCGGTAGCGGCGCCGTCTCCCAGCCGCGTGCAGTCAGGCGCAACGCCGCGTGCTGGAGCTGCGGCTCCGGCGGCGCCAGCGCGACCGCCAGCTTGCCGAGCACCTGCGTGTGAGCATGCAGCGTGTCGCACGTCTCCCTCCAGTCGGCATACGCAAGCGCTGGCCAGGCCGGGCACATCGCCACAGACAGTACCGCTCTCCGGCCGATTGCTGCGAAGGTGAGAGAAGACGATGGGCACCGCTCTCCCAGACAGCCGAGATCGCGCGCGACGCAGCCGCGAGGAGCTGGCAGCGCCGGAGGAGCTGAGCAGCCACAAGGTTCGCTCGCGCCTGATCTTCCTGCTCGTGCTCGTGATCGTCGTGGTCGCCGTCGTGACGCTGCTCCCGGGGCTCGGCACGCTGCGCTCGCGCCTGTCGCACGCGAAGCCCGAGTGGCTGCTGCTCGGCGTCGGGCTGAAGCTGCTCTCCGGCGTCGGCTACGTCGCCGTCTTCCGCGCGATCTTCTGCAGGCGGATGAGCTGGCGTGTCAGCTACCAGATCGGCATGTCCGAGCTCGGCGCGAACGCGCTGATCCCGACCGGTGGCGCCGGCGGCCTCGCGCTCGGCGCCTGGGCGCTCAAACGCGGCGGCATGCAGACCGAGGACATCGCGCGTCGCACCGTCGCCTTCTTCCTGTTGACGAGCGTGCCGAACGTGCTCGGCGTGATCGTGCTCGGCCTCGGTCTCGGCGTGGGCGTCATCGGCGGCGAGCGGAACTTGCTGCTGACCATCCTGCCGGCGGGCATCGCCGCGGCCGCGGTCGTGCTCGTGCTCTACGCCGGGCGTATCGCAAAGCGCTGGGGCGCTCGGATCGACGAACGCGGGCACGAGCTCTCGAAACGCAAGCTCGTCGCGATGAAGGCACTGACCGCGATCGGCGAGGGCGTCGAGGCCGCCGTCGCGCTGCTGCGCGAGGGCAACCTGATCCTGATCCTCGGCCTGATCGCCTATCTCGCCTTCGACGTGATGATCGTCTGGGCGACGTTCCGCGCGCTGGGCCCCGCGCCGCCGCTCGCGATCCTCTGGATCGCCTACCTGATCGGCGAGCTCGGCGGGCTGATCCCGGTGCCCGGCGGGATCGGCGGCGTCGATGCCGGTCTCGTCGGGACGCTCGCGCTGTACAACGTCTCGCTCGCCTCGGCCGCCGGCGCCGTGCTCGCGTATCGCGCGATCGCGCTGTGGGTCCCGGCGGTCGTCGGCGGCGGCGCGTTCGTCTTCCTGCGCCGCACGTTGCGCGACGAGGCCGAGCAGATCGCGATCTGCGTGCCCGACACCGAGATGGAGGTCGTCGGGCTCGGGCGCGTGACGATCGGCCGCTCAGAAGACTGAGCGCCCGCTCGCCGCTGTGCCCCGGCGACGTCGTCTACCGGCCGGGCGTCCCGCGTTTGTGCGGGACCGCGAACGTCAGTGTCAACGTCGAGCCCTTCGGAATCGACTGCACCGCGTTGAGCGTCACCGTGTAGAGCGAGCCGCCCAGCGTGTACGAGCCTTTCGAGAGCTCGTAGGCGCCGCGCACCGACGACGGCTTGACCGCGACCTTCGCGAGCTTCAGGTCGGTGTCGCTCAGCGCGATCTTCAGCTTCACGTTGCTCGCGCCTCCGGCGAGCCCGACGGTCGCGCTGCAAGAGCTGCTGCCGCCCCTACACGTGATCGACCTGACCTTTCCGGCCGCGCTTGCGGCGTCTGGCGCGAGCGCGCTCACCAGCACGACGCAGCTCGCGAGAGCCGGCGCGAGGACTCGCGTCGATCGTCTCGCAAAGGACCTCGGCAGAGCTTGCTTACGCATCGTCGTCCCCCTTCGCATTGCGCGATTGTCGGTGCCTGCGTGCCACCACCCCGGCGACCCCGAGCACGATAACGCAGCGTGGAATGATGGTGCACAGGTGGTGTGCTGACGCCTGCCCGGGGGTACTCCGAAGACAAAGGACTCAAATGACGACGATCTCCAAATACGAGCAAGAGCAGATCGAGAAGGCAAACGACACCGGCCGCGAGCCGGTCGTCTTCATCCACGGGCTGTGGCTGCTTCCGAGCAGTTGGGACCGCTGGGCGGAGGTCTTCGAGCAGGCCGGTTACGCGCCGCTGACACCCGGATGGCCCGACGACCCGCAGACGGTCGAGCAAGCGAACGCGAAGCCCGAGGTGTTCGCGCACAAGTCGGTCGGCGACGTCGCCGACCACTTCGTCGAGGTGATCGGAAAGCTGAAGAGGAAGCCCGCGGTCCTCGGGCACTCCTTCGGCGGCCTGCTGACGCAGATCATCGCCGGTCGCGGGCTGTCGGCTGTGTCCGTCGCGATCGACCCGGCGCCGTTTCGTGGCGTGCTGCCGCTGCCGATCTCGGCGCTGAAGTCCGCGAGTCCCGTGCTCGGCAATCCCGCGAACCGCAATCGCGCTGTCCCGCTCACCTACGAGCAGTTCCGCTTCGGCTTCGCCAACGTCGTCAGCGAGGAAGAGGCCAAGGAGCTGTACTCGGCGTTCGCCGTCCCAGCTGCGGGCTTGCCGCTGTTCCAGGCGGCGACGGCGAACCTCAACCCGTGGACTGAGGCGAAGGTCAACAGCAAGAATCCCGAGCGCGGGCCGCTGCTGATCATCAACGGCGAGAAGGACAACACCGTACCGCTCGTGATTGCCAAGGCCTCGTTCAAGAAGCAGAAGCGCAACGAGGGCATCACGGAGTTCGCCGAGATTCCCAACCGCGGTCACGCGCTGACGATCGACAGCGGCTGGCGCGAGGTTGCCGACACGGCGCTCGCGTTCGTCCAGCGCTTCGCATGATCGAGCTCGTCCTCGCCGACGTAGATGGGACGCTCGTCACCGATGACAAGCAACTGACAGACCGGTCCGTCGCGGTCGTGCGCCGCCTCAAAGAGGCCCGGATCAAGTTCGCCGTCACGAGCGGACGCCCGCCGCGCGGGATGGAGATGCTCGTCGAGCCGCTTGCGCTCGAGCTGCCGCTGGCGGCGTTCAACGGCGGGCTGTTTGCGCAACCCGACATGTCGGTGATCGAGGAGCGCTCGATCGACGCAGGGCTCGTCGAGGCGATCATCGAGCTGATCGGCGAACACGGGCTCGACGTGTGGCTCTACCGTGGCTCAGACTGGTTGCTGCGCGACAAGGACGCCCCGCACGAGCAGAAAGAGGCCGACACGGTGCGCTTCGAGCCGACCGTCGTCGAGAGCTTCGACGGGATCACCGACCGCGTCGCGAAGATCGTCGGCGTCAGCGACGACCTCGATGCCGTCGCCAAGGCCGAGGCCGCCGCGCGCGAGAAGTTCGGCAAGCACGTCTCGGCCGCCCGCTCGCAGCCGTACTACCTCGACGTGACGCACCCCGATGCCAACAAGGGCGCAGTGCTGCACTACTTCTCGCGCGAGTACGACATCCCGTTGGAGCGCATCGCGACGCTCGGCGACCAGCCGAACGACGTGTTGATGTTCACCGACGCCGGCTTGAGCATCGCGATGGGCAACGCCGGAGAGGAAGTTCAGCGCGCCGCCACGCATGTGACCGAGTCCAACGAGGACGAGGGCTTTGCAATCGCGATCGAGCGCTACGTGCTCGGCGAGGGCGAGGGCGAGGGCGAGGGCGAGGGCGAGGGCGAGGGCGAGGACAAGGGCCAGGGCAAGGGCAGGGGCAACGACAGCGGTAGCGGCGGCGGTAGCGAGCGCGGGCAGCGCGCGTGAAGCTGATCCGCCAGACCGAGCTCGGACGGCCGGACGTGCTGCGGCTGGTCGACGCGCCCGCACCTGAGCCGCGCCCGACGGAGGTGCTCGTGCGCGTCGCTGCCGCCGGCGTCAACGCCGTCGACTGGAAGACGCGCGCGAAAGGCGGCTTCCTCGGCGAGCCGCCGTTCACCGTCGGATGGGACATCGCCGGCGTCGTCGAGCAGCTCGGCTACGGCGTCACGCGCTTCGCCGTCGGCGACCGCGTGTTCGGGATGCCGCGCTTCCCCGGCGAGGCCGCCGCCTACGCGGAGTTCGTCACGGCGCGCTCGCGCCAGCTCACGCGCGTGCCCGACGGGCTCGATCTGCACGAGGCCGCCGCGATCCCGCTCGGAGCACTGACGGCTTGGCAGACGCTCGTCGACACCGCAAACGTCGGTCCAGGGCAGCGCGTGCTGATCCATGCCGCCGCCGGTGGCGTCGGCCATCTCGCCGTGCAGATCGCCAGAGCGCGCGGCGCCTACGTGATCGGCACGGCGCGCGCCGAGCACCACGACTTCCTGCGAGAGCTCGGCGTCGATCAGTCGATCGACTACACAGTCGTCGATGTCGGCGCGAGCGTGCGCGACGTCGACGTCGTGCTCGATCTCGTAGGCGGCGAGAACGGCATCGCCTCGCTGCCGACACTGCGCGACGGCGGACTGATCGTCAACGTCCCCTCGGGCGCCGACCTGGAGAAGCTGCGCGAGGCGGCCGGGCAGCGCGTGCGCTCGACGGGCTTCCTCGTCGAGCCCGACGGCGAAGGGATGGACGCGATCGCCTCGCTGATCGACGAAGGCGTGCTGCGCGTCAAGGTCTCGCAGGCGCTCCCGCTCGCGGAGGCCGCGCGCGCGCACGAGCTTGGCGAGAGCGGTCAGATCGGCGGCGGCAAGCTCGTGCTTGTCGCCGGCGACCGGTAGCGCGTAAGAGCTACGCGGCGCAGCTCGTATGCGAGCCGTTGCGCTCGCCTCGCTCGAGCGCGCCGACCGCATCGAGGTGCCTCGCGAGCGCGCTCACGCTGACTGCCCCGGTGGGCAGCTCGACGACGAACGCCGTAGTCCCCGCGAAGTTGTGGTTCGACCACGCCGTAGCCGTGCCCGGCAGGAACGGCAGGCATGTCGCGCGCAGACCCGAGAGCTGCGCGTAACGTCGCGTGACGCCGCGGTCGCCGCCGGCCATGTCGACGAGGTCCTCGTGCTGGTGGTACCAGACCGTCACGGCCGGTTTGACGCGCTCGACCAGCCGCATCGCCTCGCGCGTCTCCGGCTCCGAGGCCGGACGCGGGCCGGCATAGTACGTCGCGCCACCGCCCGCGCGCCATCGATACGGGAAGTTGCGATTGAGGTCGACGCCGTGCGCATTCTGGCGCGTGTCCGCCGCCTCGCCGTCGGGGTTCATGCTCGGCACGAGCCACAACTGCACGCCCGCGCGGACGCGCCGGCGTTCCAGCGCAGCGAGGATCTTCTGCCCGGCGCACTCGTTGCCGTGAATACAGCCGACGAGCAGGATGCGGCGCTTCGCCGTGGCAGCGCCGAGGATGTGCGCAACGATCGCGCGGCGCTCGACCGAGCGGCCGACGAGCACCGTCCGCGACGATCGCGCCTCGCGCGAGGGGATCGGCGGCGAGGCGCCGCTCGCGCGCGACGCCACGGGCAACGTCGCCGAGGCGAGCACGACCGCGAGCGCGACAGCAGGATGAGGGATACGCCGGTCAGGTTTCGACGAGTGCTTGCCGTCGCGCGCCACGCTGCCGATTATCGCTCGACGTGATAGTAGTTAACCGTATGGCTAACCAAGCTGCTCTCGACCGCACCTTTGCGGCTTGCGCTCACCCGATCCGCCGCGGCATCGTCGAGCGCCTCGCCGGCACCGAGCTGACCGTCGGCGAGGCCACGCGCGACTTCGCCGTCTCGAAGCCCGCGATCAGCCGGCACCTGCGCGTGCTCGAAGAGGCCGGTGCGATCGTGCGCGTCGTCGACGGGCGCACCCATCGGCTACGCCTCGCCGGCGAGCCGTTCACCGATGCGCACGTCTGGATCGAGGATCTGCGTGCCTTGTGGGAGCGCAAGTTCGACATCGTCGAGGAGTTTCTCGCCGAGCGGAAGGCGTCGTGAGCAGCCGAGCGTCTCGCGCAGCTGACTCTCGAGAAACGCGACGGCTGATGAGCTCACCGACACGACTGCGCGCGAAAGCGCGCCCCTAAAATCAACAGACGGAGGATCGAGATGGCAAACTTCCTGTTCGCATATCGCGGTGGTGGAATGGCGAGCACCGACGCCGAGCGTGAGGCCTCGATGGCTGCTTGGGGCGCCTGGTTCGGCAAGCTCGGACCCGCAATCGTCGAGCCCGGCAACCCGCTCGGCGCGTCGACTTCGGTAAGCGCGAGCGGCGCCGGCGGCCAGGCTGACTCGAAGCTGACCGGCTACACCGTCGTGAAAGCCGGCAGCCTCGACGCGGCCGGCGAGCTCGCGACCGGCTGCCCCGTGTTCGACGAAGGCGGCAGCATCGACGTGTACGAGACGATCGAGGTCAACCTCTAGACGCCGACGAGCCGATGCCCTACGAAGAGGATCTTGCCCACCGTGTCCGCGAGCTGATCGGCGACGAGCGCGGCCTCAGCGAGATGCGGATGTTCGGCGGCCTCGCGTTTCTGCTCGACGGCAACATGGCCGTCGCCGTCTCCTCGAAGGGAGGCTTGATGCTGCGGCACGACCCTGAGCAGCTCGACGCGCTGCTCGCGCGTGAGCACGCGCGCCCGATGATCATGCGCGGCCGTCCCGCCAAAGGATGGCTGCGCGTCGACCCTGACGGCGTCAAGACCAAGCGCGAGCTGCAGAGCTGGGTTCGCCGCGGCGTCGAGTTCGCTCGCACGCTGCCGCCGAAGGGCCGAGCGCCCGGCGCCTAGCTTTCGCACGGCGAGTCAAGGTCGATCTCGGCCGTGAGTCATCGCCGCGAGGAGTGATCGCGGTATTTGCGTGAATCGGCGAGTGGATGCGCTCCGCGGCCGCTGCGGGGTCGGCAGGCTGATCAGGCGCCGTCGTGCGGCAGGCTTTCGTGTGCGCCGTGAGAAGCGGCTGCGTGGGCGGGCGGCAAGCTAGGTTGCGCCGTCGTGCGGCATAGCTGTAAAGGCCGTCACCGCCCACGCCGCCGAGCGCGAGCGTAGCGCCGATCGTCGTATGGATGTTGTGATTGAAGTAGTGCCCAGCACAGACGGCAGGCATGACGGGCCAGCGCAACCCGTGCCTGGATCGGGCGAAAGCCGCGAGCTCTCAGCTCGCCATCACGCGCGCGAAAAGCGTCGCTTCTCTGACTCAGGCCCCAGGCGATGCCCATCAGCGCATCACGGTGCTCTGCAAGGCCTTGGCGGCTGATCCGTCCACGTCGAGTGATCGTCGAGGACCGATAGCTCGCCGGCGCAAGACCGGTAGCCGAGTAAAGGTGCTCGGGGCTTGCGAAGCGCTCGACCGGCAACGTGTAGGCGCCCAGCGCCGCTGCTCTGACGATCGCAACGCCGGGCAGCGTCGTGAGGATCTGCCCGGGAGTCTGGGCCAGCAGCACCGCAAGCTGCTCCTCGGCCAGGGCGATGTCCGCCTGCAGCGCTCCCCATCGGCGCAGATCTGCGGTGAGGCGCTTCGCCCGTAGCTCGGCATCGATCGGTGGCGCCAGAAGACGCTTCCAACGCTCGCTCCAGAACGTGGCCGTGGCATCGGTCGTGCGGCCGGGCGCCCTGGCCAGCAGCGAGCGCTTGCTCGGAGCGCGTCCGGCGAATGCGGCGGCGCAGGCGAGCACCGCCTGCCCCGTCGGGGACTCGAGCTTCAGCGCTCGCCCGTGCCCAGGCGGCGCTGAGAGACCGGGACACAGAGCATTGAGCTGATCGTGAAGGCGCTGCTGCAGCACACGGCGCGCGTCGACAAGCTGCGCGCGGTGGCGAACTGTGCCAAGCAGGGCCTCGACCACCTGTGGCTCGGCCGGCCGGCCAGCGCCCTGCCTGAGCAGCCAGACGAGCGCCGCGCAATCACGATCGTCAGTCTTGAAGCGTCGCGTGCCGAGCTGCGCTCTGGCTGCTGTCGTCTCTGACGGCGCGAACAGTCGCAATGACCCCGGCCAGCGTCGCTCGATCTCCGCTGCCCATGCCCGATGCAAAGCCCCCGTGGCCTCCAGGCCGATCACCGGCGCTCCAACGACACCGCTGGCCAGGACCAATCGCTCCAGCTCATCGATGCCGTCGCGCAGCACTGGCAACGAGACCGGCTCGCCGATCAGCCCCCGCTCCCCGCTGGTCAACCACACTCGATTGAACGCCTTGCCCGGATCGATCGCAATCACAAGCGAGCTCGCGGGCACCTCTCTGCGCAACAGGTCCAAGAGAAACCTCCCTCATCGAAGAACAAAGAGAAGACCCTCCCGGCCTGCGCCAGAGAGGGTCTACCTCACGCCGGTCTTTGGGGAGCTATCAGCTGTACGAGAGCTGCACAGCGATCAGCGCCGCGATCGAAGCGAGGCAGAAGACGTGCTCGCGCAGGATCGAGCGAGCCAGCGAGCACTGGCGCTCGACGCTGTCGGCACGCGTGCCGAGCCGCACCGCCGCCGGCACCGTGCGCACGCCGACGAGCACGATCGGAGCTGCCGCCAGCAGCAGCGAGATCCAGGCGACGGCATCCGGCACGCCGCCGCGCGAGATCTCGAGCACGATCGCCACGAGCGTTGCGAGCATGACCGCCGCGATCAGCCGGTTCATCGGGCGCGCCGCCGTCGTTACACGCGCGTAGTACGCCGCGATCGAGTCGAGCTGCTGCTCGCCAAGCCGAGCTTCTTCGCGCCCGATCGCCTGCACGTCGAACATCAGGTCGAACCACAGCACCGCCAGCAGGAACCCGCCGCCGGCGCTGACGAACGCGGTCATCGACTCGCAACCTATACCTTGATCGGCACGATGTCTCGCGACCACTCGCTCCGATGACGCTGCAAGAGCTGCGCGCCGCCGTCGACCGTGGCGAGATCGACACCGTCCTGCTCGCGCTGATCGACATGCAGGGTCGCCTGCAGGGCAAGCGCTTGACCGCGCGCCACTTCCTCGCGGAGGTCGCCGAGCATGGCGCCGAGGGCTGCAACTACCTGCTCGGAGTCGATGTCGAGATGGCGACCGTCTCCGGCTATGAGCTGTTCTCCTGGGAGCGCGGCTACGGCGACTTCGTGCTGCGGCCTGACCTCGACACGCTGCGCCTCGTGCCGTGGCAGGGCGGGACCGCCGTCTGCCTCGCCGACGTCGCCTGGCAGGACGGCTCCGACGTCACCGTCTCGCCGCGGCAAATCTTGCGCCGCCAGCTCGACCGCCTCGCCGAGCGCGGGTGGAGCGCAAACGCCGGCACCGAGCTCGAGTTCATCGTCTTTCGCGACACCTACGAGCGCGCGTGGCACAAGGGCTACCGCGAGCTCGAGCCCGCGAACCTCTACAACGTCGACTACTCGTTGCTCGGCACCGCCCGCGTCGAGCCGCTGATGCGGCGCATCCGCAACAGCATGGAAGCCGCCGGGATGCTCTGCGAGGACTCCAAGGGCGAGTGCAACTTCGGTCAGCACGAGGTCAACTTCCGCTACGCCGACGCGCTGCGGACCGCCGACGAGCACGCGATCTACAAGAACGGCGTCAAGGAGATCGCCGCGCTCGAGGGCATGGCCGTGACGTTCATGGCCAAGTACGACGAGCGCGAGGGCAACTCGTGCCACGTCCACTTCTCGCTCGCCGACGAGCACGGCCCGCTGTTCGAGCGCGATCAGGCGCTGTTCGAGTCGTTCCTCGCCGGTCAGCTCGCGGCGCTGCGTGAGCTCACGCTGCTGCTCGCGCCGAACATCAACTCCTACAAGCGCTTCGCCGCCGCGACGTTCGCGCCGACCGCTGTCGCCTGGGGCCGTGACAACCGTACGTGCGCGCTGCGCGTCGTCGGGCACGGCCCGTCGCTGCGCTTCGAGAACCGCGCCGGCGGCGCCGATCTGAACCCGTACATGGCGCTCAGCGCGATCGTCGCCGCCGGGCTGCACGGCGTCGAGCAGCAGCTCGAGCTCGAGCCCGCGTTCGAGGGCAACGCCTACGACGCGCCCGAGAAGCCGCGCATTCCCTCCTCGCTGCGTGATGCGCGCGAGCTGTTCGCCTCGAGCGCGATCGCGCGCGCGGCATTCGGCGACGATGTCGTCGACCACTACGTCAACGCCGCCGACGTCGAGCTCGACGCATTCGCCGGTGCCGTGACCGACTGGGAGCGCTACCGCGGGTTCGAGCGTTTGTGAGCGAGCCCGTCTCCTCGCGCGAGCCCGTCTCCTCGCCGGAGACCGTCTTCGCGCCGGTGCGGTCCCAGACCGCCTTCGAGGAGACAGTCGAGCGTCTCGGCACAGCGATCAAGCTCGGGCTGCTCGCCCCCGGCACGCAGCTGCCCGCCGAGCGCGAGCTGTGCCGGCGCCTCGGCATAGCGCGCTCGACGCTGCGCCAGGCGCTAACCGCGTTGAGCCAGAGCGGGCACGTGTTCGCCACGCGCGGGCGCGGAGGCGGCACGTTCGTGTCCGACCCGCAACCCCCCGCCGATCCGCTCTCGCCCGAGATGCTCGCGCGCTGGCGCGAGACCTGCGACCAGCGCCTCGCCGTCGAGCTGGGCGTCGCCGTGCTCGCCGCCGAACGCGCCAGCGCAGAGGATCTCGCGGTGCTCGACGAGGTCTACGCGGCGCTCGAGGCCGCGGTCGAGGACTTCGCCGCCTACCGTCAGGCCGACATCCGCCTGCACGTCGGACTCGCCGAAGCGACGCGCTCGCCGCGCCTCGTCAGCGCGATGACCGAGGTGCAGGGCGCAATGACCGACCTGATCGCCTACATCGCGCACCCGCCGCAGGTGCTCGCCTCCTCCAACGCCCAGCACAAGCGGCTGCTCGCCGCCGTGCGCAAGCACGATCCGGCGAGCGCCGTCCGCGCGATGGCCGAGCACCTGCAGGGGACCGAGCACGTGCTCGCCGGGCTGCTGCCCGAGCGCTGACGCCGCGCCGCGCCGCGTCGCGTCGTGACGGCTGGCGCGCTCTTGGCCAGACGTCCCATCGCACGCCGCTCGTTTGGCGAATTGCCCTTGACTTCGCGACGCCGTCGCGCGTAGGGTCGTGCTCGAAGGACGGAAGACCAAACCTTTTCTCTTCGAGGGGGCCCAAGTCGATGAGCACAGCAGCCGCCGGGACACTCAGCAACGACGAGCAGCGACTCGCCGAGCTTGGCTACAAACAGGAGCTCAAGCGCGGCTGGAGCGGCTTCTCCAACTTCGCGATCTCCTTCTCGATCATCTCGATCCTCGCCGGCTGCTTCACGACGTACGGCGTCGCGTTCAACAACGGCGGCCCCGTCGCGATCTCGATCGGCTGGCCGATCATCAGCCTGCTGGTCCTCACCGTCGCCTTCTCGATGTCCGAGCTCGCCTCCGCGTTCCCGACGGCCGGTGGCATCTACTACTGGTCCTCGAAGCTCGGCGGCGCGGGCTGGGGCTGGTTCACCGGCTGGTTCAACCTGATCGGGCTCGTCGCCGTCGTCGCCTCCGTCGACTACGCCGCCGCCTCGTTCCTGCAAGCGCTGCTCGCCCACTACGAAGTCAACTTCATCTTCAACTTCACCTCCGAAAACATCCACTACAACGCGCACGTCGTGTTCGCGCTGTTCGCGCTGATCCTGATCGCGCACGGGCTGATCAACGTCTTCTCCTCGCACCTCGTCTCGCTGTTCAACGGGATCTCCGTGTGGTGGCACGTGATCGGCGTCGCCGCGATCGTCGTGCTGCTCGTCGTCGTTCCCGACCACCACGCGAGCGTGAGCTACGTGTTCACGCACATGCGCAACAACTCCGGCTTCAGTCACGGCATGTATTGGTTCTACGTGCTGCCGCTCGGCTTCCTGCTGACGATGTACACGATCACCGGCTACGACGCCTCCGCGCACGTCTCCGAGGAGACCCACGACGCGGCGAGCACCGCGCCGAAAGGCGTCTGGCGCTCGGTCTTCTACTCCGCCGTGATCGGCTGGATCGTGCTGCTCGCGATCACCTTCGCCGTGCAGAAGGGCGCGACCGAAGCGATCCAGTCCGCCAGCTTCCCCGCGATCGCCGTGTTCGACGCCGCGCTCAGCACCGCCGCGACGAAGGCGATCCTGATCGTCTCGACCGTCGGGCAGCTGTTCTGCGGCATGGCCTGCGTCACGAGCGCTTCGCGGATGACCTTCGCCTTCTCACGCGACGGCGCCGTGCCCGGACACAAGCTGTGGCGCAAGCTCGGCTCCAACCGCACGCCGACGTGGGCCGTCTTCTTCGTGGTCCTGTTCGCGCTGCTGCTCACGATCCCGGCCTACTTCCCCAACCACGCCGGCATCCCCGTCGCCTTCCTCGCCGTCACCTCGATCGCCGTGATCGGGCTGTACATCGCCTACACGATCCCGATCTTCCTGCGCTGGCGCGAAGGCGACAGGTTCAAGCCAGGCCCGTGGACGCTCGGCAAGAAGTACAAGTGGGTCAACATGATCGCCGTCGTCTGGGTCGGCTTGTGCGTGATCATCTTCTGCCTGCCGACGACGCCGGCAGGCGTCTTCGGCGGCAAGGAATTCTCGTGGTCGTCGGTCAACTACGCGCCGATCGTGACGATCGGCGTGATGCTCGCCGTGACGATCTGGTATCTCGTCTCCGCGCGCAAGACGTTCAAGGGGCCGATCAGCAACGTCGACGATCTCGGCGACCCGAGCACCCTGCCCGAGATCGCCCAGGCGCCGTAGGCGGCGCGATGAGCTTCGACCGGGGTCCGAGCTGAGCGAGCTGCTGTCAGTGATCGAGCCCGCTACCGAGGCGGTGCTCGAGCAGGTGCCGCGCGCCGGCGTGCGCGAGGTCGATGCCGCCGTCGCGCGCGCCCGCGCGGCCTTCCCGGCATGGCGCGCGCTCGACCCCGGCGCTCGCGCCGCGCGCCTGCGCGCGCTCGCCGATGCGCTCGAGGATCGTCTCGAGGAGCTCGCTCTGCTCGAGGCACGCAACGCCGGCAAGCCGATCGGCGACGCGCGCGGCGAGATGGCGATGGTCGTAGACACCTTCCGCTACTACGCCGGCGCACCCGAGCGGCTGCTCGGCGACACGATCCCTGTCGCCGGCGGGCAGGCCTGGACCGTGCGCGAGCCACTCGGCGTCGTCGGCTTGATCGTGCCGTGGAACTTCCCGCTCGCGATCGCCTCGTGGAAGCTCGCGCCGGCGCTCGCCGCGGGCAACGCCGTCGTGCTGAAGCCCGCCGAGCTGACGCCGCTGAGCGCGCTGCGCTTCGCCGCGATCGCCCTCGAGGCAGGCATCCCAGAGGGCGTCGTCAACGTCGTCGCCGGACCCGGCAGCACCTGCGGCGCGCGGCTCGTCGAGCACCCCGATGTCGCGAAGATCGCCTTCACCGGATCGACCGCCGTCGGGCGCTCGATCGCCGCCGGCGCCGCGCAGACGATCAAGCGCGTGACGCTCGAGCTCGGCGGCAAGTCCGCGAACGTCGTCTTCGCCGACGCCGATCTCGAGGCCGCCGCCGCGGCCGCGCCGCTGGCCGTGTTCGGCAACGCCGGCCAGGACTGCTGCGCGCGCTCGCGGATCCTCGTGCAGGACGCTGCCGTCGAGCGTTTCATGGAGCTGCTCGGCGCGGCCGTGCGCGAGCTCGTCGTCGGCGACCCGCTCGACGAGCGCACGCAGATGGGCCCGCTGATCTCCGCGCGCCAGCGCGAGACCGTCGGCTCGTTCCTCGAAGACCACGAGGCGCCGGTCGCGATCCGCGGCAGCGCTCCCGACGGACCCGGCTTCTGGTTCGCGCCTGCAGTGCTCGCGCCGGTCCCGCCCGACGCCCGCGTCGCGCGCGAGGAGGTGTTCGGGCCGATCGCCGCCGTGATCCCGTTCGCCGACGAGGCCGACGCCGTGCGACTCGCGAACGAGACGATCTACGGCCTGTCGGGCTCGGTCTGGACGCGCGACGGCGCCCGCGCGCTGCGGATGACGCGCGCGATCGAGACCGGCGTCATCTCGGTCAACTCGAACAACTCCGTGCGCGTCAGCACGCCGTTCGGCGGCTTCAAGCAGTCCGGCTACGGCCGCGAGCTCGGGCCGCACGCGCTTGACGCATACACCGAGGTCAAGTCGATCTACTACGCGACGGGATGAGCATGAGGCTCGACGGCAAGGTTTGCGTGATCACCGGCGCGCGCGGCGGCATCGGCACCGCGTCGGCCGCCGTGTTCGAGCGCGAGGGCGCGCACGTCGTCGGCGTCGATCTCCTCGACGGAGCTCCCGGCGAGCTCGCGTTGCGCGTCGACGTGACCGACGAGCAGCAGGTCGTCGAGATGTACGCGCGCGTGCGCGAGCGGTTCGGGAAGATCGACGTGCTGTTCAACAACGCCGGGATCTCGCCGCCCGAGGACAGTTCCGTGCTCGACACGCCGCTCGATGCGTGGGAACGCGTGCAGGAGGTCAACCTGCGCAGCGTCTTCCTCTGCTGCAAGCACGGAATCCCGCACCTGCTCGACGGCACCGGCGGGTCGGTGATCAACACGGCATCGTTCGTCGCCGTGATGGGCGCAGCGACCTCGCAGATCTCCTACACCGCCTCCAAGGGCGGCGTGCTCGCGCTGTCACGCGAGCTCGGCGTCGAGTTCGCGCGCAAGGGCGTCCGCGTCAATGCGCTGTGCCCTGGCCCCGTCGACACGCCGCTGCTTCAGGAGCTCTACGCATCCGACCCCGAGAAGGCCGCGCGGCGGCTCGTGCACGTGCCGATCGGGCGCTTCGCGCGCGCCGAGGAGATCGCCAACGGAGCGCTGTTCCTCGCCTCCGAGGAGTCGAGCTTCGTCACCGCCTCGACATTCCTCGTCGACGGCGGGCTCAGCGGCGCTTACACGACACCGCTGTAGCGTGAGGCCGCATGGACGCGGTTCCGAGCAACGGCAGCGAGCGCCGGCGCGGTGAAGATCCGGCCCGCGCGAGCGCCTTCGCAGAGCTGAGCGCGCGCGTCGACCTCGAGGCGGCCGCGCGCGCCGTCGCGCGCGACGCCGTCGCGACGCCGCTGATCGCGAGCGCCGAGCTGAGCGAGCGCGCCGGCGGAGCCGTGCTGCTGAAGGCCGAGTCGCTGCAGGTCTCCGGGTCGTTCAAGCTGCGCGGCGCGCTCGCCAAGCTCGCCAAGCTCGCCGCGCTCGGCTCGCTCGCCGATGACGGCCTGATCGCCGCGAGCGCCGGCAACCACGCGCGGGCCGTCGCGCAGGCCGCGCGCATCGCCGGCGTCGCCTGCGAGGTCTTCATGCCACGCGACGCGCCCGTTTCGAAGGTCGCCGCCGTCGAGCGTCTCGGGGCAAGCGTGCGTCTCGGCGCCGCGACCGTCGAGGAGGCCGTCGAGCTCGCCGCTGCGCGCGCCGGCGAGAGCGGCGCGGCGCTGATCCATCCGTTCGACGACCTCGACGTGATCGCCGGGCAGGGGACGCTCGGCCTCGAGCTGCTGCGCGACGTGCCCGACCTCGCGCGCGTCGTCGTGCCCGTCGGCGGCGGCGGCCTTGCGAGCGGGATCGGCATCGCGCTGCGCCGCGAGCGCCCGGAGGTCGAGCTGATCGGCGTGCAGGCGAGCGCCTGCGCGACGCTGCCGCAAGCGCTGCGCGACGAGTCGGCGATCGCCGGCGTGCCCGAGCTGCCCACGGCCGCGACGATCGCCGACGGGATCGCGCTGAAGCGTCCCGGCGAGCTGACGCTGCCGCTGCTGCGCGAGTTGCTCGCCGCCGTCGAGACCGTCAGCGAGGAGCAGATCGCAGACGCGATCGTGCTGCTCGCCGAACGCGCGAAGCTCGTCGCCGAGGGCGCCGGCGCCGTGTCCGTCGCGGCGATCGCCGCCGGGCGCCTCGCGCCGATCGAGGGCACGACCGTCGCGATCGTCTCCGGCGGCAACGTCGACAACGGCTTGCTCGCTTCGCTGCTGCGCCGCCACGAAACGGCCGCCGGGCGGCGCGTGCGCGCGTTCACGCGCGTGCCCGACCGCCCGGGTGCGCTCGCCGAGCTGCTCAACCTTGTCGCGCATGCACGCGCGAACCTCGTCTCGCTCGAGCACGTGCGCGAGGCCGTCTCGCTGAACGTGCGCGAGACCGGCGTCGAGCTGACGCTCGAGACGCGCGGGCGCGAGCACACCGAGGAGCTGCGCCGCGTGCTGCAGGACGCAGGCTACGAGGTCACATTCGAGTAGCGATTAGCCGTAGGCTCTGAGGCGTGAGCCCGGCGCCCGCGATCCACCACCTCGGCTGCGGCACGATGTGCCCGCACGGCGGGCGTTTGATCAGCGGCGAGGGAAGCGCGCTCGGCAATGCGCGGATCATCTGCCACTGCCTGCTCGTCGAGGGCAGCGACGGGCTCGTCCTGATCGACACCGGCTTCGGGCTCGACGACATGCGCGACACGCGCCAGCTCGGGCGGGTCTTCAAGACGCTCTTTCGCCCGCAGGCGCACGAGTCCGAGACGGCGATCGAGCAGATCCGCGCGCTCGGTCTGGATCCGGGCGACGTCCGCCAGATCCTCGCCACGCACCTCGACGTCGACCACGCCGGCGGCCTGCCGGACTTCCCCGACGCGCAGGTGCACGTGCTCGCACCCGAGCTGAAGGCCGCGCTGAAACCGAGCCTGCGAGAACGCGAGCGCTACGTCGCCGTGCACTGGGCGCACGGCCCGAAATGGGTCGAGCACGGGACCGAAGGCGACGACTGGTTCGGCTTT
This sequence comes from Solirubrobacteraceae bacterium, assembly GCA_035552575.1. Lineage (GTDB taxonomy): Bacteria > Actinomycetota > Thermoleophilia > Solirubrobacterales > Solirubrobacteraceae > Palsa-744. The sequence continues at coordinate 4,064 of DASZLB010000036.1, read as the reverse complement.
CGGAGCGTGCGCGTGCTTCCCGGCGTCGAGCCCGAGATCGTGCTCGTGCCGCTGATCGGCCACACGCGCGGGCACACCGGCGTCGCCGTGAAGCAGGGCGAGCGCTGGCTGCTTCACTGCGGCGACGCGTTCTTCCACCGCGGCGAGATCCAGACGCCGCCGAGCTGCCCGCCCGTGCTGAAGGGCTTTCAGAACGTCAACTCGGCCGACAACGCGGCGCGGCGCCAGAACAGCGAACGCCTGCGCGAGCTTGCACTGCGCGAGGCCGGGCAGGTCGAGCTGTTCTGCTCGCACGACCCTGTGATGCTCGAGCGGCTGCAGGCCGCGCGCTAGCCGCTCAGGCGTACATCGCGTCGATCGCGCCCGCGTACTTCTCGGCGATCGGCTTGCGCTTGAGCTTCATCGTCGGTGTCAGCTCGTCGCCGCTCGGCAGCCAGTCGCCCTCGACGATGTGGAACTTCTTCACCTGTTCCACTTTCGCGAGCTTCGCGTTGGCGGCGTCGATGCCCTCCTGAACGGTCGCGCGGACGCGCTCGTCGGCGGCGAGCTGCTCGAGCGTCGCGTCCTCGATCCCGTGGCCCTGCGCCCACATCGGCGCGAAGTCCGGGTCGAGCACGATCAGCGCCGTGTTGTACGGGCGCATGTCGCCGATGCAGCACGCCTGGCCGATCAGCGGCGAGGCCGTCTTCAGCGTCGCCTCGATGTTCGCCGGCGACATGTTCTTGCCGCCCGCGCTGATGATCAGCTCCTTCTTGCGGTCGACGATCTTCAGGTAGCCGTCCTCGTCGAACTCGCCGATGTCGCCCGTGCGCAGCCAGCCGTCCTCGGTGAAGGTTTCCTTCGTCTTCTCCGGCAGGTTGCGGTAGCCAGGCATCACGACATCCGACTTGATCAGCAGCTCGCCGTCCTCGTCGAGCTTCAGCTGCACGCCCGGCGCCGGCGGCCCGACCGTGCCGATCTTGATCTTCCCGACGGGGTTGACCGAGCCGGCGCCGCAGGTCTCGCTCATCCCCCACAGCTCCGCCAGCGGCAGGCCGATCGCGTGGAAGAACTCGAGCACTTCGATGGGCGTCGGCGCGGCGCCGACGTTGATCGCCTCGACCTGGTCGAGCCCGAGCATCTCGCGCAGCCCCGCGAAGATCTCCGCGTCGGCCTTCGCCACCTGCTCGGACAGCTCCTGCGGAACCTCCTCGCCGCGCTGCTCGAGGCGGACCTTCTCGACCGCCGCAGCGACCGCCGCCTGCACCTTCTCGCGCTGCTCGTCGGGCTGCGCGGCCATCATCGTCTCCAGCCCCGCCTTCAGCTTCTCCCAGATGCGCGGCACCGCGAAGAACCAGCTCGGGCGCACTTCGGGCAGGTAGGAGAGCACCTGACGCGGGTCCTCGCAGCACGTGATCTGCAGGCCGAAGACGATCGGCAGGTAGTGGTGCGCGTTTCGCTCGGCGACATGCGCCGCCGGCAGCCACGAGATCACGCGTCCGTTCTCGGGGAACTCGATCAGCTCCTCGAGGCCTTCGACGGCCGCGAGCAGGTTGCGATGGATCAGCTGCACGCCCTTCGGCGGGCCCGTCGTGCCGGACGTGTAGATCAGCGTCAGCACGTCGTTCGCGTCGATCTGCGCGACCGACGCCGCGACGTCGAAGTCCGGGTTCGAGCCCTCGACGTCGGCGAGTGCGAGCGCGCCCGCAGGCGGCTCGCCGTCGATCACGATCACGTGCTCGAGCGTGTCGACTCCCACGCGCGCCTCGAGCACCTGCGGCAGGTACTGCTGCTCGCAGATCAGCACTTTCGCTTCGGCGTCTCCCAGCAGGTAGCGGATCTGCTCGGAGGAGTACGTGTTGTAGATCGAGAACGGCGTCGCGCCGAGCATCATCGCCGCGAGGTCGCAGAGATGGAACTCGGGACGGTTCGAGAGCATCAGCGCGACCGTCTCGCCGCGCTGCACGCCGAGCTTCGCCAGGCCGCCCGCGAGCGCGTCGACACGTGCCTGCAGCGCTCCCCATGTGATCGTGAACGCATCGCCCTTCGTACGGATCGCGACGTCGTCCTCGCGCTCGGCGACGGTCAGGCGGAACGCCTCTGCGACCGTGCCCGCCTCGACCGCGCTGCGAACGCGCCGCTCCATCTCTGTGACACCGCTCTCCATCGCACTCCTCCTCGAGCCTCACCCGCGCTGCACCCTTGACGACTGCGCCTTCAAGCATACGCCGCGGGCGACGTCGAGAGCGGCTTTGTGCTCTACAGCGAGCGCAGCGCGGGCAGCAGCTCGCGCTCGGCCCATGCGATGAACGGCTGCTGGCGCTCGGCGCCGATCTGCACGAGCGCGACCTCGCTGAAGCCGGCCTCGAGGAACGGCTTGATCTTCTCGACGTGCTCCTCGACGTCCGGGCCGCAGCCGAGCTGCTCGGAGACCTGCTCCGGCGTGACGAACTGCGTCGCCGCATCGAAGCCGTCCGGGTTCGGCAGGTCTGCGTTGACCTTCCAGCCGAGGCCGAACCAGCGGAACTGCTCGTGCGCGCGATGCACGGCCGCGTCGCGATCGGTGTCGTAGGAGAGCGCGATCTGCCCGACGCGAGGCTTGCCTGCGCCGCCGGCCGCGTCGAACATCTCGCCGAGCTCAGGCTTCGGCTCGACGGCGATCATCAGGTCCGCTTTCGCCCCCGCCAAGCGACACGAGTCCGTCCCGGAGACGGCGACTCCGACCGGCACGCGCTCGTCCGGCAGATCCCACAGCTTCGCCGTCTCGACATCGAAGTGCTTGCCGCGGAAGTTGACCGTGCCGTCGCCGTCGAACAGCGCCGCGATCACGTCGATCGCCTCCGCGAGCATCTCGTGGCGCTCGCCGACGGCCGGCCAGCGCTTGCCGACGACGTGCTCGTTGAGGTTCTCGCCGGCGCCGAGGCCGAGGCGGAAGCGGTTGCCGGAGAGGATCTGCACGGTTGCGGCCTTCTGCGCGACGACGGCCGGGTGGTATCGAAGCGTCGGGCACGTCACGTAGGTCATCAGCGGGATCCGCTCGGTCGCCTGCGCGGCCGCGCCGAGCACCGCCCACGCATACGGCGAGTGACCCTGCTCCTGGAGCCACGGCTGGTAGTGGTCGGAGATCACCGAGAAGTCGAAGCCCGCCTGCTCGGCGAGGCGCACGTCGGCGACGAGTTGGTCGGCGCGCGACTGCTCGCACATCATCGTGTAGCCGAACGAGGTCATGAGATTTGCCTACCCCCGCGTACGCGATCGAAACGAACGCCGTTGTGCCCGATCGACGGGCCCGGCGCTCAGGAGCTGAGCCAGACGATCGCCGTCAAGCCGTGAGCAGTCCGCTGCGGCGCAGGAAGCCGATCTGGTCGCTCGCGACGCGCTGCGGGCCGTCGCCGAGGAATGCGCCGAAGTGGTCATACGGGTAGCGGTGCAGCTCGCCGCGCGGCGCGCGCTCGGCGAGGCGCTCGACGGCGCTCGCCGAGACGGACACGTCCTGCTCGCCGAGTCCGACCCACAGCGGCATCGCGAGCGACCGCGCGCGCGTCACGGGGCGGTGCATCGCGACCGAGAGGAAGATGCCCGGCGAGATCTCGTTGCGCCACGGCGAGCCCTCGGGCACCGCCGCGGCGAAGCCGTCGGCCTCGCCCGGGAGCGTCATCGCGGCGTGCTCGCCAGGCTGTCCTGTGACCGCGACGAGGTTGTGCCTGCCGAGCCGGTCGGCGAGCGCGCGCGGCGTCAGCCACGCCGACAGCGCCGGCGGCGTGCTCAGCGCGCGCGCGAGCCCGTCGACCATCGGGCACAGCGCGATCACCGCCGCGATCTGCGCGTCGGCGGCGGCCGTCGTGACTGCGTGCCCGCCGCTGAAGGAGAATCCCCAGAGGACGATCCGCGACGGATCGACGCCGGTGAGCCGCCGCGCGAACCAGACGGCCGCGCGCCAGTCCGCCTGCTGCTCGCGCGTGCGAAAGCGCTGGCGCGGCTCGCCGCCGGAGTCGCCGAGGTGACGGTGGTCGAACACGAGCACCGCCGCGCCCGCCTCGGCGAGGCGCTCGGCGTACTGCGCCAGCCCGTCGTGGCGCGTCAGC
>DASZLB010000035.1:0-34675 GCA_035552575.1 Solirubrobacteraceae bacterium | reverse complement strand
AGTCGACCGTCTTCGACTCGAGCGAAGTGATGCCGGCACCCGAGCCGACGGCCTGGTAGTTGACGGTCAGGCCGGACTGCGACGAGGCCCACTGTTCATAGACGGGCGCAGCGAACGTCGAACCTGCTCCGGAGATCGTTCCCGAAGCGCCGCTCGACGATGTCGAGCTCGAAGAGCTGCTCGACGTGCTGGAGCTGCTGCCACAAGCGGCAAGTCCGAGCGTCAGCAACGCGACGCTCACGAGCGCGCCGATCTTGTTCTTGATCACTACGTCTCCTCTGGCTGGGTTACGATTGAGGTCCGCGGAGGAGTTCGTCGCTCCGCGGAACCGGTGCTTCGCAGCAGTCTCTTAAGCGCCAGAGGTGCTGATGTGAACATCTCGTGAAAGATGCCCACCGTCAGCTGGCGCGCTCGTCGCGCCCGCTGCCGTGGCCGTCGCCCAGGCGGATCTCGAGCTCGCCGGCGTACAGCGTCTGCTCGCTCTCGGGAGTGCTCACCACGCTGACGAGGCTCTCACGCGCGCGTACCCGTGGACGTTGCAAACTCGTAATCGCACCGTGAAAAAATCGTGAACGTTCGCTGTACCGAGCGATCGAGCAATATCCTCGCGCGGATGGGCTTGTTCAATCGTGGGTTCGATCCGGTGCTGATGTCGCTCGTCGAGGAGGCCGGGCGCAACGTGCAGCGTTCGGGCCTGCTGCTGCACGACCTGCTTGTCGACTATCCCGAGCACGCGACGCTTGCTCGCGAGCTGAAGGTGTGCGAGCAGGAAGGCGACCGCATCACCCACGACATCATCCACCGCCTCGCCGAAGGTCGCGTGCGTGCGCCGTTCGCGGCCGGCGACGGCTACGCGCTCGCGACGGCGCTCGATGACATCGTCGATCACTCCGAGAACGCTGCAGCGCAACTCGGCCTCTACGCGGTCGAGGCGCCGATGGAGCAGGCCGTCGAGCTCACCGACGTGCTCGTCGGCGCGGGCGAGCAGATCGCCCAGGCGCTGCGTGCTCTGCGCAGCGGCGCCGAGCTCGGCCCGCGCCTCGTCGAGATCCATCGCCTCGAGAACGAGGGCGATCGCCTGCAGCGCGACGGTGTCGCGTCGCTGTTCGCGGGCGGCATCGACCCGATGGTCGTGATTCGCTGGAAGGACATCTTCGAGTCGCTCGAGGCCGCCGTCGATGCTTGCGAGACCGTCGCGCACGTGCTCGAGGGGATCACGCTGAAGCAGCGCGGCCGCCGGCGCTGAGCGCCAACGACGCCGCCGTCACACGCAGCCCGCGTGGAAGCCAGGTGCGAGGGGGATCGCGCGGTGAGGATGGAGGCCGTTCCTGGAACGTTTACATTTTGCCAACATAATCTTCACTAAAAAGGTTTACAACGTGCGTAATTACATGCAACACTCCACGTAACTGCAGGTTTGTGGATCGGAGTACTGACGGCTCGCGCATCGACACGGATAAGTCGGTGAACGACGGCGGTGGCGAGTCGCTACGCGTCGCGATCTTGGAACGAGTTCAGGCCCTGCGGATCGGCGTCGACGACTGGCTGAGCAAGCGGGTGGCATCCGGAAGAGCTGATCGCAGGCGCCGAGGCGGTCGCGGCTCGCTCGCGCCCGACCGAGCCGCGCAGCCTCGAGCAGGTGACGCTCGGCGAGGCGGAGGTCCGCCCGGATCAGTACCAGGCATTCGTCGCAGGCCGCAGCCTCGAGCCTGTGGGCCTATGGGATGGCGCGCAACGATCGCTCGGTCGACCCGCGGCCACGAGGGGAGCAGCGGCCACGTCGCGCGGACCCGTACGCTCCCGTGACGGCAGGTATCCGCGGCCGCTGACACGCTCGCGCACGATCTTCTGCGGCGAGGGACTTGACTTTACGACCGACTTAAGTGCATGATGACGACATTGAGCAGCAATCACGAGATCTCGACATTTGTTCGGGTCGGCGTGGCCATCATTTGGGGAGAGCCGATGGCAAGCATGGAGGCGGGGAGCGCTAATGAGTGTTGAGACGGGGAAGAGGACTGAGGCGGGGCTGTCATGGGCGCCGCCGCTCGGGTTGCGGAGCAGCGCGCGTGGGGACGCGACGCGGCGGCGCACGGCTACGGCAGCGCGCGGTCCAGCCGTGTGCTTGCGGAGGGACGCACTGTTCCGCCGCGCGCTGCTCGTCGCCGACGTCGTGGCGATCCTCGGGGCGCTGATCCTGACGGTCGTGCTGTCCTCGCGCCGCGTGCCGCTGCACTTGACGTGGGAGAGCTTCGTCGGCGTGCCGCTGCTGCTGATCGGGGCGAAGCTGCTCGGCCTGTACGACCGCGACGAGACGCTGCTGCGTCGTACGACGCTCGACGAGGCGCCGAAGCTGTTCCAGCTCGCGACGCTGTGCACGCTCGTGGCGCTGCTCGCGGGACGGCTCGTCGTCGCGGGCACGCTCGACCGCAGGGAGGCGCTGTTTCTCTGGGTGCTGCTCGCGGGGCTGCTGCTGCTCTCGCGTGCAACCGCGCGCGGCATGGCGCTGTGGCTCGGACCGGTCGAGCGCTGCCTGTTCATCGGCGATGAGCGATCGGCGGAAGTCGTCGGCGCGAAGCTCAACGGTCACGGCGGTGTCAAGGCGAAGATCATCGCGCACCTCGACATGGGCCAGGTCGCGCCGTGGTCGACGGATACGTTCTCGGCGCCGCGGCTGACGGAGATCCGCGACCTCGCGCAGACGCTCGACGTGCACCGCGCGATCATCGCTCCGGGATGGGGCGCGGACGCGGATGCGGGCGAGACGCTCAACCTAGTGCGCACGCTGAAGGCCGTCGACGTGCGTGTCAGCGTGCTGCCGCGGATGCTCGAGGTAGTCGGCTCGGCAGTCGAGTTCGACGACTTGCACGGCGTCACGCTGCTCGGCGTTCGCCGCTTCGACCTGACGCGCTCCTCGGCGGCGCTGAAGCGTGCGTTCGACGTGCTCGGCGCATCGCTCGGCGTGCTCGCGATCTCGCCGCTGCTGATCGTCGTCGCGATCCTGATCAAGCTCGACACAGGCGGTCCGGTGTTCTTCAGCCAACTGCGCGTCGGGCGTCACGGCCGGCGCTTTCACATGATCAAGTTCCGCACGATGATTCCGGACGCGGATGCGATGAAGGAGTCGCTGCGCGATCGCAACGAGGCGCAGGAGGGGCTGTTCAAGATCGCGCGCGATCCGCGCGTGACGCGAATGGGGCGCTTCCTGCGGATCACGGCGCTCGACGAGCTGCCGCAGCTGTTCAACATCGTCAAAGGCGAGATGAGCCTCGTCGGCCCACGCCCGCTGATCGTCGAAGAGGACGAGCGGATCGAGGGCTGGCACCGCCGCCGACTCGAACTGATGCCGGGGATGACGGGCCCGTGGCAGATCCTCGGCCCGGCGCGCGTGCCGCTGAAGGAGATGGTCGCGCTCGACTACCTGTACGTCGCGAACTGGTCGCTGTGGACGGACGTCAAGATCCTCCTGCGAACCGTTCCGCACGTGTTCGGCCGTCGCGGCCTGTAGCCGCCCTCGGCGGCCTAACTCCGCCGGCACGCGCCGCCGGTCCTAACGCCGGCGCTCACGACGCCGCCGGCGGTCCAACGCTGGCGGCTCAGCGTGGGCGCAGGCTGTGCGCGGCGATGCGCTGCCTGCCGCCTGCCATGCCTGGACGCGCAAGCGTCCTACGACCGTGCAGCCGTGAATGCCCGGCGTGCGAGAGCGTCAGCTTGATGCCGATCAGCTCCTCGCGCGAGCCGCGCAGGCCGGTCGGCCGAGCATCGCCTTCGGCAGCGACGCGGCAGACCGCGACGATCAGCGAGAGTACGGCGAGCCAGGCTATGGGGATGAGGATCAAGAGCATCGCGATAGAGCGCCCTTGCCAGCGATTCTCCAGACAGGCGCGTATTCCTCCATCGGCCGTCGCTGCGGCGTCCTTGAGCGGGCACTCGGTGAGCGGACGACCGGTTGGCGTCCGCCCAGCGGGCGGCGCTAGCTCGGCGGCGCGACGAACGCGGGCGCGGCGGCGGCTGCGGTCTGCGCGGGCCTGCCGACGAGGCGCTCGAGCGCGTCTGAGATCTGCTCGCAGACGACGTCGCGGGCGAAGCGGCGCTCGGCCTCGGAGCGTGCGAGCGCGCGTAGCTGCGGGTGTTCGGTGCGGACGCGCTCGAGCATCTGCTCGATCGCGTCGGCGATCGCGGGCACGTCGCCGACGGGCACCTCTGTGACGACTGCGCGATCGACGCCCTCGATCGAGCCGACCTCGTCGGTCGCGACGACGGGCACGCCGGAGGCGAGCGCCTCGAGCACGGACATCGGGCACGGGTCGTACTTGCTCGCGAGCAGCACGACGTCGGACGCCTGCAACTCGGCCGGCATCTTCGCCGGTGGGACGCGCCCGCCGTACTCGGCGTTCTCGTGGGGCAGATCGTCGAGCAGCTTGGTGTAGTCAGACCAGTTGCTCGGGCCGCCGATCACGCGAATCCGCGCGCTGACGCCACGCTCGGCGAGCAGCTTCGAGACGGCGATCACGTCCTCGATGCCCTTGCGCACGGAGATGCGCGTCGGCACGAGCACGAGCGGCGGCTCGCCGGGCACGCGATCTGTCACCTCGAAGCGGTCGAGGCGCACGGGGTTCGTCACGACGACTGTGCGCTCGAGCGGAAACTTGTAGTCGTGAACGATGTGATCGCGAAAGACGGTGCTGATCGCGATCAGCAAACCGGCTTTTCTTATTTTTATCTTTTGTATCAACGCGCGAAATGCCATGATCGCGGCGACGGTGAAGAAGATGTGGCGTGGCTGCGCGCGAAACGCGAGCTTGCGCTCGGCGATCAGGCAGCGCAGCTCGCCGGCCATGTGACTGTCGGGGCGAATCACGAGCGGGATCTCGCGCGCGAGCGCCGCCGGCACGCCGAGCGACTCGATCGTCTGGTTCTGGTAGATCAGGTCGTACGCGCGTGTGCGGTGGCGGCGCGTGATCTCGCGCTGCAGGCGCACCGATGCGACGGCGCGCGAGAGCAGGCCGGTGGCGAACGAGGCGAGCTTCGTGCGGCTGTACCAGCGGTCCCAGCGCCATTCGCTCGTGCCCCAGATGAACTCGAGGTTCTCACGCTCGGCGAGGTGCTCGGGCACCTTCACGCCGACGCCCGGGAAGAAGCAGTCGATCTCGTGTCCGCGACGCGAGAGGCCGTCGAGCAGCTCGGTCACGACGCCCGGCGCACCGCCGGTTTCCTGCGGTGCGCCGCCGAGCCACGCGATCCGCAGAGGTTGCTCGGTGACCACGCGCGGACCCTAGCAGTCAACCCTTGCCGCGGCCCCGATCGGCGCGCCGGTCGAGCACGCGCTCGACGTGCTCTGCGAGGCGCTCGCGAAAGGCCGCGACGGAGAAGCGCGCGGCGTTCTCGACTGCGTCTGCGGGGTCCAGTTCGAGTCGCTGCACGGACTCGATCGCACGCGCGAACGAATCGACGTCGTCGAGTCGCGCGAGGCTGCCCGTGCGACCCTCGATCACGGTCTCGAGCGCGCCGCCGGCGCCGGCGGCGATGACAGGGCGCCCGGCGGCCTGCGCCTCGACGGCGGTGATTCCGAACTCCTCCATGCTCGGCACGATCACGGCGCGTGCGCTCGCGTAGAGCTCGACGAGCTGCTCGTCGCTTGCGCGGCCGAGGAACTCGGCCTCGGGAAAAGTCTCGCTGAGCGCAGCGTGCTGGGGACCGGAGCCGACGACGCGGATCGGCACGCCGGCTTGCCGCGCGGCCGCGAGCGCGACGTGCACGCGCTTGTGCGCGACGAGCTCGGAGACGACGAGCAGCGCCTCGCCGGGCTCGCCGGGGCTGAAGCGGTGCGTCTCGACAGGCGGATGGATGATCGGCGCGTCGCGGCCGTAGAAGGCCTTGATCCGCTCTTGCGTGAGGCGCGAGTTCGCGACGTAGGAGTCGACGCGCCGGCTCGCGGCGAGATCCCACTTGCGCATCCTGCGTAGTTGCAGGCCGAGCAACGGGCGCAGCGCAGCGGGGACCTCGCCGAGCGCGCGTGCCTGCTCGTACCACGCGTAGCGAAACGGGGCATGGCAATAGCAGACGTGCACTGCCCCGTCGGGGACGCGCAGCCCGTGCGCGAACGCGCTGCTGCTGCTCAGCACGACGTCACACGGCGGCGGTCTGAGGCGCTCGGCTGCGAGCGGATACAGCACGAGCAGGCGCCTGAAGCTGCGCTGGTCGAGGCCGAGGCGCTGCAGGAACGAGGTCGTGATCGCGCGCCCGGCAAAGCGCCCGCTCGTGCCGCGCTCGTCATACAGCAGCGTGAAGATCGGCGCGCTCGGATAGAGCTCGGCGATCGCGGCGAACGTGCGCTCGGCGCCGCGCATCACGAGCAGATAGTCGTGCGCGAGCGCGACGCGCGGCTGCGGCACGAGAGGAGACTGCGAGGCGCTCATCCGCGCAAGCGTACCCCCGTCGAGTGCCCCGCAGGCTGTGCTCGAGGGTTGAGATATGTTGCGCCGATGGGGGATGGGATGCTGAAGGTTCTCGGGTGGCGCTCGTTGCTGGTCAACGGCGATCCATGTGTGCTCGACCGCTGGCTGTGGCTGCGACGCCACCTGCGCAAGGGGCCGCAGCGGACGTTCGACGCGGGCTGCGGCAACGGCGCGTTCAGCATCTACGCGCGGCTCAACGGCAACGAGGTCGTCGCAGCGTCGTTCTCCGTCGAGGAGCAGAACGACGCGCGCCGCCGCGCGGAGCTGGTCGGTGCGTCTGGGATCGACTTCCGCACGCTCGACCTGCGCGAGCTCGAGGACCATCGCGGCTCGCTCGGGCTGTTCGACCAGATCGTCTGCCTGGAGACGATCGAGCACCTCAGCGACGACGAGGGCCTCGTGCGCACGCTCGCGGCGATGCTCGCTCCGGGCGGGCAGCTGCTGCTGAGCACGCCGTTTGCCGCGCATCGCCCGCTTTTCACAGAGGAGTCGAATCCGAGCCCGCTCGAGGACGGTTCACACGTTCGCTACGGATACTCACAAGCCGATTTGAGTGAGATCGCACGCGGCGCCGGCCTGCAGGTGAGCAGCGAGGGATTCGTCAGCGGCATCGTCTCGCAGAAGGTGACGAGCCTGATGCGCCGGGCGACCGCGCGGATCGGGCTGCTCGGCGCGTGGGCGCTCGTGCTGCCGCTGCGCGCGCTCGTGCCGCTCGACCGGCCGCTGACGCGGCTGTCGCGCTTTCCCTATCTCAGCTCCGTGCTCGTCGCCGAGAAGCGCTGAGACGCGCGCGTCATCATGCACAAGTCGATGCGTGTGCTCGTGACGGTGCCGTGGGGTGAGCGACTCGGCGGCGCCGAGGCGATGCTGCAGGGGATCCTCGAAGGAGCGCGGCAGCACGGCCACGAGCTCGAGCTCGTCTTCTTCGAGCCGGGGCCGTGGCCGGACGAGCTCGCGGCGGCGGGCTTTCGCGTCGAGGTGCTCGCGGCCGGGCGCCTGCGTCAAGTTGCGAAGCTGCTCGCGACGATCGTTCGCCTGAACGGGATCATCCGCCGCCGGCGCCCCGATCTGATCCTCAACTGGTCGGCGAAAACGCAGCTCTACGGCTCGCCTGCGGCCGTGCTCGCGGGCATGAGAAAGCGCGTGCTCTGGTGGCAGCAGGCGATTCCGTCGAGCAAGGGCTGGCTCGATCGCATCGCCACGCTGCTGCCGGCGATCGCGGTCGGCTGCTACTCGACGCCTGCGGCCGAGGCGCAGCAGCGGCTGTTTCCCTCGCGCCGCACGTTCGTCGTCGGCGCCGGCGCGCCGCTGCCGGGTCCAGCTGCGCAGAGCGCGCCGCTCGAGCTTCCCGCAGGCGTGCCAATCGTCGGCCTCGTCGGGCGCCTGCAGCCGTGGAAGGGGCAGGATCGCCTGCTCGAAGCACAGGCGATCCTGCGCGAGCGCGGCAAGGCGCTGCACACGCTGATCGTCGGCGGCGACTCGTGGGATCTCTCGCCGCAGTACGCAGCGTCGTTGCCGCGTCTGATCTCGCGGCTCGGGCTCGACGGCGCGGTGACGATGACCGGCGAGGTGCCGGACGCGGACCCCTACGTGCAGCAGCTCGACATCCTCGTCAACGCATCCGATCCGGAGCCGTTCGGGATCGTGCTGCTCGAGGGCATGTCGCGGGGCGTCGCCGTCGTCGCGGTCGACTCGGGCGGGCCGGGCGAGTTCATCGAGAACGGCCGGACGGGCGTGCTCGCGCGCTCGGGCGAGCCGGCGGCGCTTGCCGACGCGATCGAACCGCTGCTCGAGGACGCGGCGCTGCGCGAGCGCATCGGCCGCGCCGGTAGCGAGAGCTTCCTCGCGGACTTCACCGTCGAGGCGCTGCAGCGGCGCTTCTTCGCGAGCCTGCAGCGGCTCGCGGCGACTTAGCCGGCTTTGGCCGCGGCGTCGGCCTCGGCTGTGGCCTCGCCGTCGGCCTCGGCAGCGGCCTCGGCAGCGCCGGCGCGCTGCGCGGCGATCACGACGGAAACGGACGTCAGCCGCGGAGAGCGCTTGCGGATCGCCTCGGGCCAGACGCGCCCGCCGCTGAACGAGATCACGTCGGCGCCGGCGTACTGCGGCGGCTGCACGCTCAGCCCCACCTCGCGCAGGATCCGCTCGGTGACGTGCGGCAGCGCCGGTGAGATGTGCGGGTCATAGCCGGGGCGGAAGCTCGTCAGGTTGCCGCGCAGGCCGAGCTCGAGCCGGTTGCGCAGCGTCGCGAGGTTCGGCGTGGAGACGACGAGCCAGCCGCCCGGCGCAACGCGTCCGGCGGCGCTGCGCAGCGCGCGCCACGGGGCCTCGAGGTGCTCGATCACCTCGATCATCAGCACGCGGTCGGCCGCTTGCAGGCGGTCGGCCTCCTCGGCGGGCAGCTCCTCGAAGCGAACGTCCGCGCGCAGGTCCTCGGCGAGCCAGTCGATCGGGTCGATCCCGTCGAGCTGGCTCGGTTGCCACCGCTCTTTGACCTCGCGCAGCAGGTCGCCGCGTCCACAGCCGATGTCGAGCCAGCGCAGCCGCGGCTGCGGGCGCGCGGCGGCGAGCGCGGCGCTGACGATCTCCTGCATCGAGGAGCCGCCGGAGTCGATCTGGTCCGCGTAGGAGCGCACGGCGCCGATCCTAACCGCGCGCCGCGCCGGCGCTGCGCCGGCGCAGGCGCGTGCCGAGGCACAGCCAGCCGCGCCGGCGCAACCGCGCTTCGGCGCGTTCGGGATCGCTCGTCGCGAGCAGCGCCGGCGGGTCCCATAGCTGGCGGCGGTAAGCATCGCTCGGCGCGGAGGCGATCGGCCCGCTCAGCGCCTGGCGCACGCCGAGGATCGTGTAGCCGTGCGAGCGCAGCAGCTCGGTGACTGGAGTCGGCGGCGCCTCGTGCTCCTCGAAGACGATGTCGCGGATCAGCTTGCCGGCGAGCAGCGAGCGCGCGCCTTCGAGCGCCTGCAGCTCGTGCATCTCGACGTCGAGCTTGATCACGCCGACCGGCCCGGAGAGCTCGTCGTCGAGGCGCACGGTCGCGACCTCCATCGTCTCGCCGCCGTGCTCGCTGGCCTGCAGCGAGGCGGTGCCCTTGTTGTAGGCGAACGTCTCGGGGTCGACCGTCAGCGGCAGCGAGCCGCCAGCGGCCGAGACGGCCGCACGGCGCAGCTCGACGGGCGCCAGCGCGCGGTCGCTCGCCCACAGCGCGACGTTGCGGGCGAGCGTCTGCTGGATCAGCGGATGTGGCTCGAAGCTGATCACGCGTCCGTGCGGGCCGGCCGCGTGCGCGAGCAGGTTCGACATCAGGCCGACGTTCGCGCCCGCGTCGAGGGCCGTCTCGCCGGGGTCGCACAGCCGCGCGAGCGTCTCGGCGACGACGAGGTCGTAGACGCCCGTGCGCGCGACGGCGCGCCCGAGCGAGTCCGCCCAGCAGTACAGCTGCGAGCCCCACGCTACCCGCAGCAGATGCGGCCCGTCGCCGTGGGGCTCATGCGTGCGCAGGCGCCTCAGCAGCTGCGCCGGGCGGAGCAGATAATACGGGCGGTTGACGAAACGGTACGCGCGCAGCGCCGGCGAGAGGGGCTGGGGGCCGTTGTCGCTGGTCAAGGTGCGCTCGGTGCTCGCCGGAGATGGGTGGACAGTGACGCGTTCGATGTTCTCGACGCCGATCGCGGCGGGCGCGGCGGGCGCGGCGGGCGCGGCGTGAGCCTATATGACAGCGACGCCCGCCCCGGACGCCTCGGGCGCTCGCTTTGACGGCCTTGCCGCTTGAGTAACCTGCGCCGCAGGATGCAAGCGCGAGTCGAGCGGGCGCTGGGGGATGCGGGCGAGCTTGCGCGGCCCGTCCCGGTGACGATCGTCGCGCACGACGTCGGCGACGTCGGAGGGATGGAGCGCGTGCTCGCCGAGCTGATTCTCGGCCTTCGCGCGCGCGGGCACGAGGTCACCGTGATCGCGCGTACGTGCGAGTTGCCCGCGGGCGCCAGCGTGAGCTTTCACCGCGTGCGCGGTCCGCGCCGCCCGGCGCTGCTCGCCTATCCGTGGTTCATGCTCGCCGGCTCGCTGCTCTTGGCCAGACACCGGCGCGGCGTCGTGCAGAGCACCGGTGCGATCGTGCTGGGCCGCGTCGACGTCGTCGCGGTTCACTACTGCCACCAGGTCGGCCCGGCCAACCCGTCGCGCTCGAGCGCGCCGTTTCGGCTGCACGCGGCGCTCGTCGGCAGGATGCTGCGCGCGTCCGAGCGGATCTGCTTTCGCGCGAGCCGCGCGAGCGCCTTCGTCGGCGTGTCCGAGGGCGTCGCCGAGGAGCTGCGCGAGCACTACCCTGAGCTCGCCGACCGCGTGCTGGCGATTCACAACGGCGTCGACACGGCTGCCTTCGCGCCGGGCGCGCGCGAGTCGGATGCGCGCGTGCTGCGAGAGCGGCTCGGCATCGCCGCCGAGCGCCTCGTCGCGGTGTTCGTCGGCAGCGAGTGGGAGCGCAAGGGGCTCGAGCCGTTGATCGAAGCGCTCGCCTCGGCGCGCTCATGGGACGTCGTCGTCGCCGGCGGCGGCGACCGTGCGCGCTACGAGCGGCTCGCGGACTCGCTCGGAGTCGGCGCGTCGCTTCACTGGCTGGGCGTCACGAGCGACGTGCAGCTCGCCTACGCGCTCGGCGACGCGTTCGTCCTTCCATCGAGCTACGAGACGTTCTCGCTCGTCACGTTCGAGGCGGCCGCGAGCGCTCTGCCGCTGCTGGCGACGCCTGTCAGCGGCGTGCGCGAGCTGATCGAGGACGGGCGCAACGGGTTCTTGATCGATCGCGAGCCGCAGACGATCGCGCGGCGGCT
Source organism: Solirubrobacteraceae bacterium (assembly GCA_035552575.1). Taxonomy (GTDB): domain Bacteria; phylum Actinomycetota; class Thermoleophilia; order Solirubrobacterales; family Solirubrobacteraceae; genus Palsa-744. Next base: position 23,391 of record DASZLB010000035.1, on the reverse strand, counting down.
GAACGAGCTTGGCGAGGACGCGGAGCTGCGGGCGAGGCTCGGCGCGGGCGCGCGCGAGTCGGCGCTCGCGTATAGCTGGGAGCAGACGGTCGCCAAGCACGAGCGGCTGTACGCACGCGTGTCCGGCGCGCGCGAGCAGCCGCTCGCCGTCTGAGGCAGCGGCTCGCCGTCTATCGCAGCGCGCCGAGCAGCAGGCGCTCGAGCGCATCGGTCGCGGCCGGGACGGAGAACAGCCGCTCGACGGCGGTCCTGCCGGCGGCCGCGAGCTCGCGCCTGAGCGCGGGCCGCTCGCGCAGCTCGGCCAAGCGCGCGGCGAGCGCCTCGCTGTCGCCCTCGGGGTAGATGAGGCCGCCGCCGGTCAGCTCGATCAGCCACGGAATCTCGCCCGAGTCCGAGCCGACGACCGGGACGCCGCACCACAGCGCCTCGACGATCACGCGCCCGAATTGCTCCTTCCACGTCGGCGTCGTGTGCGACGGCAGCGCGAGCACGTCGAGCTGGGCGTAGCCGGCCGCCATCTGCTCGTGGGAGAGGCCGTCGATCACACGCACGCGCGAGCCGGGGATCGGCTGGCCCTCGAGCTCCGCGCGCTGCTCGCCGTCGCCGATCAGCAGCAGCTCGGCGGGTGCGTCGAGCCGGCGCACGGCCGCGAGCAGGTCGACCAGGCCCTTGCTCGGGACGAGCCGGCCGGCGTAGCCGACAGTGAACGGACGCTCGCGCGGGGCGGGCACGTCGTGCCACAGCGGGACGGCGTGCGGCGCGAGCGCCACCTCGCCGCGCGCGCCCCAGGCCCGCGCTAGCCGCGCGGCGCTGTCCGAGCGCGCCGCGACGAACGCCGCGTCGCGCAGCACGCGCGAGCGCAGCAGGCGCACGGGTAGCGGCAGGCGGCGGTCGATGTTCTCCGCGCACTGCACGCCGAAGGGCACGCCGAGGCGCTTCAGCGCGCGGCCCCACTGCGTCGCCGCCAGCGAGAACGGCTCGGCCTCGACGAACGCCACGTCCGCTCGTGCGCCTCGCACCAATGCGGCGGCGTTGGCGAGGTAGAGATGGCGCTGCGGGCGCCCGCGCAGTGCCACGGGCGTGCGCCGCAGCGACGCCTCCATCCCGTCGAGCACCTGCGGCGTCATGTCGCGCTGGGTGTACTCGCTGCGCCAGCGGCTCGGGAGCACGATCGTGACGTCCCAGCCGCGCTCCTGCAGCTCGCGGTAGACCTCCTGGTTGACGCTCACGACCGAGGGGTGACTGACCGCGAGCAGCCGCCCGCGAGCACGCTCGCCGGCCGGCGGCGAGACGGGCGAGGGCTCGCGCCGGGGCGGGGGGCTTGACACCGCGACATCGTTGCACGCAGCCTTGCCAGGCGTCGCTTTTGGCCCGATACTCTTTAGTCGCAAATTACGACAGACCGTATGATGGCTCCCGACCGGCCTGCGGACGGATCCTGAAGTCGATGACCGAGACGAGCGACGCCACCTCCATCCTTCTTCCGCTGTGGAGGCGCAAGTGGCTGATCCTGATCGTCGGACTCGTCGTCGGCGCCGCGAGCTACTTCTATTACAAGCACGCGACGCGCGTCTACCAGTCGACGACGCAGGTATATCTCGGCGCCAGCCTCGAAGAACAGGCTCCCGGTGAAAAGACGACCACCAAAAGCCAGACGGCGAACATCGCCAACCAGGTGGCGATCATCAACTCGATCGTCATCGAAGAAGTTCGCCAGAAGCTGAACAAGAAAGACAAGGCGGCGATCCACGGCAGCAAGATTCGCGCCAAGTCGCCGGAAAAAAGCGAGTTCATCACGATCACGGCCGAAGCGCACAAAGCGACGACGGCGGCGCTGCTCGTGAACTCGGTCGCGCGCGCGTTCATCCGGCGCCAGCACGCCAGCCGCACGCGGGCGACCGAACGCGCGATCGCGATCGCGCAGCGCCAGCTACGCAGGATCGAAGCGACGAGCACGCCGGTGGCGACGCCGAAGACGACGGCGAAAACGACGACGGGCACGAGCAAAGCGCCTGCGCCTGTCGTGAAAGCGCCGAGCACGTCGAGCCTGCTGCAGGCGGCCTCGCTGAGCAGCAAGATCAACCAGCTCGAAGCGAGCCTCGCCGTCGCCGGCGCCCAGCAGATCAAGCCCGCGAAGCCGGCCGGTGCCGTGCTGCTCTCGCCGAAGCCGCGCAAAAACGCGATCTTCGGCTTCGTCGTCGGGCTCGTCCTCGCGGCGATCGCCGCATATGCGCTCGGGCGCTTCGACCGTCGCCTGCGCTCGCTCGCCGGCATCGAGTCGGCTTACTCGGCACAGACGCTCGCGGGCTTTCCGAAGGTCAGGCGACCGATCGTGCGCCGAGACGGCGTGCCGGCGCCGTCGCGCTTTCTCGTCGAGCCGCTACGGCGGCTGCACACGGCGCTGCAGCTCGGCGTGACGCCCGACCCGCGTCGCGCGCGAGGATCGCGGACAGTCCTGTTCGTCAGTGCCGACGCCGGCGACGGCAAGTCGACGCTCGCGGCGGACCTGGCGCTCGTGCAGCGCGACGCCGGCCAGCGCGTCGCGGTGCTCGAGGCGAACTTCCGCCGACCGGCGCAGGCGCGGATGCTCGGCCTCGACCCCTCGCAGGGGCTAGCCGAGGTGCTGACGGGCAAGCTGACGGTGACGCAGGCGGCGCAGCGCGTGCCCCCGATCTCGCCGTCGGAGCTCGCCGAGGTGCCGGCCGCCGTGCCTGCGGCGACGCCGGCCGGCGCCGAGACGCCGGCTTGGGTTGCGGCGCCGGTCGCGACGTTCGCCGAGGCGCAGGACGCGGGCGCGCTGTTCCTGCTGGCCGGCGGAGGCGCGGTCGCCAACCCGCCGGCGCTGCTGGCGCATCCGGCGATGGCCGAGTTGCTGCACTCGGTCGCCGAAGACTTCGACTACGTGCTGATCGACGCGCCGTCGCCGCTGGAGGTGAGCGACGTGATGCCGCTGCTGAAGCTCGTCGACGCGGTCGTGATCGTCGCGCGCGCCGGTCACACACGTGAAATGTCGGCGCAGCGCCTCGTGCAGCTGCTCGCACAGTCGGACGTGCGACCGCTCGGCATCGCGGCGAACTGCCTGCCGCGCAGGGAAATGGACCGCTACGGGTTTGCGACGGGTGACGGACGATCGCGGACGGGGAAGCTGATCGGGCGATGACCGCACCACGCCTGCGCCTGTCGGGGGGAGCCGGCGCGGTGCATCCGGTGGTCTTCGACAGACGCATCCGCGATCTCGCGCTCGTCGCGCTCGCAGGCATCGTTCCGGCGGCGATCGCGCTCGGGCTGACGGTCGCGCTACCGCACACGAGCGTGCTCGTCGTGCTCGGAGCGATCGTCGCGGTGCTCGCGATCGTCACGCTGATCGTCAACAGCCGCCTGGAGGTCACGGTCGGGCTCGTGGCGGTCTATCTCGGGCTGCTCGACGGCCCGGTCAAGCTCGGCATCGGGCGCAGCGAAGCGACGGCGGCCGTGCGCAACGTGCTGATCCTCGCGATCTGCCTCGGCGCGGTGCTGCGCCTGCTCGCGCGCCGTGAGAAGGTCAGGCTGCCGCCGCTGTCGGGCTGGGTGCTGGCGTTCGTCGCCGTCGTCGTGCTGATGGCGTTCAATCCGAAGACTCAGGGGATCCTGCACGCGCTCGGCGGCTTCCGCCAGGAGCTTCAGTGGGTGCCGTTCTTCTTCTTCGGCTACGCGCTGATCCGCTCGAAGAAGCGGTTGCGCCAGCTATTCATCATCATCGGCGTGATCGGCCTGGCAAACGGCGCCGTTGCGGCCTACCAGACGACGCTCAGCCCGGCCCAGCTCGCGACCTGGGGGCCGGGCTATCGTGCGCTCGTGCAGCCGACGACGGTCGGCAAAAAGGGCTCGATCGCGCGCACGTACTCGAGCGAAGGAGAGGCGCGCGTGCGCCCGCTCGGGCTCGGCTCCGACAGTGGCTTCAGCGGCGGCGTCGGCGTGATCGCGCTGCCTTGCTGCCTGGCGCTGCTAGCGACGTGGCGCTCGCGGCGAAGATGGGTCGCCGCGGTGCTGGCGCTCGGGGCGCTCGTCGCGGTGGCGACGGGCCTCGGGCGATTGCAGGTGATCGGCGCCGTGCTGGCCGTGCTCGCGTTCGCCGCGCTCGCATCGCTGGCCGGGCGGCGGGTCTCGCGCGCGCTCGGTGCGATGCTCGTCGTCGTCGCGCTCGCGATCCCGCTTGGCGCGCTGTTCGTCTCGGCCGTCGGCGGCGGCACGTTCAAGCGCTACGAAAGCATCGCGCCGAGCGAAGCGGCCTCGACTGTGCCGAGCCACAAGTCCTCGGCGTGGCAGAACATCCCCAAATTCCTCTCCTCGGCGCCGCTCGGCGTCGGGCTCGGGACGGTCGGCGCGGCGGGCGGCTTCGGCGGCAAGGTCACCGAACTCGTCGAAGGGCATGGGGTCAGTGCGGAGACGCAGTACAACCTCGTCGCCGACGAACTCGGCGGGCCGGGGCTGATCGTCTGGATCGCGCTGACGCTCTACGTGATCGTGCTCGTCGCGACGGGGATGCGCGGCGTCGCCGACGGTGAGCTCGCGATCATGCTCGCGGGGGCGTTCGCGCCGTTCGTCGCGCTTGCGCTCGAGGGCTTCTCGGGGCCGTTCATCACGAGCACCGCCTCCGGCCCCTACTTCTGGCTCTCCGTCGGCATGGCCGCGTACTGGTTCGCCGGTCCTGGGCGCGCACGGCGCGGCGCGCGGGCAGCGGGGCACGCGCACGAGCTCGAGATGGCCGTCCCGGTCGCTGCATGAGCCCGCTGTCGAAAAAACGCGGGCCGGAGCGCGGCTCGATGCGCTACCGGATCAGCCTGCTGCTCGGCAAGCGGCGCAGCTCCGTCGTCGTGCTCGCGATCTGCTCGATCTTCTCGGGCTTCACCGAATCGGGCACGCTCGCGCTGATCGCGCAGGTCGCTGCGACGCTCGTCAGCGGCCACAAGAAAGTCCACTTCGATCACGGGCCGATCCACGTCGACGCGTCGATGAAATCGCTGATCCTCGTCGCGCTCGGGCTCGTCGTCCTGCGGATCCTCCTGCAGTTCCCGATCTCGGTCCTGCCGGCACGGATCGCCTCCGACGTGCAGGCGACGATGCGCACGAGGCTGTTCGACGCCTTCACGCGCGCCTCCTGGTCGGTGCAGTCGCGCGACCGCGAGGGTCAGCTGCAGGAGACGACGACGAGCCAGGTTATGTCGGCGACGGGCGGGGCGCTGCAGGCGACGAGCCTGATCACCTCGAGCTTCACGTTCCTCGTCCTGCTCGGATCGGCCGTCGCGCTGAACCCGCTCGCGGCGGTCGCCGTCGCGGCCGCGACCGTCGGCCTGTTCGGCCTGTTGCGGCCGCTGCGCTCGCGCGGGGTCAAGTACTCGCGCGCGCTCTCGAAAGCGCAGGTCGAGTACGCGGGCGGGATCGCCGAGTCGATTCGCGTCGCCGAAGAGAGCCACGTGTTCGGCGTCTCCGGCGCCCAGCGCGGGCGCATCTCGAAGCTCGTCGAGAGCTCGCGCGAGTACTACTACCGCACGCAGCTGCTCAACCGGCTCGTGATGAACTTCTACCAGAGCCTGATCTACCTGCTTGTCGTCGGCGGCATCGCCGGGCTCGTCGCCGCCGGGCGCACGCACGCCGGCTCGCTGGCGGCAGTCGTGCTCGTGCTGCTGCGCGCCGGCACGGCAGGCCAGCTCGTGCAGGGCGCCTACCAGGGCCTCGCGCAATCGCTGCCGTTCATCGAACGCACGCAGGAGGCGATCGAGCGCTACGAGGACAGCGCGCCGGTCTATGGCTCCGAGCCGCTCGCGCGCGTCGTCGAGGTGTCCTTCCAGGAGGTCTCCTTCGGCTACGACCCCGAGCGCCCGGTGCTCTCAGAGATCAGCTTCGACGTCGCCGGCGGCGAGGTGATCGGGATCATCGGCCCCTCGGGCGCGGGCAAGTCGACGCTCGTGCAGCTGCTGCTGCAGCTGCGCGAACCCGACACGGGCAGATATGCGATCAACGGCCTCGCCGCAGATCAGTACGCGCGCGAGGACTGGTACCGGCAGGTCTCCTACGTGCCGCAGGAACCGCGCCTGCTGCACGCGACGGTCTCCGAGAACATCCGCTTCTTCCGCGACCTCGACGACGAGGCCGTCGAACGCGCCGCGCGGCTCGCGCGGATCCACGACGACGTCGTCGGCTGGGCGCGGGGCTATGACACGGTCGTCGGCCCGCGCGCGGACGCCGTCTCCGGCGGTCAGCAGCAGCGGATCTGTCTGGCGAGGGCGCTCGCGGCGCGCCCGGAGGTGCTCGTGCTCGACGAGCCGACGAGCGCCCTGGACCCGCACTCCGAGACGCTGATCGGCGAGTCGCTGACGGCGCTCAAGAGCGAGCTGACGCTGTTCATCATCGCCCACCGCATGTCGACGCTCGAGATCTGCGATCGCGTGATGGTTATCGTCGACGGGCGCCTCGTCGCGTTCGACACGAAAGCGCTGCTGCAGACGCAGAGCAGCTACTACCGCCACGCCTCGCAGCTCGCCGCCGGAACGACGACCGGGCTCTAGCGCCGCCGGCCGAAATGCCCGTCAGCGGCCGCATCCCGGACTTCTTCATCGTCGGGCACCCGAAGAGCGGCACGACGGCGCTCTACTCGATGCTGCGCCGCCATCCGCAGATCTTCATGCCCGACGGCAAGGAGCCGTGGTACTTCGCCGAGGAGCTGCGCGAACGCACGCCGCCGCGACCGGAAGGCACGCCGCGGACGCTCGAGCAGTACCGGGCGTGGTTCGCGGGCGCCGGCGCCGAGCAGCGCGCCGGCGAGGCCTCGCCGCTGTACCTGTGGTCGCACACGGCGGCACAGGCGATCGCCGAGGTCCGTCCCGACGCGAAGATAATCGCGATCCTGCGCGAGCCGGCTAGCTTCCTGCGATCGCTGCACCTGCAGTTCGTCCAGACCTACATCGAGACCGAGAACGACTTCGCGAAGGCCCTCGCTTTGGAGCCGGCCAGGCGCGCGGGGCATGGGATCCCGCCGTATACGTACTGGCCGCAGACGCTGCTCTACTCCGAGCACGTGCGCTACGCGGAGCAGCTGCGCCGCTACGAAGCCGTCTTCCCGCACGAGCAGCTGCTCGTGCTCGCCTACGAGGACTTCCGCGCCGACAACGAGGCGACCGTGCGCGAGGTGCTGCGCTTCCTCGAGGTCGACGACTCGGCGCCGGTCGAGCCGCTGCACGCCAACCCGACGGTGCGCGCTCGCTCGCAGCGCGCGCACGAGTTGCTGCACGCCGTCTCGGTCGGTCGCGGCCCGCTCTCGCTGGCGCTCAAGTCGGCGATCAAGAAGGTCGTGCCGCAGCGTCTGCGCCGCGGCGCCGTGGGCACGATTCGCGAGCGCCTGCTGTACGCGGAGGCGCCGGCCGAGGACGCCGAGACGATGGCCGAGCTGCGCCGGCGGTTCAAGCCGGAGGTCGTCGCGCTGGCCGATTTGCTCGATCGCGACGTAGTTAGACTCTGGGGTTATGACAGCATCGCTTGAGCCGTCTGCGACGGTCAACAGCGACGCTCGCGGGCGCGTGCCGGACTTCTTCGTCGTCGGCCATGCGAAGAGCGGCACGAGCGCGCTCTACGAGATGCTCAGGCGCCATCCGCAGGTCTACATGCCCGACGTGAAGGAGCCGTGGTACTTCGTCCCGGAGCTGCGCTCGGGTCCGAAAGCGGCGAACGCCGAGCGCCATCCGCACACGCTCGACGGGTACCTCGCGCTGTTCGCAGGCGCCGCGCCGGAGCAGCGCGCCGGCGAGGCGACGCCCTCCTACCTCCTCTCCGAGCACGCCGCCGCGCGGATCGCCGAGCTGCAGCCGGACGCGAAGATCGTCGCGATCCTGCGCGAGCCGGCGAGCTTCCTGCGCTCGCTGCACATGCAGTTCCTGCAGACCGGCGTCGAGACCGAGCGCGACCTCGCCAAGGCGATCGCGCTGGAGGGCAGGCGCCGCGAGGGCAACGACATCCCGAGCACCTCGACGCGGCCGCAGGCGCTGCTCTACTCCGAGCACGTCCGCTACGTCGAGCAGTTGCGCCGCTACGAGCAGCAGTTCGGGCGCGAGCGGATGCTCGTGCTCGTCTACGAGGACTTCCGCGCCGACAACGAGGGCACGGTGCGCCGCGTGCTGCGCTTCCTCGGCGTCGACGACACGGTCGCGATCGAGCCGACCGACGTCAACCCGACGGTCGGCGTTCGCGCTCCGCGCGTATCGGGGCTCGTGCGCTCGCTGTATCTCGGGCGCGGGCCGGGTGCGCGCCGCGCGAAGCGCGCGATCAAGGCGCTGACGCCGCGCAGGCTGCGCCACGAGGCGATCGCGATCGAGCGCCGCGCGCAGCTCGGCGAGCCGCTCGAGCTCGACGAGCGGCTGATGGCAGAGCTGCGCGATCGCTTCGCAGCGGAGGTCGCGGCGCTCGCGGAGTACCTCGATCGCGACATGGTCGAGCTGTGGGGCTATGACGATTTCGCTCGGGCAGCAGCCGCCAAAGCGCGCGAAAGCGCGAGTTAGACTCCGGGACATGACCGCATCGGCCGAGGCGGCCGCGACCGCGAGCGCGCCACTGCAGCGGGTGCCGGACTTCTTCATCGTCGGTCAGCCGAAGAGCGGCACGACTGCGCTCTACGAGATGCTCCGCCATCACCCGCAGATCTTCATGCCCGAGCTAAAGGAGCCGTGGTACTTCGCCAGCGACATGGCACCGCGCTTTCAGCCGCCACGCTCGGCGCCGCCGCTGGAGACGATCGAGCAGTATCGCGCGCTGTTCCTCGACGCCGGCCCGCAGCAGCGGATCGGCGAGGCATCCTCTTCTTACCTGCTCTCGCGTACGGCCGCGGCGCGGATCGCCGAGGTCCGCCCGGACGCGAAGATCGTCGCGATCCTGCGCGAGCCGGCGAGCTTCCTGCGCTCGCTGCACCTGCAGCTCTTGCGCACGCATGTCGAGAGCGCGAAGACGCTGCGCAAGGCGATCGGCCTCGAGGCGGCCAGGCGCGAAGGCAAGCGCGTGCCGCGGCGCTCGCACCGCCCGCAGCTGCTGCTCTACTCCGACCACGTTCGCTATGTCGAGCAGCTCCGCCGCTACCACGAGCTGTTCCCGCCGGAGCAGGTGCTCGTGCTGATCTACGACGACTTCCGCCGTGACAACGAGGGGACCGTGCGCGCGGTGCGCCGCTTCCTCGAAGTCGACGCCGACGCGCCGCTCGACGTGCTCGACGCCAATCCGACGACGGCGCGGATGCGATCGCAGCAGATCGACGAACTGCTCAACGTCGTCTCGGTCGGCCGCGGCCCGGTCTCGCGGGCGCTGAAGGCCGGGCTGAAGACGGTGATGCCGAGCGAGCTGCGCAACCGCGCGATGCTCGCGACGCAGCGCCATCTCGTGATGGGCGCGCCGCCGCCGCCCGACGAGGAGCTGATGCTGCAGCTGCGCCGCCGCTTCAAGGGAGAGGTGCAGGCGCTCAGCGAGTATCTGGACCGCGACCTCGTCGCGCTCTGGGGCTATGACGGCCTCGGCTGAGCCGGGCGTAGCGGCCGATCGAGGCGACGCGGCGCCGAGCGCGGGCTGGCGGGAAGCGGCCTTGCGCGCGCAGCAGGCCGCATTGCCGTCGGGTCGCGTCGTCGTGTCGTGCTCGGCGCCGCTCGGCGGCGGCGGCCTCGGGCGGCACCTCGGCGAGATCGCCGCGGCGCTCGAGCGCGCCGGGCGGCCGGGCGAGTGCATCAGCGGCTCCTCGCGCGGGGCTCCCACGGGCGCGCTGCGCGGCTGGGCGCCCGCCGGCGAGCGACCTCGCGCGAGCGGCGCGATCGCGCGACTGCCGCTGCCGATCTCTCCGGGGGTGCGCACGCGCGCGTTCATGTCCGACTTCGACGCATACGCAGCTTCGCGGCTGCCAGGCGACGCGGAGCACCTGATCGCCTTCAACGGACAGGCGCTCACGCAGTTCGCCGCCGCGCGCCGCGCCGGCTATCGCTCGCTGACGCTCGTCTCGGCGAACTCGCACATCCGCCACGTCGCGCGCCGTCACGCCGAAGCCCGCGAGCGCTACCCGCTCGAAGGATCGTGGACGACGCGCCTGCTCGAGCGCAACCTCGCCGAGTACGAGCACGCCGAGCGGATCTTCGTCTCTTCGCGCTACGTGCGCGAGTCGTTCCTGGCCGAGGGCTTCGCGGCGGAGCGGCTCGTCGACTTCCCGCTGACGCCCGATCCGCGTTATGTCATGCGCACGCCGCCGCAGCCCGGCGGGCGCTTCGAGATCGTCTACGTCGGCAGCCTCGCGGTGCACAAGGGCGTGCCGCTGCTGATCGACGCCGTGCGCAGGCTGCCGGGCGCCGACATCTCGCTCGTGCTCGTCGGCGGCTGGGGCACGCGCGCGATGCGGCGCTTTCTCGAGCGCGCGTGTGCGGCGGACGCGCGGATCCTCGTCAGCCCGGGCGACCCGCTCGGGCGCCTGCGCTCGGCGAGCGTCTGCGTGCATCCGGCCTACGAGGACGGCTTTGCCTACGCGCCCGCCGAGGCGCTCGCCTGCGGCGTGCCGTTGATCGTCAGCGAGGACACCGGGATGAAGGAGCTGATCGACGCGCCGAGCAGCGGGCTGATCCTGCCGACGGGCGACCTCGACGCGCTCACCGAAGCGCTCGAGGCGGCTTACCGCGGCGAGGTCTTCGCGACGAGCCGCGCGCCGGCGTCTGCGGCCGGCGGCGGCTGATGGCGCTCGCGCAGGATGCCGCCGCGGGCGGGCCGCGCACGGCATCGCTCGGCATCTCGACGACGGCGATCTGCGGCGTGCGCGATCACGGCGCGCTGCTCGCGGCGGCGCTCGAGCGCGAGGGATGCCCAGGCTCGACGCACTGGCTCGACCGCCGAGACGGCACGCTCGGCCCGGCGCGCGCACAGGTCGGCGCGTGGACGAAGGCGCTGCCGGCAGAACTCGCCGATGCGCGCGCCGAGGCGGCGCTGCTGCACTACTCGGTCTTCTCCTACTCCTACCGCGGGCTGCCGCTGTTCGCTCACCCGGCGCTCGCGGCCGTGCGCCGCGCCGGGCTGCCGCTCGTCACGCTGCTGCACGAGTTCGTCTATCCGTGGCGGCGCGACGGCGCGCGCGGGGCCGTTTGGGCGCTCAGCCAGCGCGCGCTGCTGATCGACGTTGTGCGCGCCTCCGACGCGCTCGTCGCGACGACCGACTTCCAGGCCGAGTGGCTGGCCTCGCGTCGCTGGCTGGCGAAGCGGCCCGTCGCGGTCGCGCCAGTCTTCTCGAACCTCCCGGCGCCCGCCGTGCGACCGCCCCACGAGGGCTCGGAGGCGGCGAGCATCGGGTTGTTCGGCTACGCCTACGAGCGCGAGACGATCGCGCTCGTCCTCGGCGCGCTGCGCGTGCTGCAGGATCGCGGCGTCGATGCGACGCTGCACCTGCTCGGCGCGCCCGGTGCGCAGTCGCCGGCAGGCGAGGCGTGGCTCGCGGCCGCGCGCGAATCGGGCTTGGCCCGCGCGCCGTCGTTCTCGGGTCTGCTCACCGCGCAGGAGCTCTCCGACGCGCTCGCTGCATGCGAGCTGCTGCTGTTCGTCGATCCGCTCGGTCCGAACTCGCGCAAGACGACGCTCGCCGCGTCGCTCGCATCGGGCGCGCCGGTGCTCGCGCTCGACGGACCGCGGCGCTGGGGCGAGCTCGCCGACGCGCGCGCGGCCGGGCTCGTGCCGCGAAGCTCACAGGCGCTCGCCGGCGCGCTCGGCGAACTGCTCGCGGACGAGCAGGCGCGTGAGCGGCTGGCTGTACGCGGGCGGCAGTTCGCCGAGCAGCGGATGAGCGCGCCGCGCGCCGCGCGCACGATCGCGGCGCTGCTGCGCGAAGTCACCGGTCGCTAGCGGCTGTGGGAGACTGCCGCGCGATGTCGCGGCCAGCGCATTCCGAGCCTCAGCCAGCGCATTCCGAGCCTCAGCGCGCGCCGAGCGGGCGGCGGCCGAAGGTCCTCTACGTGATGGGCGCCGGGCGCAGCGGCAGCACGATCCTCGGCGTCGCGCTCGGCAACTGCGAAGGCGTCTTCTTCGCCGGCGAGCTCGACAAGTGGTTCGCCCGCGAAGGCGCTCCGCGGCGCGAGGACCCGGCGCTCCACGCGTTCTGGCGCGAAGCGCTCGGCCAGGTCGGCGACGTGCAGGACGTGTTCGCCGCGCGGACCGGCTGGCTCGAGCGCTCCTCGGCGCTGCTCGACCCGCGCAAGTGGCGAACGCGCCGGCGCCTGCGCGCGCGCTACCGAAGCGTCTCCGAGCGGCTTTACGTGGTCGTGGCCGGCCTCGCGCAGGCCACGGTCGTCGTCGACACCTCGCACTATCCGCTGCGCGCGCGGGAGCTGCAGGCGCTCGACGGGATCGAGCTGCACCTGCTCTATCTCGTGCGCGACCCGCAGAGCGTCGTCGCCTCGCTCGCTCGCCGCGACGTAGCCGAGCGCCGCTTCGGCACGCTTGCGGCGAACGCCTACCTGTGGCTGACGAACGGCCTCTCGCTGCTCGTCTTCCTGCGCCAGCCACACGAGCGCCGGCTGCTCGTGCGCCACGAGGACTTTCTCGCCGATCCGCTCGGCGTGCTCGCGCAGATCCTCGCCGGAGCCGGAGCCGGGGCCGGGGCCGACGCCGGAGCCCGCGGGGGTAAGCGGGCGAGCGTGGGCGGTGCGGCGGGCTCGCATGCGGCAAAGCCGGATCTCGAGCACCTGCGTACGGGGATCGCTTTCCACGGCAACCGGCTGCTCGGCGAGGAGTTCGTCGCGCTGAGCTCGCGACCGGCGACTGCCGCACGCGGCTCGCTGCTCACGGCGCTGCTGCAGTCGCCGTGGCGCGTGCTCTTCGCGCGGCTCACACCGGCGACGCACGCTGCGGTCATGGCAGAGCGGCAAGCTGCGGACGGACGCGGTTCCTAGCGGCTGCACGAGGCGATCTGCAGCGGCGGCGCGCGTCGGGGCGGCGGTAGACTGCCGCTCCGCATGATTGAGCCGCAAAGGTCAACCCACGGCTCGACGGCGGCGCTTGGCTCGGCTGAGCCGGCGGCGGCTCGCACGCCAAGCGCGGCGCCGGAGGTCGCGAAAGTCGTCTACGTGATGGGCGCCGGGCACAGCGGCAGCACGATCCTCGGGCTCGCGCTCGGCAACTGCTCGGATTCGTTCTATGCCGGCGAGGTCGACGAGTGGCTGCTCGTCTCGGGCAAGCCGAGCCTCGGCGGCGCGGAGCGGACGAGGTTCTGGGACGACGTGCGCGAGGCGATGCGCGACAGCGGCGCGCACGAGCTGTTCGGCGGCGAGGTCAACCGGCTGATCGAGCGATCGTCCTCGCTGCTGCGGCTCGACCGCTTCTCTGAGCGCCGCGCGATGCTGCGCCGCTACCGGCAGGTCTCCGAGAAGCTCTTCGGTGCGATCGCGCGCACGGCCGGCGCGAGCTACATAGTCGATTCCTCGCACTTCCCGCTGCGCGCGCGCGAGCTGCAGCGGGCCGGCGGCGTCGAGCTGTACCTCGTCCTGCTCGTGCGCGACCCGCAGGACGTCGTCGCCTCGAACGTGCGCGAGATCAGCCGCCACGAAGTCGCCGAGCGGCGGATCCGGATCTTGACGATGAACGCGAACCTGTGGCTGACGCAGCTGCTCTCGCTGCTCGTCTTCGTGCGCCAGCCGCGCGAGCGGCGCGTGTTCGTCCGCCACGAGTCGTTCGTCGCCGATCCCGAGGGCGTGCTGCGCCAGATCCTCGAGAGCCTCGGCACGGAGGTGACGCCGCCCGATCTGACGGCGCTGCGCGCCGGCGTCGCGCTGCAGGGCAACTCGCTGATCATGTCGCAGACGATCGCGGTCGAACGCTCGACGCGACCGACAGCGCGCTGGTCGCGCTCGACCGAGCTGCTGCAGAGCTGCTGGCGCCCGCTGCTCGCGCGGCTGCGGCCGGTCGCGACACCGACGCCGCATGGGTCATCCGATGGCTGAGCCGGCTACCACGGAGAAGCCGAAGGTCATCTACGTGATCGGCGCGCACCGCAGCGGCAGCACGGTGCTCGGCGTGACGCTCGGCAACTGCGACGGCGTGTTCTTCGCCGGCGAGCTGCACTCGTGGCTGACGCGCAAGGGCGTGCCGTCGTTCGGCGGCGAGGCCGGCGCGCGGCTGTGGCGCGCGATCGCCGAGGAAGTGCCGGACGCCGAGGAGCTGTTCGGCCACGAGACGCAGTTGACGCTCGATCGATCGTCGGTGATCTACCGCCCGCACAAGTGGCTGCGCAGGCGGCGGTTGCGTGGCCCGTACAGGCGGATCTACGAGGACCTGTATCGCGCGATCGCGCGCCAGACGGGCTCGAGCCAGATCGTCGACACCTCGCACTACCCGCTGCGCGCGATCGAGCTGCAGGCGCTCGACGGCATCGAGCTGTACCTGCTGTTCCTCGTGCGCGACCCGCAGGGCGTCGTCGACTCCTTCGACGCGCGTCACGCCGACTCGCCGTCGAAGCCCGCGTTCGTGACGAACGCGCAGCTGTGGGTCACGCACCTGCTCGCGCTGCGCGCGTTCGCGCGCCAGCCGCGCGAGCGGCGGATGTTCGTGCGCCACGAGGACTTCCTCGCGGATCCCGCCGGCGTGCTCGGCCAGATCCTGAAGCGGACCGGCTCGCGCGCGCCGATCCCGGACCTGACGGCGCTGCGGACGGGCAGCCCGCTGCAGGGCAACCGCTTCCTCAAGCGCTCGGAGGTGATCGCGCTGCGCGGTCCGGGCGCGCCGCCGCGGCGATCGCTGTTGACGAAAGCGATGCAGTCCCCGTTCGCGCTCGTCTTCTCGCGCCTGCGCCCGGCGGTCCGCGTGCGGCCGGGCGCACCGGCCGCCGGCGACGCCGGCGAGCGAGCCGGCGTTGATAGCTTGGCGGGCCATGGGCCTGGTTGACCGCGTGCCGGCGCCGGCTCTGCGCTGGGCCGGTCGCCAGCAGTTCAGGCCGCTGATCGGCCCCGTCGTCAAGGCGCTCAGCTCGCGGCTCCTGCACGGCGCGCGCGTCGTCGCGCATGGGCACGCGGCCGGATTGCGGATCGACCCGGCCGGCGCCGCGGCCGGCTATGCGCTGGGCACGAGCGAGCCGCTGATCCAGGATGTCTTCGCCGAGCACGTGCGCCGCGGCGGCGTCGTCTGGGACGTCGGCGCGAACGTCGGCTTCTACAGCCTGATCGCCTCGCGCCTCGTCGGCGACGGCGAGGTCGTCGCGTTCGAGCCGCTGCCGGCCAACCAGGAGGCGATCCGCCGCAACCTCGCGCTGAACGAGATCGCCAACGTGCGGCTCGCGCCGATCGCGCTGAGCGACGCCGAGGGCGAGGCCGAGCTCGAGATCCACGCCTCTCCGACGTGGGCGAAGCTCGACACGAGCGGCGACACGGCGTTCAAGCGCGACAGCGACGTCTCGGGCCGCGTCCGCGTCGAGGTCTCGACGCTCGACGCGCAGCTCGACAGCCACGCCGCGCCGGACCTCGTGAAGATGGACATCGAGGGCGCCGAGGTCGCGGCGCTGCGCGGAGCGGCGAAGCTGCTCGGCGAGCATCGCCCGACGCTGATCTGCGAGCTGCACGGGACCAACGTCGCGGTAACGGAGCTACTCGAGTCACATGGCTACGAGGTGCGCGCCGTCGAGACGCCGCAGATCCCGCCACGCGAGGCGGAGTGGTACGTGCACGTGCTCGCGACGCCGCGCGCGTCCGCCTAGCGGCGCGCGATCGCCGCACGCACGACGCCCGCGAATTCGCGCGCTCGCGTGTCGTAGGAGAGCTGCTCGGCGAGCTCGCTGCGGTCGAACGACAGGGGGTTGCCCGCGAGCTTCGCCTGCGCGAGCTCGGCGATCACGGCGCGCATGCCCTGCTCGTCGTCGGGCGCGAGCAGCCAGACGCCGGGCTTCCCCGCGAGGTAGTCCCAGTTCTCGCCGGGCGGCACGGCGGCGAGGATCGGCCGGTCGGTCGCGAGGTACTCATACGTCTTCGCCGAGATTCGCCCGCCGCGCGAGCCGTCGGTTCGCGTCGGCAGCGTCAGGAACAGCAGGTCGGCGGCGACGACGATCTGCGCGACGTGCTCGTGCGCCACAGGCCCGCCGACGTCGACGACGTCCTGCACGCCGGCTTGCTGCAGCGCTCGCGCGACGACCTCGGGCGGGTATGGGTTGCCGTGGATCGCGAGCTTCACTCGCCCCGCCAGGTCAGGCTCGGCCGCGACGAGTCCGACGATCGCGCGCCCGATGACGGCCGGCGAGGAGGTGCGCTCGTCGAGCGCGTAGCGCTCGTAGCGCCCGAGCCGGTTCCAGGCGCGAAAGACGCGCTTGGCCAGACCGGGCTCGGCGTCCGCTTCGATCAGCGCCCACCAGCCGGACATCGCGCCGACGTAGGCGATCTCGAAGCGCCCGTCGCGCGGCCGCGGCTGCGGCTGCGCGACGGCCTCGACCGGGTCGGCGCCGTAGCGCACCAGATGGAGCTTCTCGCGCACGGGCCGCGGCTGTCGCTCGCGCACGGTCGCGAGGTTCGTCGCGGATACGTAGACGACGGCGTCGGCCGCGCGCGCGTAGGCGTCCTCGAGCCCCTTCGCGAGGCGGTAGTGCAGCCGCGTCGGGAACGACGGGTGCATGTCGGTGCACGTCGGCGAGTCGTCGAGGTTGAGCACGAGCGGCACGCGCGCGAGGCGGCTCAGCACGATGCCGGCGAGGCCTGCGGAGTAGGGCATCATGAAGACGACGATCGCGTCGGGCTTCCGCTCGCGGATCAGCCGTCGCCCGGCGAGGATCGCCGGCAGCAGCCAGAAGATCGAGTCGTCGGGCCAGACGGCCAGCTCGATCAGCTTGTTCAGGCGCAGACGCCGCAGCAAGCGCAGCAGCCGCGCCGGCCGTTTGCCGGGCACGCTCTGCACGCGCACGCCCTCGATGCCGTGCGGTCCGTGCGCCTCGGTGACGACGCTCACGTCCCACTCGGCGGCGAGCCGCCCGAGCAGCTTGCTCGTGCGAATGCCCGTCGGCGTCGTCTCCGGAGCGAACGACTGCGAGATGCACAGCAGCGCGGGCTTCGCGGCGGGATTCACAGCTGCGAGGGCTCAGCCTGCGCCGCCGAGGCGCGCGAGCCTGCCGAGCCGCCGCCGTGCGTTGACTCCCAGCTCGCGCGCGCCGTCGCATAGGCGAGCATGAGCGCGGCGACGTGGCGCTCGGGCGTGTAGCGCTCCGCGACGAGCGCTCTGCCGGCCTCGCCCATCTCGTGCCGGCGGTCGGGATCGGCGAGCAGCTGCTCGAGCGCGCCGGCCAGCGCGCGCGGGTCGCCGGGCTCGACGAGCAGGCCGTTGACGCCGTCGGTCAGCCAGTCGCGCACGCCGCCGGTGGCGCTCGCGACGACGGGCCGCCCGGCGGCATGCGCCTCGATCCCGACGAGCCCGAATGGCTCGGGCCACAGCGAAGGCATCGCCACGACGGAGGCCTCGGCGAGCTCGCGTGCGAGCTCTTCGGGCGCGAGCCATCCGGTGAAGCGGACGCGCTCCTGCACGCCGAGCCTGCGGGCGAGCTTGCGCATCGCCTCGAGCTGCCAGCCGTCGCCGCAGACGACGAACTCGGCATCGACGCTGCGCGCTGCACGGATCAGCACGGCGACGCCCTTCGGCGTGACGACGCGCCCGGCGAAGACGACGCGCCGTCGCGGTTCGCGAGCGTCGGCGAGCGCCGGGCGCATCGTCGCGAACAGCGGCACGATCGCCCGGCGCGCGACGGCGTTCGTCGCGAGGTGACGGTCGATCGTGCTCGAGTAGGAGATCGCCAGATCGGCGCGCCTCAGCGACTGCACGCTGGCGCTCGCATGCCTGTAGCCGGGCGGCAGCGTGCGCGGGTCGCGCGTGTGCGCGCAGCCGCGGAAGGCGAGGTTGGGCACGCAGCCCGGCCCGTGGGCGCGCGTGCACTCCTCGCCGGGGCGGAAGTAATGGACGGTCGAGGTGCAGGCGACGTAACCGTGGACGCTCGCGACGACGGGCGCGATCTCCTGCAGCGAGGCGAGCACGTGCGGATCGTCGAACTGGTGCAGGTGGATCACCGACGGGCGCAGCTCGCGGGCCTCGCCGAGCCGCTCCTCAGGGAGGAGCTGCTCGCGGAACAGGTCGGGCGCGTGATGCAGCGTGACGCCGGGGAGCGGGTCGGACTCGATTCGCGCCGCGACGGCGTGCACGTCGATGCCCCGCTCGGCGAGCGCGGCGGCGCTCGCCATGACATGTGCAGCCACCCCGCCGTTTCGTGTCCATCGAGGCGTCGCGAGCAGGACCGAGCCGGGCTCTGTTGTCATCCGGTCAGGTTGTTGCGATGCTCTTGGCGCGCTGGCGGGCGCTGGGGCTGCTCTCTGCCATGCACTCGATCATAACCGCCGCGCTGGGGCGCTCTGAACGCAGGAGCTCGCGTTCGCGGGCGTTCGTTGTGGGACACTGCGCCGGCGATGGAGCGAGGAGCGGAGTTCGTCCGGAGGGCCGTCGGCGCAGCCTCGCGACGCCTGGAGCGCCCGGAGCTGCTCGCCGCGTTCTATCCGCGCGCGGCGCAGGCGTTGCGCGAAGAGGTCGCGATCGGCGCGATCCTCGCGGGCGTGCTGCGCAGCGACACGACGTTCGTCGACGTCGGCACGAACCGCGGTCAGATCCTGCGCGAGGCGGTGCGCCTCGCGCCGGCGGCGCGGCACGTCGCCTTCGAGCCGATCCCGGCGCTCGCCGAGGAGCTCGCGCGCTCATTCCCGGGCGTCGACTGCCGTCGCCTCGCGCTCGGCGCGGGCCCGGGCGTCGCCGAGTTCTGCCACTTCACGAGCCTCGACGGCTGGAGCGGCCTGCGGCGCAGTCCCGAGATCAGCGACGAGCGCGGCCGTCCGCAGTACATCGAGGTGCAGGTCTCGACGCTCGACGCCGAGCTCGGCGGGCGCGACGCGGGCATGATCAAGATCGACGTCGAGGGCGCCGAGCTCGAAGTGCTGCAAGGCGCCCGCGCGGTGCTCTCGCAGGCGCGGCCGATCGTCCTATTCGAGCACGTCGCGGCCGCCGCGCGGCTGTACGGCTCGCAGTCGGGCACGCTCTGGGACCTGCTCGACGAGCTCGGCTACAGGGTCTTCGCCGTCACCGGCGAGGGGCCGATCGCGCGGACGGCTTTCAGCGAGAGCGCCGGCGTGGTCAACTGGCTGGCGACGCCGGCGCTTCGGGCGTGAGCGCCGCGGCCGCCGCGGGGGCGACTTCGAAGCTGAACGGCGCGCTCGTCGCCGTCTGCAGCGCCGGGTCGCCGGGCACGCGAATGCGCATCGTGTAGCTGCCGGCGTTCGTGAACGTGTGCGCGATCGAGAAGCCGCTCGCGCCGATCGTCGCGCTCGCGACGATGTGGAAGCCGATGCCGGATGCGTTCTGGCGTTCGGCATAGACGGTCTGTCCTTCGTCGGCCGGCGTGACGGTGCCCGTGAACGTGACCGGCTGGCCGGCCTGCGCCGCGGCGGGCAGCGGATCGAGCGTGAGCGTCCGCTTGACGCCCTCGTACAGCGTCGTCGAGAGCGTCTTGGCGACGCTCACGCGGTAGTAGGTGCTTTCGGTCGGGGCCTGCGCGGCGAAGCTGTAGTTGCCGCCGGAGTCCGTCGTCGTGGTCGTCACAGGCGCGAAGTTGCCCGCGTGGGTGTGCGCGAGCAGCGTGACCGTCTGGTTGGGCGCTTCGGCGGCGACGCCGCTGATCGTCGTCGCCTGGCCGTAGGGCAGCGGCGCGAGCGAGGAGTGGATCGTCAGCCGCGGGTTCTGCGGCTGCACGACTTCGTAGGTGAGCGGTTCGGAAGCGGCGAGGACGTTGCGCCCGCGCTTGTGCGCGAGCACGCGCACGCTTGCCTGACCGGCGGTGCGGAAGCGGTGTCCGACCGAGTAGCTGCCGTCGGCCTCGACGTTGGCGAAGGAGACGGTGCGCCACTGCTCGCCGCTTTCGGCGTACGCGACCTGCAGCGCGACGCGACCGCCGCCGTCGCCTGGTTTGACGGTGCCGCTGAATGTCACCTTGGGCGGGCGTGCGCCGAGCGCGTGCGCGCCGCCGACGGTCGAGAGGATCGCCGCGGGGCTCGGCCCGCTGAGCGTGACGAGCGGCGCGACCTTGACGACGACGCGTGCGCCGTGATGGCCGACGCGTACGTGGAAGGTCGTGTTCGTGTCGAATGCGAGCGAGCCGATCTTGTAGGAGCCGTCGGCTTCGGTCGTCGCGGAGCCGAGCACGGTGAGCGCGGCCTTGGCCGTTCCCTGCTGGCCCTCGCTGACGGTCAGCTCGCGTTCGCCGACGCTGACGCCGGACGGGCAGCTCAGCTTGCCGAAGATCGTCACGGAGTCGCCGGCCGTGATCTCACTCGAGCTCGATTCGATCGTCGCGCTGCAGTGCTTCAGTTCGTCGGCGGAGGCCGGGGTGCTCGGCTTCGCGGGCGCGCTCGGTTCGGCCGGCACGGTGACACCTTCCGTTTCGGTGCCGGGCGTCGTGGCGCCGGCGGCGGCGTTCTGCTGCGCTTCGCCGCCGTGGCGGGTGCTGCGCCGCGCGGCGCGTTCGGCTTCGCGTGCCGCCTTGCGTTCCGCTCGTTCGGATGCGCGGGTCGCGAGCCGTTCCTGCGCGCGGGAGGCGCGTTCTTCGGCGCGCGCGGCGCGCTGCTGTTCGCGTTCGGCGCGCAGCGCGCCGCGGTCGCTCTGTCCTGCGCCGCGCGCCGAGGCGGGGGCGGGCGTGAGCAGTGCGGGCGCGAGTGCTGCGGCGCTCAGCAGCGCCGCGGCGGGGGCGAGGAGGCGGGTTGGAGTGTGCATGGTGCCTTTGGCTCGAAGGATCGGCGTGTTTCGCGAGGTCGTTCTCTCTGCTCCGTCTATCGGCGCGCACCACGCGATGCTTGACGACCGCTGCGCCGTCTTGGACGGAGCTGCAGCGTTTCGTCGAGGGCCGCGTACGTTCCGTGCCGGCGCCGCCGCGGAGGCGAGGCGCGGCCGCGGGGACAGCAGTCGATCCGGTGGCGATCAGCTATGTTCGCGCGAATGTGCGGAATTGCAGGGGCTACGGCGGATCCGGACGGTCGCCTGACGCGAGCGATGTGCGCGACGCTGCGCCACCGCGGCCCAGACGACGAGGGAGTCCACAGCGATCCGTCCGCGGGCTTGACAATCGGCGCGCGCCGTCTGTCGGTGATCGACATCGACGGCGGCCATCAGCCGCTGTGCAACGAGACGGGGGACGTGTGGGCGGCGTTCAACGGCGAGATCTACAACCACGGCAAGCTGCGCGAGGACCTGCGCCGGCGCGGGCACACGTTCACGACGAACGGCGACACGGAGGTGCTCGTGCACCTCTACGAGGAGTACGGCGAGGCGATGGTGCACGCGCTCGAGGGCATGTTCGCGTTCGCGATCTGGGACGAGCGGGCCCGTCGCCTGCTGCTCGCGCGCGATCGCTTCGGCGAGAAGCCGCTGTTCCTGCACGAGCACGGCGGCGGGCTGCTGTTCGCCTCGGAGCTGACGGCGCTGCTCGAGGTCAAGCCGCAGCTGCGCGAGCTCGATCCCTTCGCGATCGACGCGTTCTTCGTCTTCGCATATGTGCCAGGCCCGGGGACGGTCGTCCCGGGCGTCCGTCAGCTGCAGCCGGGCCATCTGCTGAGCTGGGAGCAGGAGCACGGGCGCGCGCAGGAGCGCAGCTGGTTCTCCGCGCCGGAGCTCGCGATCGACCGCGACGAGTCCTTCGCGGCGGTGCTCGCCGAGGCGAAGGAGCTGTTCGCGGAGTCGGTGCGCACGCGGATCGTCGCCGACGTCCCCGTCGGCGTGTTCCTCAGCGGCGGCGTCGACTCGACGCTCGTCGCGTCGGCCGCCGCGGAGGCCTCCTCGCAGCGGCTGCAGACGTTCACGGTCGGCTATGACACGGGCGGAGTGAACGAGACGGCGCGGGCGCGCGCCGTCGCAGAGCGGCTCGGCTCCGAGCACCACGAGGTGACGCTGACGCAGGCGGACGTCGCCGAGCGAGCGCCGCGCGTGCTCGCGGCGCTCGATCAGCCGCTCGCGGACCGCGCGACGATCCCGCTGCACGCGCTGTCGGAGTTCGCGCGCCCGCGCGTGACGGTCGCGCTCGGCGGCGAGGGCGCGGACGAGCTGTTCGGCGGCTATCCGCGCTACCGCTGGCTCGAACGCGCGCGGCGGCTGCACACAGCGCTGCCCGACGCTGCTGCCGGCCCCGTCGGTGCGCTGCTGCGCCAAGCCGCGCGCCGGCCGCGCGCCGCGCGCGCTGCCCGACGGCTTGCGCCGACGCCGGTGCTCGAGCGCAACGTCGACTGGATGACGAGCGAGCGGCGCCACCGCCGCGAGGCACTGTACGGCCCGCGCCTGGCGGGACTCGATCGCGGGCGCGTGCTTAGCGACGTCGCGGCGCGCGCGGGCGAGTGCAACGGCGGACCGGCGGCGCGCTGGCTGATGCACCTCGACCAGCGCCACTACCTGCCCGACGACGTGCTCGTCAAGACCGATCGCGCCAGCATGCTCGTCTCGCTCGAGCTGCGCTCGGTCTTCCTGCACGCGGGGCTCGCCGAGCTGGCGGGCTCGCTCGACACGTCGCTGCACCTCGCGGGCACAGGGAAGGCGCTCGTGCACGCGATGCTGCCCGAGGGCGTCCTTCCGCCGAGCCGCGGCGGCTATCGCAAGAAGGCGTTTCGCGTGCCGGCGGCGGAGTGGCTGCGCGGGCCGCTCGCGCCGGTGCTGCGCGGCCAGCTCGAGCACGGCTCGATCTACAGCGAGGGCTACTTCGACCGCGATGCCGTCGCGGCGCTCGTACGCGAGCACGACTCGGCGAGCAGCGATCACAGCGACGAGCTGTGGCCGCTGCTGTCGCTCGGCCTGTGGGCTGATCGCTTCCACGGGCTCGACGGCCGTCGGCTCGATGGCCGCTGACGTGCGCCGCTCGCACGGGCGCCCGCGCCTGTTGATCGCGACGCCGGACTTCCCGCCTTCGCCGGGCGGGATCCAGATTGTCGCGCACAGGCTCGCGAGCGGGCTGACGGGGTTCGCGACGAGCGTCGTCGCGCCGGACGTCGCGGGCGCGGCGGCGTTCGACGCCGAGAGCGGCGTGCCGACGCTTCGGGTGCGCGGCGGCGGCGCGCTGCGCGGCGGGCAGAACGCGCTGCTCAACGCGGCTGCGCTGGCGCACGCGGCGCGGCTGCGCCCGGACGTGACGCTCAGCGCGCACATCGTCGCGAGCCCGGCGGCGGCTGCGATCCGGGCGGCGACACGCGCTCGCACGGTGCAGTACTTCCACGCGGAGGAGATCGGCGCGAAGCCGCGGTTGGCGCGCTTCGCGGCAGACCGTGCCGACGCATCGATCGCCGTCAGCGCCTACACGGCGGGGCTCGTCGCGGCGACGGGCGCGCGCCCCGC
>DASZLB010000034.1:0-4954 GCA_035552575.1 Solirubrobacteraceae bacterium | reverse complement strand
CGCTCCACGCGGGCTTCCCAGGCGCGCTTGACGAGCGCTTCGATCTGCGCGCGATCCTCGATCTCGCCGAGCCTCGAGGCCTCCTCGCGAGTGATCAACGGCGGCATGGCCGTGAGGTTATGGAGCCTTGCGGACGGCTATTCGTTCTGCCAGCGCGGCGGACGTCTCTCCGCGAACGCGCGCATTCCCTCGCGCATGTCCTGCGATGCGAACGACGCGCGGCGCAGCTCGATCAGCTCCGCCTCGACGTCTGCCTCGAGCGTACCCTCGGCGGCGAGCAGCGCGCCGATCACGCGCTTGTTGCCGACCTGCGAGAGCGGCGCGTTGCCGGCCAGCTCGCCGGCCAGCTCGAGCGCAAGCGCTTCGAGCTGCTCGGCCGCGGCGACGCGCGTGACGAGTCCCCACTGCAGTGCCGTCGCGGCGTCGATGTAGCGACCGAGCAGGAACAGCTCGCGTGTGCGCGCGGCGCCGATCGCGTCGATGAAGCGGCGCAGGCCGGTATGCGAGTAGACGAGCCCGAGCTTCGCCGGCGGCATCCCGAGCTTGATCCCGTCGAGCGCGACGCGTAGATCGCACGACAGCGCCAGCTCCAAGCCGCCGCCGATCGTGTGGCCGGGCAGCATCGCGAGCGTCGGGTAGGGGAAGCGCTCGAGCGCGTCGATCGCTTCGGTGAACGGGTGCGCGACGAGCTTCTCCGCGCGCTGCTCGAACTGCTCGGCCGGGATCTCGCCGATGTCGTAGCCGGCCGAGAACATCCCGTTCGCGCCGGTGATCAGCAGGCAGCGCGCAGGCGGCGAAGCCGCGCCGGCGGCACCGGAGAGCTCGGCGAGCGTCGCCGTGATCGCGTCGAGGATCGGGTGATCGAGCGCGTTGCGCTTGGCCGGGTTGCAGATCGTCAGGCGCACGACGCCGTCGGCGGGGCCGTCGATCAGCAGCTTGCCGTCGGCGAGCTCGCGGGGAAGGGCTGTGTCCGGCATCGCGTGGAGGCTAGTGCAGCGCTCGCGCCGAGGGCGCTCGGCTGCGCGAAGGGCGCTCGCTACTCGAGCACGACGAGCGTGTCGCCCTCGTTGACCGCTTGGCCCTCCTTGCAGCGGATCTCCGTGACCTTGCCGGAGTCCTCGGCCTCGACGGGCATCTCCATCTTCATCGACTCGAGGATCGCGACCGTGTCGCCCTCCTCGATCTGATCTCCGACGGCACACTCGATCTTCCACACGGTGCCGGTGATGTGGGCCTCCACTGCTGACATCTGAACCTCCCAGACCGTCGAGATCGCCGATCGTCGCTGACGGGCGGGACAATAGCCTCCGCCGACGACGGCCGGTCATCGCGATCGCCGCGGCGCGAAGCCCATGGACCAGGACACGTTCGTAATCGTCACCGCCTACAACGAGGCCGATCTGATCGGTGCGACGCTCGACGCGCTCGCGCGCGCGTTTCCGGGCGCGCAGGTGCTGCTCGCCGATGACGGCTCGACTGACGCGACGGTGAGCGTCGCCACGCGGCGTGGCGCGCGCGCCGTGAGCGCCGGGCGCATGATCGGCAAGGGCGAGGCCGCGACGCTCGCGGCGCGCGAGGCGCTGAGCAGCGCGAAGGCGCAAGTCGATACCGCACGCTCGTCGGTCTTCGTCCTCTGCGACGGCGATCTCGGCGAGTCGGCGGTGGAGCTCGCGGCGCTCGCGCGCGTCGTTGCGGACGGCGAGGCCGATCTCGCCGTCGCGTCGTTCAGCAGGCGTGTCGGCGGCGGCTTCGGCTTCGCGCTCGGCTTTGCGCGCTGGGCGATCGGCAGGCGCTGTGGCCTACAGACGGGCACGCCGATCTCGGGCCAGCGCGCGCTCGGCGAGCAGGCGCTGATCGACGTGCTGCCGTTCGCGCACGGGTTCGGCATGGAGGTCGGCATGACGATCGACGCCGTGCGCGCCGGCCATCGTGTCGCCGAGATCGAGCTCGACCTCGCGCATCGCGCCAGCGGGCGCACGCTCGCGGGCTTCCTCCATCGTGGGCGGCAGCTGATCGACTTCGCGCGTGTGTACGTGGCGCGCGGGCGCCTCGGCGGCCTCGGCGGGCGTCTTTACGGGGGCGGGGCGCCACGCTCGGATGGCGCAGGCGATTCTCCGGTGCGCCCGTGATCCTCGCGATCGACCAGGGCACGACTGGGACGACGTGCCTCGTCTTCGACGAGCAGGCGGAGCCGATCGGTCGCGCGTACCGTGAGTTCTCGCAGCAGTTCCCGCAGCCCGGATGGGTCGAGCACGACCCGCGCGAGATCTGGGACGTGACAGCGGCCGTCGCCGGCGAGGCGCTCGCCGATGCGGGCGTGCGCGCGGGCGACCTCGCGGCGCTCGGCATCGCGAACCAGCGCGAGACGGTCTGCGTGTGGGACCCGCGCAGCGGCGAGCCGCTGCACAACGCGATCGTCTGGCAGGACCGTCGCACGGCGGCGCGCTGCGCGCAGCTGCGCGAGCAGGGGCACGAGGCGCTCGTGCGCGAGCGGACGGGGCTCGTGCTCGACCCGTACTTCTCGGCGACGAAGATGCAGTGGCTGCTCGAGCACGTCGACGGCCTGCGCGAGCGCGCCGAGACGGGCCGCGCCGTCTTCGGCACGATCGACTCGTGGCTGATCTTCAAGCTCACGGGCGAGCACGTCACGGACGCGACGAACGCCTCGCGGACGCTGCTCTACGACATCGCGAACGCGCGCTGGGACGCAGAGTTGCTCGAGCTCTTCGGCGTCCCCGAACGTGCGCTGCCGCGCGTGCTCGCGAGCGCCGGCGAGTTCGGGCGGACGCGTCCCGAGGCGCTGCACGGTCATGCTGTCCCGGTGACGGGCGTCGCCGGCGATCAGCAGGCAGCGCTGTTCGGGCACGCCTGCGTCGATCCGGGGACGGGCAAGAACACGTACGGCACCGGCTCGTTCGTGCTGCTCAACGCGGGGCATCTGCCACCGCAGCCGCCGCCGGGCGTGCTCGCGACGGTCGCCTGTGGCGTCGGGCGCTCGCGCGCCTATGCGCTCGAGGCTTCGATCTTCGTCACGGGCGCGGCCGTGCAGTGGCTGCGCGACGGGCTCGGGATCGTCGCGCGCGCAGAGCAGACGGAGGAGCTCGCGCGCGGCCTCGACGGCAACGACGGCGTCTACTTCGTGCCGGCGCTGACGGGGCTCGGCTCGCCGCACTGGGACGCGGACGCGCGCGGGACGATCGTCGGGCTCACGCGCGGCACGGGCCGCGCGCACCTCGCGCGCGCCACGCTCGAGGCGATCGCCTACCAGACCGTCGATGCGGCGCGCGCGATGGAAGTTGCCTGCCCGCAGCCGCTCGCCGAGCTGCGCGCCGACGGCGGCGCGAGCACGAATGGGTGGCTGATGCAGTTCCAGGCCGACGTGCTCGGCGTCCCGGTCGCGCTCGGCGAGCTGCCGCAGACGACAGCGCTCGGCGCGGCCTACCTCGCGGGCGTCGGCGCGAACCTGTGGACGGTGAGCGACCTGCGCGGTGACGGCGGCGGGCTCGGCGGCCGCACGCTGCGCCGCTACGAGCCGCGGATCGGCGAGGATCAGCGCGCGTCGCTGCTGGCCGGCTGGAGTGACGCGCTCGAGCGTGCGCGCAGCCGACCGTGAGGCCGGGCGAGGATTGCATCGCGGCGATGCGCGAGACTGCCGGCATGGGCGTCGGAGTAACCTTGCGGGCCAGGAGAGGTAGAGCGCACAGATGAGCGATCTCGCACCGATGCGCGAGCAGATCTACGCGGACCCGCGTCCGAAGGAGTACTTCGATCGCTTCCACGAGCGCGCACGCACGCGCGAGCCCGATTGGGTCTATGACCTCGTGCGCACGATCACCTCGCTGTACGCATACACGTTCCTGCGTGCGCGATCGATCTCCTCGGAGAACGCGCCGGGCAGCGGCGCGGTGATCCTCGCGCCGAACCACTTCTCGTTCATGGACCACTTCCTGATGGGCTGCTTCATCCGGCGCAAGGTGCGCTTCATGGCGAAGTCGCAGCTGTTCAAAAAACCGATGCAGTTCGTCTACACGCACGGCGGCGTCTTTCCGGTGCGCCGCGGCGCGCGCGACGAAGAGGTCTTCACGACGGCCGAGGCGATCCTCGCGCGCGGCGGCGCGATCACGATGTACTGCGAGGGCGGGCGCTCGCGCACGGGCAAAGTCGCCGAGCAGGCCAAGCGCGGGATCGGTCGCCTGGCGCTCGAGACCGGCGTGCCGGTCGTGCCGATCGCGATCTACGGCTCCTCGCGCGTGCGCAACTGGAAGCGCTTGCAGTTCCCGCGTGTGACGGTGCAGTACGGCGAGGCGATGCGCTGGGAGCGCGTCGAGAACGCGACGCGCGAGCAGCAGCAGGCGGTCGCCGACGAAGTGCTCGTCGAGATCCGCAAGCTGTATGCGGGGCTCGAAGCGCATGGCCGCAAGGGCATTCTGCGGCGCTTGCGCGAGCAGCAGCGCGACGGCGCGGAATCGCGCGACGCGGCCGTCGTCTGAGCGGAGCCGCCGCTGCGCACGGAGCGTCGTCGCGGTCGCCTAGGGTTCGCCGCGATGCGGGGCCAGCGAACAGAGGAGGTACGTGATGGCAGAGCGTCTTGACGTCGGCGGCGTGATCCGCCGCGTGTTCGACATCTACGTAGAGCAGGCTTCGGTGCTGCTGCCGGCCTCCGCCGTCGTGTTCGTGATCAGCGGAATCGTCTCGGCGCTGCTCGTCGCCGCGGCGCCGGGTCTTGCGGTGATCGCGCTGCTGCTCAGCCTGATCGCGGGCACGCTGTTCACAGGCATGGTCGTCGAGCTCGTCGCCGACATCCAGGACGGACGGCGCGATCACAGCCCCGGTGAGTTGCTGCGCTCGGCGACGCCTGTGATCGGGCAGCTGATCCTCGTCGGCATCGTCGCCGCGATCGGGATCGTGATCGGCTTCGCCCTGATCGTCGTGCCGGGCTTGATCCTGCTGACGA
>DASZLB010000033.1:0-6656 GCA_035552575.1 Solirubrobacteraceae bacterium | reverse complement strand
CGGCGACGCGCGAGGCAGGAACGTTCTTCTCGGGCCAGTCCATCGAGCTCCAGCCGCCGACCTGGAGGTCCCAGAAGTCGACGAGGTCGTCGGCGAGCTGGATGAACTGGAACGCCTCCTCGCCGGCGCGGATCCCGAGCGGGCTGTCGTTGAGCGTGTCGATGCACAGCCGCGCGGTGATCGCGCAGTCCTCGCCGACGGCCTCGCGTACGAGCTCGATCGTCTCCAGCCAGAAGCGCGCGCGGTTCTCGAGCGTTCCGCCGTACTCGTCGGTGCGCTTGTTCAGCTTCGCCATCAGGAAGTGCCCCGTGATCGCGCCGCCCTCGGAGCCGTGCACGTTGAGGATGTCGAAGCCGACGTCGCGGGCGCGCTTGGCGGCGGCGACGTAGTAGCCCTGGATCTCGCGGATGCCGGCCTTGTCGAGCTCGTAGCAGGCGGCCGATGCGACGGCCTCGTCGCTGACCTGGCTCGGCGAGGGCGCGGGTAGCCGTGACTCCTGATTGCTCGACGCGTAGCCGCCGTGCCACAGCTCGAGGCCCGCGAGCGCGCCGTGCTCGTGCGCGAGGTCGACCATCGCTTTGAGGTTGCGCGCGTCCTCGTCGTCCCACAGGCGTGCCGAGATCACCGGGCGCGCGTCGCTGGAGGGGTGCACCGAGCAGAACTCGGTGTTGACAGCCGCCCAACCGCCCTCGGCCTTCATCCCGCGAATGCCCGCCTGCGAGCCGGGCACGTCGTCGCCAAAGCTCGTGCAGTGCGGGCTCTGGTAGAAGCGGTTGCGCAGCGTCTTCGGCCCGATCGGGACCGGCTCGAAGAGGATGTCGTGCCGTGGATCGCGGGCCATCGGGAGTCTCTAGCGCGCCTGTGCCTTTGCCATATCGATCAGTCGATATAGCCTACACGGAACGGCCGCGCCGGGTTTCACGGCCGCGCCTTGACCTCGGGCGCGGGCCTGGGCTCAGCCGTTGAGCGCCGCGCGCCCGCTTCGCGTTCGGTGCGCAGCTCGGCCGCGAGCTGCGCGTCGCGGCGCTCGCGCAGCTTCGCGAGCACGGACGGGTCGTGCGGCACGTGCGCGCCGAAGCCGTGCCCCGCAGTCGCGCTCGAGAGCTCGGGGTAGAGGTTCGCGGCGATTGCGTCGAACGTCTGCGCGCCGCCGAGCCCGACCGTCTCGAACGGCCCCGTCAAGCGCCAGCGCCGCGCGAGCCCGTCGCGCATCACGGCGTCGATCGTCGCCGCAGTGGCGACGCCGTGCTCGACGAGCCACTCGCACTCGCGCAGCACGGCGAGCTGCAGCCGGTTCCACAACAGGCCGGTCGCCTCGCGCTCGAGCACGACCGGCCGCTTGCCGATCGCGCGCAGCAGCTCGAGCACGTCGACGAGCAGCTTTCGCGGTGTGTGCTCGCCGGCGATCGTCTCGACGAGCGGCATCAACAGCGGCGGGTTCCAGTAGTGCGTGCCGACGATCCGCTCGCCGACGCCGGCGGCCTCGCCGAGTGCGCTGATCGAGATCGACGAGGTGTTGCTCGCGACTGTCGCCTGTGGATAGAGCGCCGCAAGCTCGCCGAGCGTGTCGGCCTTCAGGCTGAGGTCCTCCGGCAGCGACTCGACGATCAGCTCGGGCGAGCGCGCGCCGCTAGCGAGCGCTGCGCCGCCGGACCCGTCGTAGCCGATCAGCGTGCGAGCCCGCGCGATGGCCGTCTCGTCGGCGAGCTCGTGCGCGAGCACGAGCGCGAGCGCCTGCTCGACGCGCCGCTCGGCGCGCGATCGCTCGCGTACGACGAAGCTCACGGCGCAGCCGCCGAGGGCGTACTCGCAGCCGATCTGCGCGCCCATCAGGCCGGCGCCGAGAACCGCGACGTGCACCGACTCGGCAGCAGATCGGCGCGTCGTCTCGTCGAGATCCATCAGACGAGGGAGACTACGCCGCATATCCTGCAGACGTGTCCGATGACGTCGCCGCCAGCGCGAATCGGGGCGCGATATCGCGCCTCTTGATCTCCTGTCCCGACCGCGCCGGGATCGTCGCAGCGACCTCACAGCTCTTGACGGACGCGGGCGCGAACATCGTGCACTCCGACCAGCACACGACGGACGCGCGCGACGGGACGTTCTACATGCGCATGGAGTTCGACCTCGCGCTTTCGGCGCCTGAGCGCGTCGAGTTGGAGACACGTTTCGCGCGCGACGTCGCGGAACCGCTCGCAATGCAGTGGCGGATGTGGGACGCGAGCGTGCCAAAGCGCGTCGCGATCCTCGTCTCGCGCGAGGACCACTGCCTGCTCGATCTGCTCTGGCGCCGCCGGCGCGGAGAGCTCGAGATCGACGTGCCGTACGTCGTCTCGAACCACAGCGACCTGCGCGAGGACGTCGAGTCGTTCGGGTTGCCCTTCGAGCGCGTGCCGGTCGAGCGCGACCGCAAGCGCGAGGCCGAGCGGCGGATGCTCGAGCTCTTGCGCGGCGAGGTGGACGTCGTCGTGCTCGCGCGCTACATGCAGATCCTCAGCGGCGAGCTGCTCGACGAGCTGGGCGTGCCGGTGATCAACATCCACCACTCGTTCCTGCCGGCGTTCGCCGGCGCGAAGCCCTACGCGCAGGCAAAGCAGCGCGGCGTCAAGCTGATCGGCGCGACGGCGCACTACGTCACCGAGCGGCTCGACGAGGGACCGATCATCGAGCAGGACACCGTGCGCGTCAGCCACCGCGACGACGTCGGAGCGCTGATGCGCCTCGGCGCCGACATCGAGCGCACCGTGCTCGCGCGAGCGGTGCGCTGGCATTGCGAAGACCGCGTGCTGCGCGCGGGGGATACGACGGTCGTGTTCTAACGGCTTGCTACGACTCCAACTCGTGCCACAGAGTCTCAACCGTCCATGTCGGACAGCCGCATCCGAGGAAGTCGTTATCGCCAGTCAAGCCTCGCGGGACACGACGAAGGCGGGGTGCTGGGGTACCCGACATCGCGGGTCAGGCCGTGGCGCTTAGGACGTCCCGAGCACCATCAGCGTCTTCGTCCCGGTCACGCGCCCCGAGCGCCGCAGCAAGTCGATCACGCGCTTGAGGTCCTCGACGTCGCGCACGCGGATCCACGCGAGCGCGTCGGGATCGCCGGCGGTCGTGAAGATCGTCTGCACCTCCGGGATGCCCGCGGCGATGCCCGCGATCTGATCGACGGGCAGGTTGCCGGCGAAGCGCAGCTCCGTGAACGCCTGCAGCGGGCGGCCGAGCAGCGCGTGGTCGACGAGCACCGTGTAGCCCTTGATCACGCCGTCGCGCTCGAGCCGGTCGACGCGGCGCTTGACGGCCGGCGCCGACAGAGAGACGCGCTCGGCGACGTCCGCGAGCGTCCTCCGTGCGTCGGCGCGCAGCAGCTCGATGATCTCGAGGTCTGTCGCGTCGATCTCCGGCGTGTCGCGATCCACGCAATAAAAATATCAATTAATAAATATTTGTTTTAGTTTGTTGCGCATAACACGTAGAGGGCAGAGATCTGCGCATGCCGTTACGGCTGATCGGCTTGTATCTGCAGCAGATGGCAAGCGCCGCCGTACCGGCACGCAAGGCCCTTCAAGCGGGCACAGAGCTCGACGTCCTCGACGCAGTTCAGCAGCGCGTGCTGTGGCTTGCGATGAGCATCGTCCATCACGCCAACAAGGTGCGAACGAGCGACTCCGGCGTGAAGGTCGGCGGGCACCAGGCGTCGTCCGCTTCGATCGTCTCGATCATGACGGCGCTCTACTTCGAGCACCTGCGCGCCCCCGATCGCGTCTCGGTCAAGCCGCACGCAGCGCCGGTGCTGCACGCGATCAACTACCTGCTCGGCGACCTCGACGAGTCCTATCTGACGCGGCTGCGCGAGTTCGGCGGGCTGCAGAGCTACCCGAGCCGCGCGAAGGACCCCGACCCCGTCGACTTCTCGACCGGTTCCGTCGGGATCGGCGCGACGGCGACGATCTGGAGCGCGCTTGCGCACCGCTACGTCGCCGGGCACTTCGAGGTGCCCCAGGGTGGGCGGCACGTCGCGCTCGTCGGCGACGCCGAGCTCGACGAGGGCGTCGTCTGGGAAGCGCTGCTCGATCCGCTCGTCGCGCGCCTCGGCGAGGTGCTCTGGATCGTCGACGTCAATCGCCAGTCGCTCGACCGCATCGTCCCCGAGATCGCCACCGGGCGCGTCGGCGCGATGTTCGACGCGGCCGGCTGGCAGACGATCACCGTCAAGTACGGCCGGCGCCTGCGCGCGCTGTTCGAGCAGCGCGGCGGCGAGGCGTTGCGCGAGCGCATCGACCTGATGCCGAACGACGAGTACCAGCGCCTGCTGCGCAGCCCTGTCGCCGAGCTGCGCGATCGGCTGCCCGGCGAAGGCCGTGCGCGACGCGATGTCGAGCGGATCGTGCGCGAGCTCGACGACGCCGAGCTGAGTGCCGCCGTTCGCGACCTCGGCGGTCACGACCTCGCCGACCTGCTCGACGCCTACCGCCAAGCCGACACCGTCAAAGACCGCCCGAGCGTGATCTTCGCGTACACGATCAAGGCCTGGAGCCTGCCGACGGAGGGGCATCCAGGCAACCACTCGGCGCTGCTCTCCGCGGAGCAGTGGCAGCAGCTCGCCGTCGACCTGCACGCCGACGCCGAGCAGCCGTGGGCGCGCTTCGCCGAGGACTCGCCCGAGCAGGCGCTCTGCGAGCGCACCGCCGCGCGGTTGCGCCGCGCGCCCGTCGAGCGCCACGCGCCGCCGCCCGTGCCGAGCGCGCTCGATCGCCCGCATGGCGGCACCGAATCGACGCAGCAAGGCTTCGGGCGCTTCTTCATGGATCTCGCGCACGGCGCTCCCGACGTCGCCGCGCGCGTCGTCTCGCTGAGCCCCGACGTCGCCTCCTCGACGAACCTCGGCGGCTGGATCAACCGCGCCGGCGTGTGGAGCATCGGCGAGCGGATCGACTGGTTCGCCGACGACTCCGACACGCTCGTGCGCTGGCGCGAGAGCGAGCACGGCCGGCACATCGAGCTCGGCATCGCCGAGGGCAACCTCGTCGGATTGCTCGGCGAGCTCGGCGCGACGTTCTCGCGCGACGGCGAGGCGCTGCTGCCGATCGGCACGCTGTATGACCCGTTCGTCAACCGCGCGCTCGAGCCGTGGTCGTTCGGCATCTACGCCGGCGGCCAGTCGATCCTCGTCGGCACGCCGTCCGGCGTCACGCTCGCGCCCGAGGGCGGCGCGCACCAGTCGATCATCACGCCGTCCGTCGGCATCGAGCAGCCGCGCTGCATCGCCTCGGAGCCCGCCTTCGGCCAGGATCTCGAGTGGATCCTGCTGCACGCGCTCTCGCTGCTCGGCCACGACGACGGCAGCTCCTCCTACCTGCGCCTCTCGACGCGTCCGATCGACCAGGCGCTCGCGCGCGTGCCTGAGGAACCCGACGCGCGCGAGGTGCGCCGCCGCCAAGTGCTCGCCGGCGGTTATCGCCTGCGCGAAGCGCCCCGCGCACCCGCTGTCACGCTTGCCGGAATGGGCGCGATCATGCCCGAGCTGCTCGCCGCCGCCGATGAGCTGACGGCCGGCGGGGTGCCTGTCGACGTGCTCTGCCTGACGTCCGCCGATCTCCTGTTCCGCGCGCTGCAGGCAAGGCGCGGGCTCGCCGGCGGCGGTGGCGACGCCGATCGCGACGGCGCTGCCGCGGCACGCGACGACGCCGGCGCGAGCGTCCTCGACGAGCTGTTCCCGGCCGAGCGCCGCGCGCCGCTCGTGACTGTGCTCGACGGCCACCCGCACGCGCTCTCGTTCCTCGGCGCGCTCAGTGGCGGGCAGATTTCGTGTCTCGGCGTGCACGACTTCGGCCAGTCAGGCGACGTGCAGGACCTCTATCGCCACTTCGGCATCGACGCCGAGGAGATCGCCGGAGCCGCGTTCGATTTGATCGAGTGAACTCGCGCCGCGCGCATCGCGCCCCGCGTGTTCGAGCGCGGCCTGCCACGTGCTGCGCTGGCAGAATCGGGCGATGACGCCGCCACCCGCGCGCAAGGGCATCTACCTCAGCCACCCTTCCTCGCTCGAGCACGACCCGCGCGAGCTGATCCCCGGCCATCCAGACGTGCCCGAGCGGCTGCTCGCGATCGAAGCGCTGCTCGGCGCCGAGGACTGGCTCGGCTGGGAGCGGCGCGCCTCGCCGGCCGCGAGCGAGCGTGAGCTCGAGCTGATCCACGACGCCGAGCTCGTCGCCCTCGTCAAGCGCCTCGCGCAGAGCGGTGGCGGCGCCGTCGATCTCGACACGGCCGTCACGCCGGGCTCGTGGGATGCCGCGCTGCATGGCGCCGGCGGCGCGTGCGAGCTCGTCCGCGAGCTGCTCACCGGGCAGGCCTCGTTCGGCTGCTCCGTCGCGCACCCGCCCGGCCATCACGCCGAACCCGACCGTGCGATGGGCTTCTGCCTGTTCAACAGCGCCGCGATCGCCGCCGCCGTCGCGATCCACGACTACGACCTGCGCCGCGTGCTCGTGCTCGACTGGGACGTGCACCACGGCAACGGCACCGCCGAGGCGTTTCGCACGCGCTCAGACGTGCTCTACGCGAGCGTGCACCAAGGCAACTTCTACCCCGGCACCGGGCCGCTACAGGACGCCGGCTCAGGTGGCGGCGAGGGCTTCACGATCAACCTCCCCGTGCCG
>DASZLB010000032.1:0-10317 GCA_035552575.1 Solirubrobacteraceae bacterium | reverse complement strand
CGAGAACATCGCCTTCGGGCGCCCCGACGCCGACGCCGATCAGATCCGCGCCGCCGCCGCGGCCGTCGGCGCCGAGGAGTTCATCGCCGAGCTGCCGAGCGGCTACGACACCGAAATCGGCGAGCGCGGCACGCAGCTCTCGGCCGGGCAGCGCCAGCTGATCGCCTTCGCGCGCGCGCTGATCGCCGACCCGCGGATCCTCGTGCTCGACGAGGCGACCTCGAACGTCGATTTGCACTCCGAGGCGCGCATCGAGCAGGGTCTGCGCCGGCTGCTCGCCGGGCGAACGTCGATCGTCATCGCGCACCGCCTCTCGACGATCCGCCAAGCCGGTCGCATCGTCGTGCTCGAGCACGGCAAGATCGCCGAGCAGGGCACGCACGACGAGCTGATCGACGCGCAAGGGCGCTACTACGAGCTGTATCGCGACTGGGCAGCTCAGGCCGCCGCCTGAGCGCCCGGCGCCACGCGCCCCGAACGCGAGCAGCGACGCCCGGCGACGTGCGCTTGCTAGCGGCCGGCTCCGCGCGAGCGCGGCGCGCGGATCGTCACGAGCGTGACCGTCGTGCTCGGCTTGCCGCCCGCAGCGCCCTCGACGGTCGTCACCGCGCGCACGCGCAGCACGTGCAGCCGCGCCAGCAGCCTGCGCGCCGCCCGCGTGAGCTTCAGCTTCAGCGTCGCTACGTGCCCCGGCGCGATCTTGTAGCGGACCTTCGCGAGCGTCGCGTACGTCGGCTTGCGCCGCTTCGAGGCGTGCCCGCTGCTGCTGCTCGTCGCGCTCTGCAGCGTGACCGTCCCCGCGCACGGCGTCTGTGTCGATTTGCACGAGAGCTCGAGCGCCACCGTGCCGGCGCTGCTCGCCGTTAGCGTCCTGCCCGCGACCTGCGCGCGTGGATGCGCGCTGGCGTGCGGCTGCCCTTGTGGCTCCGGCACGCCCGAGCTCGGCGGCGCGAGCACGCCGAGCCCCGTCTGTTCGCTCGGTGGCGGCGAGATGCCACCGAGGCCCGTGAAGCTGACTTTGTGCACGCCCGAGGCGTCGTTGCCGTTCAGCTGCCATTCGGCGCTCGCCGCGCCGATGGCCGTCGGCGCGAACGTGACGCCCTCCGTGAGCCGTTCGCCCGGCGCGATCGTCGTCCCCTCCGGCAACGCCGTGCTCGCCGCGAACTCGCCGCCGCTTGGCGGCTTCGAGCGCGTGATCTCGAGGTTCGAGCCGCCGACGTTCGTGACCGTGAACGTGCGTTCGGCGCTCGCCCCCGGAGCGACCTCGCCGAAGTCGACCGCTTCCGATTCGATCTTCAGTTCGCCCGGCGTGCCGGCCGTGCCGACGAGCTCGATCTGCGCGTCGCCGCCGCTCGTTTTGAGCGTGATCTGGCTTTCGAACTGCCCGACCGTCGTCGGTTCGAAGGAGACCGGCAGCGCGAGCGCTTTGCCAGGCGCGAGTTCCTTGCCGTGCGGGATTTCTTCCGCCGCGAACGGCGCAGCCGGCGCCGTCACTTGTTCGATCGTAAGCGCTTGGCCGCCGACGTTGCGAAGCGTCGCCACCGCGTCGAGCTTCGTGCCGACGCTAGTGCCGCCGAACGTGAGGACCGGCGGCGAGGCTTCGAGGCTCGCGCCCGCCGTCTGGCCGCTGCCCGAGAGCGCAAACGTCGCCGTCTTGCCTTCGCTCGTCGTCGCCGTCAGCGTCGCACCCTGCGAGCCCGTCGCGTTCGGCGTGAACGAGATCGGCACTTCGATCGTTTCGTTTGCCTGCAGCGTCGCCGGGAGCGAGCGCGACGGCGTGCCGAGCACGAACTGCGACGAGCTCGATCCGAGGCTCGACAGGATCAGATTCTGATTCGCCGTCAGCGTCGCCGTCTCGTGCGAGGTGCTGCCGAGCGTCGTCGTCGGGAAGACCGTCTCCGCGCCGGACATGATCGGCGTCACCGGCGAGCCGAACGCGAGCACGTGCCCGTCGCGCGTGCCGACGAACAGCTTGCCCGCGCCGACGCCCGGCGTCGCGAACTTCGCCGACGTTCCGACCGCCGCGCTGAATGCCAGGACCGGTTCTTCGTGCGAGTTCGGAACGGGGTCGTAGGCGCGCAGCTGCGCGCCTACGCCGGAGCCGTTCGGCGACCAGACGAGCCAGACGAGCGCCGTCCCCGGGTTCGTCCCTTCCGAGGTGATCACCGGCGCGCTCGTCGTGAAGCCAAACGCGTCTTTCGAGGTCCCGCGCAGCGCGAGCGTCGGCTTGCCCGAGCCCGACAGGCCGTACTGGTAGATCCGCAGGTTGCCGGCCGACCCCGAAGCGCTGTTGCCGCCCGAGGCCGTCGGGATGTAGACCCAGCCGCCTTCGCCCGGCCAGATTCCGGGTCGCGACCAGACGCCGCCGTAGGGGCCGATCCGCTGCACGACTTCATCCGCGCCCGACGGCCCCTCGGCGAAGCCGCCGAGGTTGTCGCGGTCGAGCAGGTAGACGTAGCCGTCCTTGCCGACCTCGACCGCGAGGTGCGGGATTTCGGGCGTGCCGAAGTACGAGCTCGGCAGCCCCGTGACGCCGCCCGAGCCGAAGTCCGCGTCCCAAGTGTCGAGCGTCTGCGCTTCATACGGTGCGAAGAAGTCCGTCGCTTTCAGCGAGCCGTCGCTCTGCACGCGCAGGCGCACGACCGACTGGCCGAGGTTGCTCGGCGGCGTGTGACCCGGCGTCGGTTTTTGCGGCACAGCGCCGTTGCCCGTGCTCAGCAGGATCGTTCCCGGCCCGTCCGAGGCCAGACCCGAGCCCGACTGCCAGATGCCGCCGCCGGCTTGCCCTGTTTCGTCGACCCAGCGCGCCTTGACCTGCCCACCCGTCGAGACGCCGAAGACCCAGCCCTCGTACGGCGTGAAGTCGCAGTCTGAGCCAAAGCCCGCGTAGACGACGCCTTCGAGCAGCAGCAGCCCAGGGCGCTGCAACTGCCTCGTCGGCGCGAATGTCTGTTCGGGGTCGTTCTGCGCCGTTCCGCTCAGTTCGACGGGGAACCCCGGCTGCTCGGCGCCCGTCGACATGCTGACCGCGTCCATGTACCAGCGCGCTTCGCCGCTGCTCCCCGAGACGTACGTCTTGTGCGTGAGGTAGGCGATGCCCGTCGCTTCGTCGACGACCGGCGTCGAGGTGACGCCGATCTTCGGCGCCAAGTCGCCGCATTCGATGTCGGAGGACTTCCACGCCGTGCCGAGCGCGCGCGACCAGCGCGGCGCGCCCGAGGAGGGGTCGAAGCCGTAGATGTCGTTTTCCTCCGTCGCGACGAGCAGCGTTCCGTTCGCGAGCAGCGGCTGCGCGTAGACCTGACCCGTGACCGGCGCGGACCACATCTGCCCGAACGTCCCGCCGCCGACGAGCTGTGGCGAGATCGAGCTCGCTTCCGGATACCAGCCAGTGCGCAGGTCTTCGCTCGAGTTCGTCACGATCGGCGCCCCGGCGGCGACGCCCGCGCAGGCGAGCATCAGCGCGAGGAACAACGGCGCGATGCAGAGCGGCACTACCGCGTGGGTCCAGCGCTTGCTCAACAGTCCTCCGTGACCGCGTTGTGACGATAGGCGTGCTGCTGGCATTGACAACGCTGCGGGCGGTCTCGTGCAATCGGCCCGGCGCTGCTCAAGTTACATGATCCGAATCGATTGCCCGAGCGGTTCGTTGCAGCTCGCGCGGGGCTCGCCGGCACGCGCAGCCGTGCGCTCTCGCGTTCCCGGCACGCGCTCGACGGTCCGTGAGGAGATAATCAGCGCGTCGATGCTGCTCAGCTCGCTGCCGTTCACGACCTCGCACGCCGAATGGATCGGGCTGATCGTCGGCGCCGTCAGCCTGATCGGGATCGGCGGCGTCGTGTCGATGCTGTTCTGCCACCACCACGGCTGCTGGCGCCGCGGCCGCTTTCGCCACGGGCAGTACCGCCTGTGCCACGTCCACCACCCGCACGTGCCTTCCGACGGCAAGATCACCGACGAGCACATCGCCAAGGTCAAGCGGCCGCCGGCGCCGTAACGAGAAGCTCACGGTGCGGCGAGAGCACCGTGTACAGTCCCCTCGATCTTGCGAGTACGCGCCTTGAGGGAGGCCGCCCGGATCGGATGCCGGGGCGGGGATGAAGAGCCAACGAACGCCGGGCGAGCCGAGAGGAGCGCCCGTGCGCCGGCCGCTCGCGCGCTGAGCCTGCCCGCGACGCTTCGGCTGCCCGCGGCGCTTTGGCTGCTCGCGGCGCTTTCGCTGCTCGGCGCTTGCCTGCCGGCGCTCGCGCGGGCCGAAGAAGAAGGCATCCACAAGATCAAGCACGTCGTGATGATCATGCAGGAGAACCGCTCGCTCGACGAGTACTTCGGCACGTATCCGGGCGTCCGCGGGATTCCCGGCGGCGTCTGCGTGCCGGATCCGCAGAACGGCGGCTGCGTCAAGCCGTTTCACGACCCGCACGACGAAAACCACGGCGGACCGCACGGGACGAAAGCGTTCGAAGGCGACATCGACGGCGGCCTGATGGACGGCTTCGTCGGCGAGTCCGAGACGACGAAGAAATGCCGCGGCGGCACCGATCCCGAATGCACGCCGTGCAAAGCCCAGAGCGAAGCCGAAGCGCGCTCGACGAAGTCCGGCGCGGGCTGCAACGACGTGATGGGCTACCACGACGCGCGCGAGATCCCGAACTACTGGGCGTACGCGAAAGACTTCGTCTTGCAGGACGGGATGTTCGAGTCGGCCTCGGCCTGGAGCCTGACCGAGCACCTGTACATGGTCTCCGCCTGGTCGGCGCGCTGCCCGAAGGGCGATACGAAAGCGCTCGACTGCAAGAACTCGCTGGCGCCGAAGGCCGCTTCGACCTCGTGGGACGGCCCGAACGTGCCCGGCAAGGCGACGTACGCGTGGACCGACATCACCTACCTGATGGACAAAGCGCACGTGAGCTGGCGCTACTACGTGACGAAGGGCGACGAGCCCGACTGCGAGGACGACGAAGAGCTCTCCTGCGAACCGGTCAAACAGAGCGCGCAGACGCCCGGCATCTGGAACCCGCTGCAGGACTTCACCGACGTCGAAGAAGACGGCCAGCAGCAGAACATCGAGGGCCTCGACAGCTTCTATGAAGCCGCGCACCAGAGCGAAGAATGCGGCCTGCCGAACGTCTCCTGGGTGGTTCCGAACCTCGAAGACTCAGAACATCCGCCGTCGCTCGTCTCAAAGGGTCAGGCCTACGTGACGACGTTGATCAACACGATCATGAAGAGCCCGTGCTGGGACAGCACGGCGATCTTCCTCTCCTGGGATGACCCCGGCGGCTTCTACGACCACGTCGTGCCGCCGGAAATCGACGCCAACGGCTACGGCTTGCGCGTTCCGGGGCTCGTGATCAGCCCCTACGCGAAGAGCGGCTACATCGACCACCAGCAGCTCAGCCACGACGCCTACCTGAAGTTCATCGAGGACGACTTCATCGACGGCAGCCGGCTGAACCCGAAGACCGACGGACGGCCCGACAAACGGATCGACGTGCGCGAAGAAGCGCCCGGGCTCGGCGACATCGCCAACGACTTCGACTTCAACCAGACGCCACGTGCGCCCGTGACGCTCTCGCCGCACCCAGAACCCGGCCCCGCGTCGAACCCGCCCGGGCCGGCCGCGCCGACGGTCGTGACGATGGTCGCCTCGCCGGTCGGCCAGACGGCCGCGACGCTCAACGCGACAGTCGACCCGAACGGCGAACAGGTGACAGCGTGCAGCTTCGAATACGGCAGCTCGCTGCCCTACGCGAAAAGCGCCCCCTGCACGCCATCGCCGGGCGAAGGCGAAGACGCGGTTGCAGTCGCCGCTCAGGTCTCCGGCCTCTCGCCGAATACGACCTACCACTTCCGCATCTCCGCGACGAGCGCCGGCGGCACGAGCGTCGGCGACGACGAGGTATTCCAGACCGGCGAGAGCCTGCCCGAACGCGGCCGCTGCCTTCCGGCCTCCGCCAAAAGCGGCGGCTACGCGAACTCGACGTGCACGACGGCGAGCGAAGCCGGCAGGGGCGCCTACGGATGGCTGCCCGGCGCCGGCGCGTCGAAGTTCACGCTGCAAGGCGGCGCGCTGACGCTCGAAACCGTCCACAAAGCGAAGGTCCTCTGCAGCGGCAGTGCGGGCAGCGGCGAATACACCGGCCCGAAGACGGAACTGCTGCATCTGACGCTGACCGGCTGCGAAGAGCCCGGGAACGGCGAGTGCCACGACGAAAAGCAGACCGCCGGAGAAATCGAGCTGAGCCCGCTCGAAGGCGAGCTGGGCACGATCGCGCAAGCAAAACCCGCCAAAAAGCCGAAGCCGCCGTCGACCGGCAGCTCGCTGCGCGTCGCAGACGGTCAATCGGACATCGCCGCGTTCGTCTGCGGCACGGCCGCCAGCCAGATCGTGCTCGACGGCACCGCGATCGCCGTCACGGCTCCCGCCGACAAGATGACGAGCGCCTTCACGACGCTGCTCAGCGCGAAGAAGGGCAAGCAGAGGCCCGAAGCCTTCGAAGGCGGCGTCGCGACCTCCCTGCTCGCCTCGTTTGCCGGCGGCGCGAGCGAACGCGCCGGACTGAGCGTGGCACTGACGGCCTCCGGCGAAGAACCGTTCGAGATCAAAGCGACCGGCTAGAAGCTCACGCCGCCGCCGGAAGCTCAGGCCGTCGCCGGAAGCTCAGGTCGCTCTGTCGAAAGTACTCTGGCGAGCGCCGAGCGCCGCGCGGCGGCGCGGAGCGGCAGGCTCGAACTCGGCGCGGCGCCACGGCAAGCGCCGCTGCAGCGCCGGGCGCTCGATCAGCCGCCAGGAGACGTCCGAGGCGAGCAGCGTCGCCGCCGTTCCGACGAGCAGCAGCAAGAAGAACGTGGCGCGCAGGCTGAAGCCTTGGCCGATGTGGATCAGCAGGTGCCCGAGCAGCGTCAGGTGGATCAGGTAGATCCCGTACGAGCGCTCGCCGAGCCAGTGCATCGCGCGGTTGTCGAGCACGCGCCAGCAGCCGCCTGTCGCCCACTGCAGCGCAAGCGGCGCGGCCATCAGCGCGCCGCAGCCGAGCGAGACCGCGACCAGACGCAGGTTCTCCGCGCGTACCGGGAGCGTGACGAACGCCGCGAGCAGCGCGACGCTCGCGGCCAGCAGCCCCCACGCCCAAAGCCGCCCGTTTGCGCTCGCGCGCAGGCGCGGCGCGGCGAACGGCTCGATCACCGCGAGCGCGACGCCGGGGATGAACGCGAACAGGTACTCGGCGATGTTGTACTGCAGCCACTTCGGGTTCCCCGCGAGGTGCTTGAACACGAGGCTCGCGACATACGCCGCGAGCAGCGTCGCCAGCACGCTCGCGAGTCGCTGCCCCGGCGTCGCGTCGACGCTGAGTCGCTTGACCAGCGCCAGCGCGAGCACCGCGGCGAGCGGGATCAGGATGTAGAAGGAAACCTCCAGATCGAGCGTCCACGCCTGCGGCATCGCCAGCGCGGCGTGCGTCCAGAGGTAGTTCTGCATGAAGCCGTAGACCGCGAGCACGCCGCCGAGCCCGCTGCCCTGCCAGCCGTGCTGCCAGATCATGAAGATCGTCGTGATCACCCAGAACGCCGGGATGATCCGCAGCGCCCTGTTGCGGAAGTAGCGCGAGATCGACGGGCGCGGCGTTCCGAGCGTGTACGCCGCGAGGAAGCCTCGCGTCAGCAGGTAGCCCGACAGCGCGAAGAAGATGTAGATCCCCGCGCGCACGACCATCAGCGGCGTCGCGAATACGCCCGCGAGCGGCCGGTACCCGGCGGCGGCTTCG
Organism: Solirubrobacteraceae bacterium; assembly: GCA_035552575.1. Classification (GTDB taxonomy): domain Bacteria; phylum Actinomycetota; class Thermoleophilia; order Solirubrobacterales; family Solirubrobacteraceae; genus Palsa-744. Next base: position 2,548 of record DASZLB010000032.1, on the reverse strand, counting down.
CCCGTGAAGTCGAAGCCGTGGACGTGCTTGTAGACCATCGCTTCGATCGCGACGTGGAAGATCAGGACGAACATCGCCGCGATCCCGCGCAGCGCGTCGCCGGCGGCGAACTGGCGCGGCACAGCCTCGCTGACGGCGCGCGGCAGCGCGTGCGTCGTCGACCGGGGCGGTGTCTGCTCGAGGACGGCGTCCATGCCTGTACTGCGTACTTCGGAGCGATCGGCTCAAAACTTGAAGCCAGCTCCGGGACAGGGACTCGAACCCCAATCTCCCGGACCAGAACCGGGCGTCACTGCCAATTGGACTATCCCGGAAGGGCGTCTCGCGGGAAAGGATAGTAAACCGCGCTACAGGCCCCCAGCGGCGGGCGCTCCCCCGCAAACGGGGCAGTTTTTCGCCGTCCGGGGCGCCTGAACGGTGCCCTCGCCGCCGGACTCCGCTCAGGCCTGCTGCTCGTGCCCGTTCGGCGCGAAGTACGCCGTGATCGCCTCCTCGAGGCCCGGGTCGAGCACGAGCAGCACTTCGTCGCCGGCCTCGATCACGGTGTCGGCCTTCGGCACGAAGCCCGTCCCGCCGCGCAGCACCGAGATGATCAGGCTGCCCTCCGGCAGCGCGATGTCGGCGACCGCTTCGCCGACGGTCGGCGCGTCGTGGCTGACCTCGAGCTCGATGATCTCCAGGCGCTCCTCTTCGAGCGCGAGCAGGTGCACGAGCCCGTAGCGCGGCACCTCGTGCTCGATCAGGCGCAGGATCAGGTCCGTCGCGGAGACGGCCGGCTGGATCCCGAGCAGGCGGAAGTGGTCGTGGTTGCGCGGGTTGTTCACGCGCGCGATGATCCGGTCGCACAGGTACTTCTCCTTGGCGACCTGGCAGACGAGCATGTTGTCCTCGTCGTCGCCCGTCACCGCGATGACGAGGTCCGCGCGCTGGATGCCCGAGCGCTCGAGCACCCACAGCTCCGTCGCGTCGCCGTACTGCACGGAGTGCTCGAACTCTTCCTCGATCGCCAGGTAGCGCGGGCGCGAGGACTCGATCAGCGTCACCTCGTGACCCTTGTCGATCAGCTCCCGCGCGAGGTTACGGCCGACCTTGCCGGCGCCGACGACGATCGCGTACATGCTCAGGCCGGCTCTGGCTCGAGCGCCTGCTCGAACATCTCGATCGCGTGCTTGGTCGGGGAGATCGTGCTCAGCCCCTGTTCGCCGTACCAGCTCGCGCGGGCCGGGTCCATCACGCGCACGATCACCTTCTCGACGCCGAAGCGACGCTGCGCGATCTGGGCGATGATCAGGTTCGTGTTGTCGCCGTCGGTCGAGGCGATGAACACGTCGGCGCGTTCGACGCCGGCCTGGACCAACGCGTCGATCTCGAGCGCCGTGCCGACCGTGAACCGCCCGTCGGCGTCCTCCCAGCTGACGCTCTGACCGGCGTCGAGGCGCTCGTGCGAGAGCGGGTCCTCGTCGAGCACCGAGACTTCGTGCCCGGCCGCGAGCGCGGACTTGGCGACGGCCGAGCCGACCCGCCCGGCACCAACGATCAAGACGAACATAGGCCGCAGATTAGTCGATGGCCGGCTTGGCGCAACGGGTGGCTCCAGCGTCAGGAGCCCGACCCGGCCTCGGCCAGGCGCGAGCGGCGCTCGGCCAGCGAATCGCCCGCGGCCGGGGCCGTGACGATCACGCGGCACTGCGCCTTCGAGATCACGTACTTCGTCACGTCGCCGACGAAGTTCTCGAGCGGTCCGCCGCGCCCGCCGAGGCGCGCGCCGCCGCGGATCATCGACGGCTCCTCGGCGCCGAGCACGATCGCCTCGACGCCGCGGCGTTTGGCCTCGTCGACGATCGCGTAGCCGGCACGGCGGGTGCGCACGGTCGCCGTGGCGACCTGCACGCCCGTGTACTCCTCCCCGACCGCCTTCGCGCGCGCCAGCGCCTGGCGCGCCTCCTTGATCTGCGCCTCGGGCAGCCGCGCGTCGAGCGGCAGCGACATCGGGATCACGAAGACCCACACGGCCTCGATCGTCGCCGTGTCGATCGCGGCCTCGTCGGTCTGCTCGCCGGAGACGAGCAGCGCGGCAGTCTGCACGATGTCCTCGTCCAGGCGCGTGCCGAACAGCGGCACGAGGATCGAGCCGTAGTCGCGTTCGCGTGGCGGCTCCGCGCGCAGCACCTCCGGCGCGACCGTCACGCGCTTCAGCAGCGATGTCTCGTCGGCCTTGCGGTAGATCACGTACATCGCCAGCCCGACGACCATCCAGCCGAGCCCGACGTAGCGCGCAGGGTCGTGCACGATCATCACCGCGACCCAGCCCGCAGCGGAGACGAACGCGCCGAACAGGGCCGGCAGCGGCAGGCTGCCGCCGCGCCAGGAGATCGACAACGGCACGCGATACGGGCGCACGCCGTCTGGCTCGGAGTAGCGCAGCTTGCAGATCGAGACGTGCGCGATCGTGAACGCCAGCAGCGCGCCGAACGCGTAGATGCCGATCAGGAAGTCGAGGTTCTCCGGGACGACGAGGCCCGCCGCGATCAGCCCCGCCAGGATGATC
>DASZLB010000031.1:0-28541 GCA_035552575.1 Solirubrobacteraceae bacterium | reverse complement strand
CGCCCGCCGCTCGCGCTGCTGTACGTGCTCGCGGCGCTGCTCGCCGGATTCAGCGCGATCCAGAACGTCGCGCGCTCGGCGATCGTGCCGAACGTCGTCGAGCCCGAGCGCCTGCGCGGTGCGCTCGCGCTCAACTTCGGCCTGTACCAGCTGACGATGGTGATCGGCCCGGCGCTCGGCGGCGTGCTGATCGCCGCGACGGGCCTCGGCACGGCGTACACGGTCGACGCCGCGAGCTGCCTAGGCATGGTCCTGGCCGTCACCGCGATGGCGCCGCAGCCGCCCCATGCGGGCGAGCACGGCCACCCGAGCATCAGGCGCTCGATCCTCGACGGGCTCGGCTTCGTGCGCTCCAACCGCGCGCTCGTCGGCTCGTTCGGCATCGACCTCGCGGCGATGGCGTTCGGGATGCCGCGCACGCTGTTCCCGGTGCTCTCGCTGACGGTCTACCATGCTGGCGCCGCCGGGACGGGCGCGCTGTTCGCAGCGGTCTCGGCCGGAGCGACGATCGCGGCCCTGAGCACCGGCTGGCTGACCCACGTGCGCCGCCTCGGGCGCGTGGTGATCTGGGCCGTGCTCGCGTGGGGCGCGGCGATCGCGCTCGCGGGCGTAGTCGAGTCGCTGTGGCCGGCACTCGCGCTGTTCGCGCTCGCCGGTGCGGCCGACAGCGTCAGCGCGGTGTGCCGCTCGACGATCAACCAGACCGTCACGCCCGATGCGATGCGCGGGCGGATGTCGGCCGTCTTCTCGCTCGTCGTGACGAGCGGACCGCGGCTCGGCGACATCGAGTCGGGCGCCGTAGCCTCGCTCGCGACGCCGCGCTTCTCGGTCGTCTCCGGCGGCCTCGGCTGCGTGCTCGCCGCGGCGCTGTTCGCGCGCGCCTTCCCGGCGCTGCTGCGCTACGACTCGGAGGACGCCGAGCGCGCGCTGCGCGCCGCGAACGCCAACGCCAGCGCGGCGCAGGCCGCGCCGGGGTGAGCCGCTAAGCCGTCTGCAGTTCGCGCTTGAGGACCTTGCCAGTCGCGTTGCGCGGCAGCTCGCCGAGGAAGACGACCTCGCGCGGGACCTTGTAGCGAGCGAGGTTGGCCTTGACGTACGCCTGCACCGCGGCCTCGTCGAGCTCGGCGCCCTCGCGCAGCACGACGAACGCCTTCAGCCGCTGGCCGAACTGCTCGTCGGGCACGCCGACGACGGCCGCCTCCTCGATCGACTCGTGGTCGGCAAGCAGATCCTCGACCTCGCGCGGGAAGACGTTCTCGCCGCCGCTGACGATCATCTCGTCGTCGCGACCGTCGACGAACAGCCGCCCTCCCGCGTCGAGGTGCCCGACGTCGCCGGTGCTCATCAGCCCGCTGACGATCTCCTTGTTGCCGCCGCCGGTGTAGCCCTCGAACATCATCTCGTTGGCGACGAAGATCCGCCCGCCCTCGCCGCGGGAGACCTCGCGCCCGTCGGCGTCGAGCAGCTTCACGACCGTCCCCATCGGCGGGCGCCCGGCGGTGCCCGGCGCGGCGCGCAGGTCCTCGGGCGTGGCGATCGTCGCCCACGCGACCTCCGTCGAGCCGTAGAGGTTGTAGAGCACCTCGCCGAACTCGTCCATCGCGCGCGTGGCGAGCTCTCCCGGAAGCGCCGAGCCGCTGACGGCGATGACCTTCAAGCAGCTCGTGTCGTAGCGCGCAAGCGTCGCCGAAGCGAGCTCGAGGATCCGCTGCAGCATCACCGGCACGACCGCGAGCGCGCTTGCGCTGTGCTGGGAGACGGCGTCGAGCGTCTGCTCCGGATCGAACTTGCGCCGCAGCACGATCGTCGAGGACAGCGCGAGGCCGAGCGTGAAGTGCGCGTAGCCCCACGAGTGAAACAGCGGCGCGGCGATCATCGTCGTCTCGCGCGCCTTCAAGGGGATCTTCGAGAACAGCGCTGCGGCGGGCTCGAGTGTGTCCGGCTGTTTGCGCGACGCGCCCTTCGGCGTGCCGGTCGTGCCCGAGGTGAGGATCACGACGCGGCCTTTCTCGGCGGGCGGCTGCAGCTCGGAGGTGGAGCCGGCCGCGATCAACTCGTCGAGCGTCGGGTCCTCGCAGGCGCCGCCGGGCTCACTCCAAGCGACGAACCGCTTGCGCGCGGCGGCACCCTCGGCGACGAGTTCGGCGAACTCTTCGTCGAACACCACCGCGATCGGGTCTTCGCGCTGCAGCACGTCGGTGATCTGCGGCCCGGCGAACATCGTGTTCAGATACAGCGCGCCGGCGCCGAGCTTTGCGCAGGCGACCGTCGCCTCGACGAAGCCGCGATGGTTGCGGCACATGATCGCGACGCTGTCCGTTTCGCTGACGCCCGCCTTGCGCAGCTCGCTCGCGAGCGCGTTCGTGCGGCGGTGCACCTCGCGGAAGGAGACCGCACCGCGATCGTCGATGATCGCCGGCCGGTCGGGATGGCGAACCGAGCCGCCGAGGTAGGCCGCCGGTGAGCTCGGCCCCCATCGCCGCAGCGCGCCGATCGAGCGTAGCGACTTGTCGAGCCGTTCCGGCCTGACGATCCCGGTGCCGAGCAGCGTCCTTGCGACCTGCAGCTTGTAACGAGCTTCCTGCGCGTTCACCGGGCGGACCCTACCCCAATGCCCCAGTCCGCAAGCGCCACGTTTTCCTCATAGCGGAACGCGCGAGCGAGGGCACAGGCCCGTCCGCGCAACGCGGCACTAGCCCACTTCGGCCGGTTCGTCCTTGCCTTGAAGGCGCTCGCGGCCTCTTTGGACGGCGGCGATGAACTTGGAAAGGTTGACCTCGAGCGTGTTGAGGATCTCGTCGGCGTAGTCCTCGGCGCCGAGGCGGATCTCGCGCTCGCGGGCGCGAGCGTCCTCGACGATGTCCTCGGCGGCGCGCTCGGCCTGCTTGGTGACCTCCTCCTCGCCGACGAGGCGCTCCTGGCGCTCGCGTGCGTCCTTGATGATCCGCTCGGCCTCTTTCTTGGCCTCGGCGAGCATCTCCTGACGCTCCTTGACGATCCAGCGCGCCTGCTTGATCTCCTCGGGGATCGTCGCGCGCATCTGGTCGAGGATGTCGTAGATCTCCTCCTTGTCGACGCGCACCTGGTCGGTCAGCGGCACGGGCTTGGCGTTGTGCACCAAGTCGTCGAGCTTGTCTATCAGTACGAGGACGTCCATTTATGGCCTAACGGTGGGCGGTAAGCGGCCTAATTGCGCCGCGCATCAAGTTGGATATCACGAGTCACGTCCCATTTCGTCAGCGTGTCAGCTCTTCCTGCAAGCGCCTTGCGACCTCGTCCGGGACGAGATCGTCGATCTTGCCACCGAACGTCGCCAGCTCCTTGACGCCGCTGGAAGACAGAAAACTGTACTGCGGGCTCGCCATCAGGTAAACGGACTCTATCTCCGGGTCCTGGCGGCGGTTGAGCTGGTTCATCTCCAGCTCGTACTCGAAGTCGGAGATCGCGCGCAGGCCCTTGACGATCGCTTTCGCGTTGACGTGGCGCGCGAACTCGACGACGAGCGTCGAGAACGGCTCGGCGCGAACCCCGTCGATATCGGCGATCGCGTGCTCGATGAAGCTCATCCGCTCGTCGATCCCGAACAACGCCCTGCTCTTGCGCACGGAGCGATTGACGACGGCGACGACGACCTCGTCGTACAGCCGCGCCGCGCGGCGGATCACGTCCAGGTGGCCGTTCGTGATCGGGTCGTACGAGCCCGGGCAGACGGCTATCGACTTCTCGGATGGGCTCATTGATGCACGTGGATTCTGATCGAAGTGTCGCCGTAGCGCCGCTCGCGCTCGAGCGCCAGCTCCAGCTCCATTGGAGCGCGGCGATCGCTCTCGACGACTACGCGCGCCGCCGGCCGGAGCAGCGGCGGAAGCGCCGCCGAGAGCTCTGGCCCCCAGTCGCGCGCCTGGCTGTACGGGGGGTCGATGAAGATCAGATCGTATGTCTCTTTGCGCCGCCGTGCGCTCCGGAGCGCGGCGAGCACCTCCGCGCGGCGCGCCTGCGCCCGCCCCTTGCCGAGCCCGAGCGCTTCGAGGTTCGCCCCGAGCGCCCGCAGCGCGGGCTCGTCGCGCTCGACGAACACGGCCTGCTCGGCACCGCGCGAAAGCGCCTCGATGCCAAGCGCGCCGCTGCCCGCGAACAGGTCGAGCACGCTCGCGCCGCCGAGCTCGCCGAGCATCGCGAACAGCGCCTCGCGCACGCGATCGGACGTCGGCCGCGTCGATGAGCCGCGCGGCGCCTGCAGCCGTCTACCCCCCAGCTCTCCTGCGATGACGCGCATGCCCGCACGGTAACGGGCCGCAGCGCTACGCCGGGATCGGCTCGTGCGCTTCGGCGCCGAACTCGCGCAGCGCGTCTGCGAGCAGCACGACCTCCGGTGCAAGCAGCTCCGGATCGCCGTCGACGAGCGCCTCGGCACAGGCGCGAGCGCGTTCGAGCAGCGCAGCGTCTTTCGGCAGCTCGGCGATCTTGAACTGACGCACGCCGGACTGGCGCGTGCCGACGAGCTCGCCCTCGCTGCGCAGCTCAAGGTCGATCTCGGCGAGGCGGAAGCCGTCGGAGTGCTCCGCGAGCGCGCGCAGGCGCGCCGAGCCCGGCGGCCCCATCAAGCGGCAGAACGCACGATGCTCGCCGCGCCCGATCCGCCCGCGCAGCTGGTGCAGCTGCGAGATCCCGAAGCGCTCGGCGTTCTCGACGAGCATCGCCGTCGCGTTCGGCACGTCGATGCCGACCTCGATGACCGTCGTCGCGACGAGCACGTCGGCCTCGCCGGCGACGAACCGCGCCATCGCCTCCTGCTTCTCGCGCGGGCGCATGCCGCCGTGCAGCAGCACGAGCTCGTAGTCCTTCAGCTCGCCCTTGCGCAGGCGCTCGAGCTCGGCCGTCGCCGCGCGCAGGTCGCCGATCCCGCCGACGTCGCCGGCCGGCGCTTCGCCCGGCGCCGCCTCGGCCTGCTCGATCAGCGGGCAGACGACGAACGCCTGGCGCCCCGCGCCGAGCTGCTCGCGCAGCTCCTCGTAGGCCTGCGTCCGCCCGCGCTCGCCGGCGACGATCCGCGTGTCGATCGGCTGGCGCCCGACGGGCAGCGTGCGCAGCGCGCTCGTGTCGAGGTCGCCGTAGCCGGCCAGCGCGAGCGTGCGCGGGATCGGCGTCGCCGTCATGTGCAGCATGTGCGGCGCCGCCTGCGATGCGCCCTTGCCGTGCAGCGCGGCGCGCTGGCGCACGCCGAAGCGGTGCTGCTCGTCGACGACGGCGACGGCCAGCGAGCGAAATGCGACGTCGGGCTCGATCAGCGCGTGCGTGCCGACGAGCAGCGAGAGCTCGCCGCTCGATAGCTTGCCGAGGATGTCCGCGCGCCTGCGCGCAGGCGTCGAGCCGGTCAGCAGCGCACAGGCGATCGCCTCGCCGCCGAGCAGGCGCTGCAACGTCGCAAAGTGCTGTTCGGCGAGCGTCTCCGTCGGCGCCATCAGCGCCGCCTGCGCGCCGTGCTCGACCGCGCGCAGCATCGCGTAAAGCGCGACGACGGTCTTGCCGCTGCCAACCTCGCCCATCAGCAGGCGCTGCATCGAGCGCGAGCTCGCGAGGTCTGAGTCGATCTCGGCGATCGCGCGCAGCTGATCGCCGGTCGGCTCGAACGGGAGCACCTGCGTGAGCCAACGCTCGCTCAACTGCGGCGGCTCGCGCAGCGGCCGTGCGTCCTCGTGCTCCAGGCGCCGCGCGCGGCGGCGCAGGAAGACGAGCTGCGTCAGCAGCAGCTCGTCGAACGCGAGGCGCTCGCGCCCGGCCTCGGTGTCGTTTTGATCGCGCGGGAAGTGCATCGCCGCGAGCGCGCTCGCACGATCTGGCAGATGCTCGCTCGCTCGAGCGAGCGCCGGCAGCGGCTCGCCGATGTCGGCAAGGTGTGTGCGCGCGCCCTGCACGAGCGTGAGGATCTGCGTCGAGGTGACGCCCTCGCTTGCCGGATAGTGCGCGACGGCGCTCGCCTGAGGAGCGGCGCTTGCCGGCGGCGTGGCGCTCGCCTGTGTCCGATCGCTCCCGGCGCGCACGTCGGCGCCGGGTCGCACCGCCGCCGCGGCGCCGACTGCTGTTGGAGCCTCACCGCCTGCGACCGGCAACTGCTGCGCGCCGGGCGCGTGGTGCGACACGCGAAAGCCGCCTCGTGCGTCGGCCTTGCCGTGCAGCAGCAAGCCGGTCCCCGGCGGATAGCGCTCGACGAGCCACGGCTGGTTGAAGAACGTCGCGCGCATCGTGCCGCTCGCGTCGAAAACGCGTGCCTCGACGAGCGGACGCATGCCGCGGCGTCGTACCGGCCGCGAGGCGATCGCGCGCACCTGCACGGCGACGGTCGCCTGCTCGCCGGCACGCAGCTCCGCGATCGTGCGCGCCTCGCGGCTGTCGCGCGGCAGATGCTCGAGCAGCTCGCCGACGGTGCTCACGCCAAGCGTGCGCATGCCCTCGGCGAGCTTCGCGCCGCTCAGCTCGAGCGGCTCGCGCAGCCGCTCTGGCCGCGGCCAGCGGACCGGAGCCGCGAGCAGCTCCTCGCGGCTCAGCGCGCGACTGTCGGCGAAGGCGTACATCTGCGATGCGATCCGCAAGGACGCGCGCCGAGCCCGCGCCGAGTCCGGCGTCGTGGTGATCGTCGCGGCCATCGGCGGCCAATCATGATCGTGGCGGCGGTCGTAAGCGGCGCGTCACTCGGCCGCGATCAACCACCAGTAAGCAGGCTGGCCGCCGGTGCGCAGCTCGAGCTCGACGCCGCCGTTGACCATCCCCTCGATGTCGCCGAGGCCGACCGGCGCACCCTCGCCGGCGAGCACGCTGATCAGCTCCGGCTGCTGCCACTCGCCGCCGCCCGCCGCGAGCGTCTGCAGGATCGAGCGCAGCGTCTCCATCGGATCGCCCCACGCGAGCACCTCGTCCTGGACGAAGCCAACAGCGTCGCCGCGCGCGAAGCGCCCTTGAGCGTCGTCACGTGCCGCCGGCGCGACGGCGCCCGTGCGCACGCGCGTCAGCACGTCCTTCATCGCCTGCGCGTTCTGCTCGACCGTGCGGTCCGGCGACAGCGCGACGGCCGCCGCGAGCCCCGCCTGCTGACTCGTCGTCGGCGCGACGTGCACTTCCTTGTCCGACAGCCGCGCCGCGTGTTCGGCCGCCATGATCACGTTCGTGCTGTTCGGCAGCACGACGACCTCCTCCGCGGGCACCTCGTGGATCGCCGCGAGCAGGTCGTACGTCGAAGGATTGAGCGTCGGCCCGCCGTCGAGCGTCTGCACGCCGAGCTCGGCGAACATCTCGGCAAGCCCGTCGCCGCTGACGACCGCGACGGCGCCGCAGCGTGCCGTCGGATGCGGGCGCGGCGGTCCCGCCGGCGCGCGTCCGTTCGCGGCGGCGCCGTTCGTCGCATGCGCCGCCGCCGTGCCGTTCGCGGCGACGGCTCCATCCGCCGAGGAGACGGCCGTCGCAGCGACGAGCCGCGCGTCGCGCTCGGTGACCTGCAGGCGCATGTCGGCGACGTCGAGGCGCGAGACCTCGCCGGCGTCGGCGAACACAGCCGTCGCGAGCTCCGGGTCGTCCGTGTGCAGGTGAACCTTCAGCGTCTTCGAGTCGCCGACGACGAGTACCGAGTCGCCGAGCTGCTCGAGCGGCTCGATGAAGCGGCCGGCGCTGAGACCGTCGCCCGTCACGGCGAAGTTCGTGCAGAAGCGATACGTGCCAGAGGTGTGCTCCGGGTGGCTGATCCGCGCCGGCGCGTAGTGATCGAGCTCCGGCGCCTCGTCGCCGCGCAGCGCAGCGACGACGCCGGCGAACATGATCGTCAGGCCGTAGCCGCCCGCGTCGACGACGCCCGCGTCGCGCAACGCCGCGAGCAGCTCCGGCCCGCGCTTGACCGAGTCCTGGCCGGCGATCACAGCGCGCTCGAGCGCCGCCGCGATCGCCTCGTCCTGCTCGCTCGGCGCCGTGCCCGGCCCAAGCCGCGGGTTGCCGGAGCTGTGCGCGACGTCCGTGACGATCTTGTGCGCCATCTCGCGCGCGACGGTGAGGATCGTCCCCTCGGCCGGTTCGCGCACCGACGAGTAGGCGCGATCGGCGGCTTTTGCGAGCGCCGCGCCGATCAGCGTCGCGTCGATCAGCTGTCCCGGGCGCGAGACGAGCTCCTCTGCCGCGCCGCGGATCAGCTGCGAGAGGATCACGCCCGAGTTGCCGCGCGCGCCGAGCAGCGCCGCGCGCGCGACCGACTCGACGATCTCCTCGCGCCCGATGTCGTCGATCGTGCGCGCGTCGTCTGTGCCCTGCAGGCGGTCGAGCTCCACGAGCACCGCGCGCAGCGTCAGCGCCATGTTGTCGCCCGTATCCCCGTCTGCGACCGGGAACACATTCAGGTCGTTGACCTCCTGGCGGCGCGATTCCAGTTGCGCAAGCGCACCCGCCACGGCCGCGCGAAAACGGCCCAGATTTGTGTCTGTCACGGAGACCGTCTTATCACTTGAGGCGGGCGGCTTGTCCTGCGAGTAGCCGTTGCGGACAATTTGGCCGAGGGCTGTCGGCCTTGCGACGGTGCACGTATTACAGAGAACAGACCGCTCTAGGCGGACGATGACCAAGCGAGACAAGGACGCAGGGAACGTAGCGTGCTTCAGCACGCGAGTGATTCAGGACGCGAAATCGCGCCGCGCCAGCAGGGGATGCTCTAGGCGTCGTTGGCCAAGCGAGGCAAGGACGCAGGGAACGTGGCGTGCTGGCCGAAACGGGGATGCGAGCGAAAGCGAGTGTCACCCGGCTTCGGCACGCGAGTGACCGAGGACGCAGCGTCGCGCCGCGCCAACGGCGTCTAGAGAGCCTTTTGGACCTTGCCGGCCTTGAGGCAGCGCGTGCAGACGTAGACGCGCTTCGGCGCCTTGCCGACGAGGATCCGCACCTTCTGCAGGTTCGGGTCGAAGCGGCGCTTCGTCGCGACCATCGAGTGGCTGCGGCTCTGACCGAACGCTGGCCCCTTGCCGCAGCTATGACACACCTTTGCCATCGGCGCGCAGTCTAGCCGGTCGCGAGCTGTGCGCGGAGCTCGGCCATCCGCAGCACGGCCTCGGCCGCGTGGCGCCCTTGGTCGCGCTTGTCGCCGCCCGAGCGCGCCAGCGCCTGATCCATGTTCTCGACGGTGAGCACGCCGAAGGCACACGGCACGCCGGTCTCGAGCTGCACTTGCATCACGCCGCGCGCGGCCTCGGCGCAGACGAAGTCGTAGTGGTCCGTCTCGCCCCTGATCACCGCGCCGAGGCAGGCGACGCCGGCGAAGCGCCCCGAGCGCGCGGCGTAGCTCGCCGCGAGCGGCAGCTCGTAGGCGCCGGGGACGTCGAACACCTCGACCGCATGCTCGCCGTCTTCGGCAAAAGCCGCCTTCGCGCCGTCGAGCAGCCGCTTGGCGAGATCCTCGTAAAAGCGACCGACGGCGATCGCGAACGTCTCGCTCATCGTTCGGGGTGCTCCGCCGCTCCGCCTGCGTCGGCGCGTTCGTCGGCGACGGCGCGATCGTGCTCGCGCTCGGCGTGCAACAGCTCCTCGTCGAGGTTCAGCCCCTGGTGATGCAGCGTGTGTCCCATGCGCTGCGCCTTCGTGCGCAGATACGCCTCGTTGTGCGCGTTCGGCGCGTGCTCGATCGGGATCTGCGCGCTGACCGACAGCCCGTAGCCCTCGAGGCCGCGGATCTTCTTCGGGTTGTTCGTCAGGATCCGGATCGAGCTGAGGCCGAGGTCGGCGAGGATCTGCGCGCCGATGCCGTAGTCGCGCAGGTCCGCCGGCAGGCCAAGGCGCTCGTTCGCCTCGACCGTGTCGAGCCCGTCCTCCTGCAGGCGATAGGCGCGCAGCTTGTTCAGCAGCCCGATCCCGCGCCCCTCCTGCGCGAGATACAAGAGCACGCCCTGCCCTTCGCGATCGATCATCGACAGCGCCGCCTCGAGCTGCTCGCCACAGTCGCAGCGCAGCGAGTGGAAGACATCGCCCGTGAGGCACTCCGAATGCACCCGAACGAGCACGTCCGGCTCGCCCGCGACGTCGCCCTTGACGAGCGCGACGTGGTGCTTCTCGTCGACGAGCGAGCGATAGCCGACGGCCTCGAAGTCGCCGAACGTCGTCGGCAGGCGCGTGGCGACGACACGCTCGATCAGGCGGTCGTTGCGCCGCCGGTAGGCGATCAGGTCGGCGATCGTGACCATCTTCAGCTCGTGGCGCTCGCAGTACTCCGTCAGATCCGGCACGCGCGCCATCGAGCCGTCCTCGTTCATCACCTCGCAGATCACGCCGGCCGGGATCAGCCCGGCGAGGCGCGCGAGGTCGACGCTCGCCTCAGTGTGACCCGTGCGCTCGAGCACGCCGCCGGGCTTCGCCTTCAGCGGGTTGACGTGCCCCGGCTGCGTCAGATCGTCCGGTCGCGTCTTCGGGTCGACGGCGACCTGCATCGTGTGCGCGCGATCGTGCGCCGAGACGCCTGTCGTGACGCCGTCGCGTGCCTCGATCGTGATCGTGAACGGCGTCTGCAGCGCCGACTCGTTCTTCGCCGTCATCAGCTCGAGGCCGAGCTCGTCGCAGCGCTCGGGCGTCAGCGCGAGGCAGATCCAGCCGCGCGCCTCCTTCGCCATGAAGTTGATCGCCTCCGGCGTGACGAACTGCGCGGCCATCACCAGATCGCCCTCGTTCTCTCGGTCTTCGTCGTCGCAGACGACGACCATCTTGCCCTGGCGGATCTCCTCGATCGCCTCCTCGATCGTCGCAAACGGCGTCGTCGTCGTGCGTGCTGTGCTCATGACACTCCTTCGGTCGACGGTGTCTGCACCCGCGACCCCATCAAGCGCTCTACGTGCTTGGCGAGGACGTCTACCTCGACGTTCACCCCAGCCCCCACCTGAACCTCACCCAAACCTGTCCGCTGCACCGTCTCCGGGATCAGCGAGACCGCGAAGCCGTCGTCCGTCAGCGCGCTGACCGTCAAGCTCACACCATCGAGCGCGACCGACCCCTTCTCGACGAGGTAGCGCCTCAACCCCTCCTCGACCTCGACCTCGAGCACGCGCGAGATCCCCTCATCGCGAACCTGAGCGACGGTCCCGGTGGCGTCGACGTGCCCCTGCACGATGTGCCCGCCGAGCCGGTCCGAGGCGCGCAACGGCAGCTCGAGGTTGACCGGCGCGCCGGCCTGCAGCGCGCCGAGCGCCGAGCGCGTCAGCGTCTCGTTGATCGCCTCCGCCTCGAAGCTCTCGCCGTTCACACGCGAAGCCGTCAAGCAGACGCCGTTGACCGCGATCGAGTCACCCTCGGCCAGCTCCGCCGACAGGCGCGTCGCGATCTCCAGCGTCGCACCGCGATCGTCGCGCACGATCGACCGCAGCGCGCCACGATCGGCGATCAGCCCCGTGAACACCGCACGCTCGCCGTCATATAAATATTAATATTAATTATAAAAATTTTCACCACTCGCGCAATCTCGCGGAGATCAGCAGGTCTTCGCCGACGCGCTCGCAGTCGCACGTCAGCGCGCGCATCGCCTCGGAGATTTTCTCGACGCCCATGCCCTCGAGCGGATCGCGCGCCGCGCTGCCGCCGAGCAAGAGCGGCGCGAGGAACAGGCGAACCTCGTCGATCTCGCCCGCGTCGAGGAATGCGCCCGCGAGATGCGGACCGCCCTCTAGCAGCACCGACGCGACGCCGAGCGTGCCGAGCTGATCGAGTCCCGAGCGCACGCGCGCCGGCTCGTTCTCGCCCGTCGCGACGAGCACCTGCACGCCGGCCGCTTCGAGCGCGTCCGTGTCGGCGCGCGCAGCCGCGCGTGAGACGACGACCGTCAGCGGTATCTCAGCCGCGGCCGAGACGAGCTGCGAGCTGAGCGGCAGGCGCGCGAGCGTGTCGAAGACGACGCGCCGCGGCTGCTCCTGCGCTTCCGCCGGCTCGCCGCCCGGGCGCGCCGTCAGCTGCGGATCGTCCGCCAGCGCCGTGCCGATGCCGACGACGACCGCGTCGACCGACGCGCGCCAGCGATGCGCCAGCGCGCGGCTGCCCTCGCTGCTGATCCACTGCGAGTCGCCCGTGCGCGTCGCGACCTTGCCGTCGAGCGTCATCGCCGACTTGAACAGCACCCACGGCCGCCCGACGCGCGCGTGCTTGCGAAACGCCTGGTTCAAGAGCCGCGCTTTCGCCGCGAGATCGCCGTCGGCGACGATCACCTCGATCCCCTCGTCGCGCAGGATCCCGAGGCCGCGCCCGGCCGCCTTCTCCGTCGGGTCGTCCGAGGCCACGACGACGCGCCTGATGCCGGCCTGCACGATCGCGTCCGTGCACGGCGGCGTCTTGCCCTCGTGGCAGCACGGCTCGAGCGAGACGTACAGCGTCGTATCGCCGAGATCCTCGAGGCCGCACGCCTCGATCGCGTTGACCTCCGCGTGCGCACCGCCGAAGTGCTCGTGCCAACCCTCGCCGAGCACCTGCTCGCCGCGCGCGACGACCGCGCCGACGACCGGGTTCGGCTTGACCGAGCGCTCGCCCTTGTGCGCGAGCTCGATCGCGCGCGAGAGGTGCGCCTTGTCCGTGTCCGTGCTGATTGCCATCGCTCGACTGAGGATAACCCCGCTCAGCGCAAGCACCTGCCTCCGTGCAGGCGATAGACCGTCATCGCCGGCCCCGGCCGCTCGTAGGCGAGTGGGTAGTAGTCGAAGCTCCAGTCGAAGCCGAACGCGACCGGCCCTTCGCCCTCGCCGTACGGCGAGGAGCGAAAGACGACTTCGCCCTGGCGCTCGAGCGCGGCGTAGTACGCGACCGCGAGCGGCACCGCGCGGCGGTCCGCGAAGACGCGCCCCGACTGCGTCGAGCCGCTGATCACCGTGCAGTAGCCGTGCTGCTCGTAGTAGCCGATCAGCGCCGGGCTGAGCGTGCGCACGTAGTTCTCGATCCCGACGACGTCGAAGCCGTGGCTGAGCAGCGCGCCTGCCGGCGAGATCCGCGAGAGCAGCGACGGGTACTTGCTCCACAGATACGGGTTGTCTGCGGGCGGCTCGGCCCCCGGATACTTGCGCGCCCAGCCGTCCGGCGAGACCGGCTCGACGACGATTTTTGTGTGCTCCGGCACGTTCGCGAGCAGCCACGAGCGCGTGATGTTGCGCGTGTCCGCGCGCGCCAGCGTGACGCCCGAGTGCACGCCGTAGACGAGCCCCTGCGCGAGCGTCAGCGCGACGAGCAGCGCCGCCGCCGCGAGCGCGAGCCGCCCGCGCGGCGCGCGTCTTGCGAGCCGCGCGATCCAGCCGGCCGCCTGCAGCACGAAGAACGCCGCCAGCAGGCACAGCAGCGGCAGGATCGGCATCAGCCAGCGCCCGAAGTAACGCCCTTGCAGGCCCATGAACGCGAGGAACAAGAGCGGCGCCGGCACGAGCAGCCAGCCGAGCGCCGCACGCCGCCACCAGATCGCGACCGCGCCGCCGAGCGCCGCGATCGCCGGCACCCAGCCGAAGCCCCATGTCAGCGACCAGAGGTAGTAGACGACGCCGCCCTGCCGCGGCGCGCCGAGCTTGCCCTGCGCTTCCGCCGACAGCGTCGACTGGTGCACGAGTTCCGCGTGAAAGCTCTTGTAGTCGAGCAGCGAGTACGGGTTCGCGACGAAGAACGCGACCGCCGCCGCGACGATCGTCAGCAGCGCGCCGAGCGCCGCGCGCAGTACGAGTTTCGAGTCGGGGCGCGCGTCATCGGGTGCGACGGCCTCGCCCGACTCGAGCGCCGCTGGATCCCGGCGCGCCGTGGCCCCTTCAGCCGCCGTCGCGTCCCTGCGCACGAGCGCGCGCGAGACGACCGCGACGGCGAATGGCAAGACGACGATCCCGGCCGTGTACTTCGTCGCGCACGCGAGGCCGAGCCCGACGCCCGCGAGCGCGTAGTCGCGCTTGCGCCCTTTGCACAGCACACCGGCGCTGCCGAGCAGCGAGAGCGTCAGCGGCGCGAGCGTCGGCACGTCGTTGAGCGCGAGATGCGCGTAGAACACCGGCAGGAACGCGACCGCCTCGATCGCCGCAGCGAGCAGGCCGACGGCGCGGTTGAACAGGCGCGCGCCCGTCGCGTAGAGCAGCCACAGCGCGATCACGCCGAGCACCGCCGCAGCGACGCGCGAGAGCGTGTAGACGCCCGTTGGGTCGTGCGCGAAGGCGTGCCTGACGCCGGTCTTACCGCCGTAGGCGATCGCGAACATGTAGTGCAGCACGTATGTGAAGCCCGGCGGGTTCGCGAAGTAGTGCGGGTTCAGGCTGTGCCCGAACATCGCGACCGCGCGCGGCACGAAGTGGTCTGCCTCGTCGGTGTTGTATGCATACGGCAGGCCTTGGCGCACGCCCCATAGGCGCAATCCGAGCGCGCCCGCGAGCACGATCGCGAGCGCCGGCCACGCCCAGCGGCGCGGCAGCTCAGCAGTTGCCATAGACCGCGTAGTAGCGACTCGTGAAGATCAGCCTGTAGCCCTTCTGCGGGATCTGGTCGCGCGGGTCGTCGCCGACGTCGACGATCGCCTCGAAGAACACCGCGCTGCCGAGCGGATAGACGGCGACGCTGCCGCGGTTGATCCGGTCCGAGAGCGCGTGCGAGCCCTTCGCGACGTCCGCGCGCGCCTGGCTGCGCGCGACGATGTCGCGCTGCCCGACGCTGTCGAGAATCCAGCGCGCGTCCGGGATCAGCTTGTTGTTCGGCAGCGTCAAGAGCGGGCAGCGGCGCAGTTCGCGCCTGACCGCCGGCGCGTTGAGCGCGACCGACAGCCCCTTGTGGAATTCCTCGTGGTAGGCGAGCGTGTTGCCGAGACTCGTCAGGTTCAGCGTCGTCGCCGCCGAGAAGGCGCCGTAGAGCACGAGCACGGCCGCGCCGACCATCCACACGCGGCGCATCGCCGTGCGCGGCTCGAGCATCGCCCAGCCGCCGATCGCGACGGCGCAGAACAGCACGAGCATCACCGCCGCGCCGATCAGGTAGCGATCGATCACAGACGCCCCCGCGGCGCCCTCGAGCACGAACACGCCGATCAGCAGGACGAGCGCGACGAGCGGCGTGCGCACGCGCCGCGGCGTCAGCCAGACGCCGAGGCCGATCCCCGCGAGCGCGCCGATCAGCACCGGGAGCTTGTCGATCCGCACCGAGAACGTCGCGACCGACGCGATCACGCTGACGATTCCCTGCGTGCGGCCGAGTTCCTGCGCGAGCCCTGCCGTCGAGTTCAGCGAGTAGAACGGCTTGCCCGTGACGATCAGATCGACGAGCACCCAGACGACCGGGCCGATCGCCGCGATCGCGAGGTACTTCAGCCGCGTGAGGTTGCTCGCCGGCCACGCGCACCACAACCAATAGACGCCCGCGAGCACCCACGCGTCCGGGCGCAGCAGCCCGGCCGCTGCGAGCACCGCGAGCACCGGCCAGCCGCGGCGCGGGCGTTCGACCTCGAGCACGACCGCCCAGACGATCAGCGCGACATAGGAGATGTCGAGGTAGCCCTGCGCCGCGAGGTTCTCGAGGAAGAAGCGGCTCAGCACGAGCAGGCCCGCGACGACGCCGACGGCCGGGCCGAAGCACAGCCGCCCGAGGCGGTACATGCCGACGACGAGCGCGACGAACGAGCCGATCGAGCCGAGCACCATCAGCCGCGCGCCGCCCTGCCCGAAGAGCGAGCAGATCATGCCGAAGGCGATCGCCAGCGGATGCTCTGTCGGCCCGCGGTAGACGTGGAAGTCCGGCAGGTGCCCGTGCAGCAGATCGCGCCCCCACAAGAGCGCGTAGAACGAGTCGTACGTCGGGTACGTCGGGAAGGCGAAGTAGCCGATCAGCGCGCCGATGAACAGCAGCGCGAACGCGAGCTTCGCCCACGTCGCGCCGCGCACGGCACGAAGCGCCCCTGGTCGGATCGAGCCCGGTCGGTGCCGGGTGAGCGTCGCGCTTTCCATCGAGACTCGGCCGGCGCGAGCCGGCACCGGCGCGTCCCGCACGGCCGCTCGCAGGGACCGCGGCCACGCTTTGGGATACTGCCGGGAGCCAAGTCTAGGCAAATCCTCGCCGATGAAGCTCATCATCCAGATCCCCTGCTTCAACGAGGCAGACCAACTCCCGCAGACGCTCGCCGACCTTCCGCGCGAGGTCGCGGGCTTCGACGTCGTCGAGTGGCTCGTGATCGACGACGGCTCGACCGACGAGACCGTCGCCGTCGCGCGCGCGCACGGCGTCGACCACCTCGTGCGCCTGACGAACAACAAGGGCCTCGCGACCGGCTTTCAGGCGGGGATCGACACGGCGCTGAAGCTCGGTGCCGACGTGATCGTCAACACGGACGCCGACAACCAGTACTACGGCCCCGACATATCGCGCCTCGTGCGCCCGATCCTCGACGGCCGCGCCGACATGGTCGTCGGCGACCGCGAGGTCACCGAGATCGCGCACTTCTCGCCGCTGAAGAAGTCGCTGCAGCGCCTCGGCTCGTGGGTCGTTCGCCAGGCATCCTCGACCTCCGTGCCCGACACGACGTCCGGCTTCCGCGCATACAACCGCGAGGCCGCGATCCAGATGCTCGTCGTCTCGAAATTCACATACACGCTCGAGACGATCATCCAGGCCGGCAAGCTGCTCGTCGCCGTCGACCACGTCCCCGTGCGCACGAATCCGAAGACGCGCGAGTCGCGCCTGTTCCCCTCGATGGGCGCCTACGTCAGGCGCAATGCCGTATCGATCTTCCGGATCTACGCCCAGTACGAGCCGCTGCGCGTGTTCTGGAGCCTTGCGCTGCTGATCGGCCTCGCCTCGCTCGGCGTCTGGATCCGCTTCGTCGTCGCCTACGCCGAAGGCAACGGCAAGGGCCACGTGCAATCGCTGATCCTCGGCGCCGTCCTGTTCATCGCCGCCGTCGTGCTGTTCGCGCTCGGCGTGATCGGCGACCTGCTCGCCGCGCAGCGCGTGATGACGCAGAAGACCTTCGAGCGCGTGCGACGAATCGAGCTGGAGCTCGGCATCGCGCCGTCGCACTACGAACCCGGGCAGTCCGCCGGGACAGACGCGGCCGGCGTCAGTGAGGCCGATGGCCGCGACGGCGCCCCGGCAGGCGCAGCATCCGGCGCGGGCACGGGCACGGGCACAGGTACCGGCTCCGGTTCTGGCACCGGCGAGAGCGAGAGCGAGCAATCGCAGCAGGCAGTGCGCCTGTGAGCGGCGTGACGGTTTCAGACGACGGCGTCGTCACGGGCAATACGTACGACAAGTACGGCTCGGGCAACCCCGTCGTGCGCCGCTTGATGGCGAGCTTCGAGCGCACGCTCGACGAGCTGATGGAGCAGGCGAGGCCGAGCTCGCTGCTCGACGTCGGCTGCGGCGAGGGCGTGCTCGTGCAGCGCTGGGCGCAGAGCCTGCCCGGGACGCGCTTCGTCGGCATCGACCTCGTCGAGGAGTCGATCCAGGCAGGCTGGGCCGAGCACCAGGCGCCGAACCTCGAGTACCGCACGATGCCCGCCGAGAACCTGCCGTTCGCCGACGACGAGTTCGGCCTCGCGACGGCGATCGAGGTGCTCGAGCACGTGCCCGACCCCGAGCACACGCTCGCCGAGATGGCGCGCTGCGCCGAGCGCCATCTGCTCGTCTCCGTACCGCGCGAGCCGCTCTGGCGGATGCTCAACCTGGCGCGCGGCGCCTACGTCCCGCAGCTCGGCAACACGCCGGGCCATCTCAACCACTGGTCCAAGCGCTCCTTCACGAAGCTGCTCTCGCGCTACGGACAGGTCGCCGAGGCGCGCTCGCCGTTCCCCTGGACGATGTTGCTTGTCCGGCTCTGAGCCGACACCGTCCATAGGGACGATGGGCAAGCGAGACAAGGACGCAGGGAGCGTGGCGTGCTGGCCGAAACGGGGATGCGAGTGAAGCGAGTGTCGCCCGTTTCGGCAGCACGCGAGCGACCGAGGACGCAGTCTCGCGCCGCTCAGCGTTCCTATGGAAGCGGCGCGCGGATCCTGTCGATCGGAATCGCCTCGACGGGGCTGCTGACGTTCGCGTACTTCTCGATCGCGAGCCACGTGCTCGGCGAACAGTCGGCGAAGCGAATCGACCTCTTGTGGTCGGTCATGTTCGTGATCATCTCCGTGATCTACCGGCCGATCGAACAGCTGCTCTCGCGGACGATCGCCGAACGCCGCGCGCGCGGGCACGGACAGCGCACGCTGCGCGTGCCGATGCTGATCCAGGGCGCCTTCGCACTCGTCTTCCTGGTCGTCGCGCTCGCGCTCCGCGGCACGCTCGTCGACGACGTCTTCGAACACCAGGAAGACCTCTACATCGTGCTCGTCGTCGGCACGATGGCCTACGCCGCGAGCTACTTCGCGCGCGGCTGGCTCGCCGGCCATCAGCGCTTCGGCCTGTTCGGCGGGCTCGTGCTGATGGAGTCGATCTCGCGGATCTGCTTCGCGATCGCCGTCGCGATCGGGATCGCCGGCGGGCAGACGGCCGTCGCGCTGGGAATCGCCGCTGCGCCGTTCGTCTCGCTCGTCGTCGTGCCGGCCGCGTTCGCGCGCACGCGCGCCGAGCGTGAACGCGGCGAAGCGCAGCTCGGCGGCGGGCACGAGGACGCGCTCGCAGCCGCGATCACCGTCGACGAGGCCGACGCGGCGCTCGCCGGGCCCGGGACCGAGGGCGTGCAGGAGACGGCCGCCCACGACGATCTCTCGCTGCGCCGCGGCGGCGGCTTCGCGGTGTGGGTGTCGGGGATCATGCTCTCCGAGCAGACGCTGCTCAATGCGGCCGTGCTGACCGTCGATGCGACCTCGAGCAACCGCGCGCTCGCCGGGATCGTCTTCAACGTGCTGCTGATCGCGCGCGCGCCGCTGCAGCTCTTCCAGGCGATCCAGACCTCGTTGCTGCCACACCTGACCGGCCTCGAGGCGACGGCCGGGCACGACGCGTTCGCCCGCGCGATCCGCACGACGATTCTCGCGATCGCCGCGTTCGCCGGCATCGTCTCACTCGGCCTGCTCGTCGTCGGGCCGTTCGCGCTCGGGCACGTGTTCTTCGGTCAGAGCTACTCATACAAAGGCTTCGGCCTCGCGCTGATCGGCATCGGCATGGGCCTGCACCTGACCTCCGGCGCGCTCAACCAGGCTGCTCTCGCCCGCGACCGCGCTCGCGCCGCCGCCGGCTGCTGGCTGCTCGCGGCCGTGCTGTTCGTCGCCTGGATGGTGCTGCCGGCTGTCTCAGAACAGCTCCTGCGCGCCGAGGTCGGCTACGCCGGCGCGACGGCAGTGCTCGCGCTCGCGCTGACGCTGCTCTACCGGCAGGGCACGCCGCGGCTCCAGAGCACCGTGCGCCCCGCTGCCGAGCTTTAGCTCCTGAGCACGTTCGCCGCCGAGCCTCGCAGTCGCGTTCCGCGGCTGAGTGGCAGGTGCGCGGCTAGAGAGCCTGCACGGAGGCGGCGATCGCCCGGTACGCCTCGCCCGGGTCGTCCGCGCCGAAGATCGCCGAGCCGGCGACGAACACGTTCGCGCCCGCCTGCAGGCATTGCGGCGCCGTGGCGGGGCCGATCCCGCCGTCGACCTGCACCGAGACGCCGTCGCCGACGATCGCGCGCACGCGCGGCAGCTTCTCGAGCGAGTGCGCGATGAACGCCTGCCCGCCCCAGCCCGGGTTGACGGTCATGCACAGCGCCATGTCGATCTCGCCCGCGATCTCCGCGAGCGCGCCGACGGGCGTGCCGGGGTTGATCGCGACGCCGACGGATGCGCCGCTCTCGCGAATCAGGCTCGCCGCATAGGCGGCGTGCGGCGTCGCCTCGGCGTGGAACGTGATCGAGTCCGCACCGGCCTTGACGAAATCTGAGACGTGGCGCTCCGGGCGCTCGATCATCAGGTGCAGGTCGAGCATCGCCCCCGCCTCGCGCGCCTGTTCGGCCAGGCCCTCGACGACGACCGGCCCGAGCGTGATCGGCGGCACGAAGTGACCGTCCATCACGTCGACGTGGATCACCCGCGCGCCCGCATCGAGCACGACCCCGACCTGCTCGCGCAGCCGCCCGAAGTCCGCCGAGAGGATCGACGGCGCCACGCGCACGCCGCCCAGCAGCTCGCGTGCGCTCATATGGGTTGCAGCATCGAATCGCCGCAGTGGTTGCACTTCATGATCGCCGTCGAGGACATCCGCACGATCGTCGAGTGCTCGCCGCAGTTCGGGCAGACCGATGTCAGCTCGAAGCGGTGCAGGCAGTAGACGCAGCGGTAGCGGCCGGGCAGGTTCGTCGGGCGCAGCCACGGCTCGCCGCAGTTCGGGCACTGCGGGCCGAGATCGATCGCCGCCTTCGCGGGAGCGTTGGGCTCGCCCTCCATCTCTCAGGCCTTGCGCAGTCTGGCGATGAAGAACCCGGCCGTACGATCGCGGTGAGGCAGCGTCATCAGCGTCCCCGCGAGACCGCGCCCGGTCTCCTCCGGCGTCGAGGCCGGCAGCTCCGAGACGAGGTCGTCGAGTCTGAAATCGGCGTGGGAATCGAGAAAGTTTGCGATCACGTGCTCGTTCTCAGTAGGCGAGATCGTGCACGTAGAGTAGACAAGCACGCCGCCCGGACGAAGCGCCTCCGCGCCGGCCGCGAGGATCGTGCGCTGCACGGCGGACATCTCGGCGGCGGCCCGCGGCGAGACGCGCCAGCGCAGGTCGGCCCTCGCCTGCAACGTGCCGAGCCCCGAGCACGGCGGATCGACGAGCACTCGGTCGAACGCCGCGCCCTCGGGACGCGGGCTCGCGGCGTCGCCGAGTTCGACGCGCACGTTGCTCGCGCGCAGCCGCTTCGCCGTCTGCTGCAGCCGGCTCGCACGCGTCTGGTTGCGCTCGACGGCTAGCACCGTGCCCTCGCCCCCCATCAATGCAGCGAGATGCGTCGTCTTGCCGCCGGGCGCCGCGCACAGGTCGAGCACGCGCTCACCCGGCTGAGGCGCAAGCGCGCGCGAGACGAGCATCGCCGCACGCGACTGCGCGACGAACGCCCCCGTGCCCCACAGCGGCGAGCCGTGCGCGTCAAACGGGCCGTCGAGCACGAGCGCCTCCGGAATCTGCGCGTCGCGGTGCGTCGGGACGAACGCTGCCAGCAGTTGCCGCGCGAGCGCATCGGCGTCGCCGACGAGCGTGTTCGCGCGCAGCGCGAGCTCGCCCGGCTCGTTGTCGCACGCCAGCAGCGCACGCGTGCCGGCGGCGCCGAGCTCCTCCCACCACAGCCGCACGATCCACTCCGGGTGCGAGTGCATCACGGCCGCCGCCGCCGGCGTCTCGTCGCTGAGCGACCCGAGCAGCGCGTCGCTGCCTTCGCGTGCGGCGCGGCGCAGCACGGCGTTGACGAGGCCATGCCCGCCGCGCGCGTTGCGCTTCGCCAGCTCGACCGCGTCGCCGACGACGGCCCTGTCTGGCGCCCCCGACAGGTAGAGAAGCTCGTAGAGGCCGAGGCGCACGGCGGCGAGCAGCGCCGCGTCGAGTCGGTCGGCTGGGCGCTCGGCGAGCGCCGCGATCAGATGATCGAGCGTCGCCTTGCGCTGCACCGCGCCGTAGGCGAGGCGCATCGCCAGCGCGCGGTCGCGGTGATCGAGCGTCCCGGCCTCCGCCTGCAGCGCGAGATCGGCGTACGCGCCCTGCTCGAAGACGCGTCGCAGCACCGCATAGGCGCAGCGACGCGCAGGAGCGATCGCGGTGCTCGGCTTGCTCGGCACAGGGCCCATGATCGCTATCCGGTGCGCGCTGCGCGCGCCGGTGCGCAGACGTCCGCCAGATCGGCCGCGAGGCGCTCGCACTCCTGCTGCTCGAGCGTCGCGATCGTGATGCGGAGCGCCGGAGGGCTGCCGGCCAAGCGATACGGAGCGCCGGGCGCGAGCACCCAGCCGCGCGCGGCCAGCGCACCGATGACGCCCGTCTCGTCCTCGACCGGAACCCAGACGTTCAGCCCGGAGCGCCCCACAGCCGCGATCCCGCGCTGCGCGAGCTCGGCGATCAGCCGCTCGCGCCGCTCGGCATACGTCGCTGCCGCGCGCTCGACGAGCGCGATCACGTGCGGGTCCTGCCACAACCCGAGGACGAGCCGCTGCAGGATGTGGCTGACCCAGCCGGGGCCGCACTGCTGGCGACCCTGCACGCGCGCGAGCGTCTGCGAATCGCCCGCCAGCGCCGCGAGGCGCAGATCCGGCCCGAGCGCCTTCGCGACCGAGCGCGTCGCCGCCCAGCGCGTGCGCCCCTCGAGCGTCGTGTGCAGCTCGCTTCCAGCGACTGCGCCGAGGTGATCGTCCTCGATCACGAGCAGATCCGGCGAGGCGGCGAGCACCTCGCGCAGTTGCGCCGCGCGCGCCGCGTCGAGCGCGGCTCCTGTCGGGTTCTGCCCGCGCGGCGTGACGATAGTCGCGTTCGCGCCGCGGGCGAGCGCCGCGCGCAGCTCCTCGGGGCGCACGCCTCGCTCGTCGATCGCGACCGGCAGCAGCGTGAGGCCGCGCGCCCGCAGCAGGTCGAACAGCGCGGCGTAGCCCGGGTTCTCGACCGCGACGAGATCGCCCGGGCGCAGATGCGCCTCGATCACGCGCTCGATCCCGTCGAGCGCCCCGCTGACGACGCACACCTCGCCGGCAGGGACGCGGTCGGCGGTGAGCTGCTCGCGCACGAGCGCGGCCAGCTCCGGCAGCGTCGCCTGCTCGCCGTACAGCCGCGTCGGCAAGTTAGTGCCCGCGAGTGCGCGCTTCAGGTCCGGCAGCAGCCGCGGATCGGGATTGCCCTGCGAGAGGTCGCGCGCGCCCGGCGGAACCGGAGCCGGCGTGCGCGCAGAGCCGATCGGCGGGCGTTCGCCGATCCGCGAGCCGCGGCGCGGCTCGCTGACCACGACGCCGCGGCGGCGCAGCTCGGCCAGCCCGGCCGTTACGGTGACCGGGCTCAGCCCGACCTCGACCGCGAGGCGCCTGACCGACGGCAACGGCTGTCCCGGCACGAGCGCGCCTTCGGCGACGGCTGCTTCGATGCTGTGGACAAGCTCGGCCGCGCTGCCGGCACGGATTCGATACTGTTTCAGATCAGTCATCAATCTGTACTGTGACAGATCGAAAGGACGGATGCCTGTGCCTGTGCCTGCCCCGCGTTCCGAGCGGGTCCGCCTGCGCCGCAAGCGCGAACGCGGCCGCCACGAGCGTGCAGCGATCGATGCGATCCTCGACGAGGCGCTGATCGCGCACCTCGGGATCGCCGACGAGCACGGTCAGCCGTTCGTGATTCCGACCCTGCACGCGCGCATCGGCGACGCCGTCTACCTGCACGGATCGACCGCCAGCCGAACGTTGCGCGCGCTGCGCGACGGCGCGCCGGCCTGCCTGACGGTGTCGCTGCTCGACGGCCTCGTGCTCGCCCGCGCGGTGATGCACCACTCGGCGAACTACCGCTCGGCGATGCTGCTCGGCGAGGCGCGACTCGTCGAGTCCGCAGAGGAGAAGCTCACGGCGCTCGAGGCGATCGTCGAGCACATCGTGCCCGGCCGCTGGGCCGAAGCACGCATACCGAACGAGAACGAGCTGAAGGCGACGGCCGTGCTCGCGATGCCGATCGACGAGGCGTCCGCGAAGATCCGCAGCGGGCCGCCGCAGGACGACGAGGAGGACTACGCGCTGGCGGTCTGGGCCGGGGTGATTCCGCTTGTCACCGAAGCTTGCGCTCCGCAGCCGGACCCGCGCCTGGACGCGACGATCGCCGCTCCCGCTTCGGCGACGGACTATCGGCGCCCCGCCAGCCCGCGGACGTAGGCCGCTGCGTCCATCGCGCGCTTGCCCGGCGGCTGCACGACGCGCAGCTCGAGCACGCTGCGATCGGCGCAGATCAGCAGCAGGCGCCCGTCGCGTGCGACCACACCGGGGCCGTCTTCGCCGCGATCCACGGGCGGCGCGAGCGCGGCCTCGTGCACGCCGATCAACTCGCCGTCCGCGAGCTCCGCGCGCGCGCCGATGTGCGGGTGCAGCGCGCGCACGACCCGCTCGAGCTCGCGCGCCGGCCGCGCCGGGTCGAGCAGCCGGTCCTGCGGCTCGATCTTCTCCGCATACGTCACGCCGGTCTCGGGCTGCTCGACGAACAGCGGCGGCGAACCGGCGACGATCGCGTCCAGCGCGCGCAGCAGCAGCTTCGCGCCGAGCTCCTGCAGTCGCGGAGCAAGGGTCCCGTAGGAGTCATCCGCGTGGATCGGCTCGGCCTCGGCGAAGCACACCGGGCCGCTGTCGAGGCCGGCCGTCAGGCGCATGATCGAGACGCCCGTCTGCTCGTCGCCGGCCATCATCGCGCGCTCGACCGGCGCCGCGCCACGCCAGCGCGGCAAGAGCGAGGGATGCACGTTGAGCATCTCGCCGACCGACAGCAGCGGCTCCTTGATCAGCGCCCCGAACGCGCAGACGACGACCGCCTGCGGCTCGATCGCCGCGACCTGCGCGACCGTCTCGGGGTCGTTCACGTTCGCCGGCTGCTCGACGCGCAGCCCGAGCGCGCGCGCCCGCTCGGCGACCGGCGGCGAGGCCAGCCGCCGTCCGCGCCCGCGCGGGCGGTCGGGACGGGTCAGCACGAGCGCCGGGCGATGCGAGCCATGCTCGGCGAGCCGCTCGAGGATCGCCGCTGCGAAGTCGGTCGTGCCGAGGAAGACGATGCTCAAGGCGCGCGAGCGGCTAGACGGCGCCGGCCGTCTCCTGTGCCTCGCGCATCGCGCGCATCGCCTCCTTGCGCGCCTCGCGCGAGATCCGGTCGAGGATCAAGACGCCGTCGAGGTGGTCGATCTCGTGCTGGATCACGCGCGCCGTCAGTCCCTCGGCCTCGACCTCGAGCGAGTCGCCGTGGCTGTCTTGCGCGCGAACGCGCACCCGCGCGGCACGCTCGACCTCGACGTGCACGCCCGGCAGGCTGAGGCAGCCCTCTTCGGCGCTCTCGCGCTCCTCGCTCTGCCACTCGAGCACCGGATTGACGAGCACCGTCAGCGGGTCCTCGGAGTAGGCGCGGTACACGAGCACGCGGTGCAGCACGCCGAGCTGCGTCGCCGCGAGCCCGACGCCGAGCGCGTCGTGCATCAGCACGCCCATCCGCTCGACCTCGCGCTCGAGCGTGCGGTCGAAGCGCTCGACCGGCAGCGCCTTCGCGCGCAGCACCGGGTCGCCGAGCTTGCGCACATGGCGCAGCGCCGCGTCGCGCCGTTCGCGCGTCTCGGCGTCGAGCTCTTCAGGAGCATCCTGCTCGCGCTCGACCTCGACGTCGGCCTCCTCGGAGACGGGCTCCGCGGCAAGCTCGTCCAGGCCCCGCTGCTCAGTGGTGGTCTCGTCTTCGTCGGTCATCGCCTGTCCAGTCTAAGAGCAGCGGCCACGCATTGAAGCTCGCCGCCCGCGCCGGTGAGGCTCCGCGACGCTACCGGCGCCGGCGCTCACTGCGGGTCGACGTCGACGCTGAAGTTCACGCCCTGATGCTCGCGCCCGTGCGCCACGCGCTCGACCGCCTCGCCGATCGCCCGCACCGCCGGCAGACGCGTAGCGGCCTTGATCACGAGCGCCTCGCGCTCGCGCCCGCGCAGCCGGAACAACGATGCCGGCCCGAGCACCGTCAGTCGATCCGAAGGCTCCTGCGCACGGTCGCGGTCGCGCAGCAGCTCTTCGCGCAGGGCGCCGGCCGCCGCGCGCGCGGGACCCGAAAGCTCGGCCGAGCAGACGATCCGGATCAGATGCGAGAACGGCGGGTAGCCGAGCGCGAGCCTGCGCTCGAGCTCGCCCGTCAGAAACCCGGCACTGTCGTGCCGAGCCGCGAAGGCGATCGGGCGCGCCTGCGGCGCGATCGTCTGCACGAGCACGCGACCGTCGCCGCCGCGACCGACACGCCCTGCGAGCTGCGCGATCAGCGCGAACGTGCGCTCCTCCGCGCGAAAGTCGGGGAAGCGCAGCGTCGCGTCGGCGTCGAGCACGACGCCGAGCGAGACATCGGGGAAGTCGTGACCCTTCGCGACCATCTGCGTGCCGATCAGGACACCGCACGGCGTCGCCTCGAAGCGGCGCAGCAGCTCGCTGACGGGGCTGTCGCCGTCGCCGGTGGAAGCGTTCGCAGCCAAGCCCTGCGCGCTCGCACCCGCCGCGACGTCGGCGTCGAGGCGAAAGACCGGAAAGCTGCCGTCGTCGAGCACCGCCGAGAGCTCGTGCTGCAGCCGCTCGGTACCGGCACCGTGGCGCGCGACGGACATCGACGAGCATGTCCCGCAGCGCTCCGGCGCGGGCTCGCGGTGCCCGCAGTGATGGCAGGCGAGAAAACCGCCGCCGCGGTGCAGCACGAGCGCGACGTCGCACTGCGGGCAGCTCCACACCGCGCCACAGGAGCGGCACGAGAGGAAGTTCGACCAGCCGCGACGATTGAGCAGCACGATCGCCTTGCCGCGCGCGTCGCGCACGGCCGCGAGTGCCTGCGTGCTGGCCGGATGCAGGCCGTGCGTCTCGCCGCGCATGTCGAGCACCTCGACGGCGGGCAGCGGGCGCCCGTCGGCACGTCGCGGCAGCAGCGAAGCGGCCACCCGGTGCTCGCTCTCGGCGCGCGGCGTCGCGCTGCCGAGCAGCAGTACGGCGCCGCTGCGCCGCGCGCGCTCGGCGGCGACGTCGCGGGCGTCGTAGCGCGGATCGCCTTCGTGCTTGTAGGAGGCCTCGTGCTCCTCGTCGACGACGATCAAGCCGAGCTGCTCGACCGGCGCGAAAACGGCCGAGCGCGGGCCGACGCAGATCCTCGCGTCGCCCTCGCGCAGCCGCCGCCATTCCGCGTAGCGCTCACCCGGGCGCAGTTGCGAGTGCAGCACCGCGACCGTGTCGCCGAAGCGTTCGATGAAGCGGCCGACCGTCTGCGGCGTCAGCGCGATCTCGGGCACGAGCACGATCGCGCCACGCCCCTGCTCGAGCGCGATCTCGGCCGCACGCAGGTAGATCTCGGTCTTGCCCGAGCCCGTCACGCCGTGCAACAGGCGGGCGTGGGCGGTGCGGTCCTCCAGCTCGGCCTGCAGCGAGCGGAGCACCGCGCGTTGATCGTCGTTCAGCAGCGGCGGCTCGGGCGCTCGCGAGCCGACCGGCAGATGGACGCTGCGCTTCACCGCGCGGCGCTTGCGCCCGCTCAGCCGGCGCGTGGCGCCGGGCGGCAGCACCAGCGTCAGCGCGCGGGCGAGCGTCGAGCAGTACTCCGCCGCGATCCATTCCGCGAGCGCGACCATCTCCGCCGGCACGCCGAGCTCGAGCGCGCGCAGCGGCGCGAGCAGCTTCTCCGTCGCGACCTCGCTCGTGTCCGCCAGGCCGACGACGACGCCGAGCACCTGCCGGCGCCCGAACGGCACGACGAGCATCGAGCCGACCTCCACAGCGCCGCCGCGCAGCTCGTCCGGCAGGCGATAGTCGAACGGCCCGCGCAATGCGCGGGCGGTCGTCATCGGCTCTACCTGGGCGATCTCGGGCATTGTGGTGACACTAGAGCGGGTGGCGGACTACGCGGGTTGACTGCGCTGACCGAGGTTATGTAAACGGCATCCGGCCCTCTCGCCGAGCCAGCCTGCGCTCCTGGATTCAGTTTGTGAACGCTCAGGCCACCACGGCCGTTACATGGCCGGCCATCCAGGCCGGCTGTGCTCGTGACGAGCGGCGCAGAGGCACCGCCGCCCCCGCACGGCCATCCGGGCCGGCTGTGCTCTGAGACAGCGGCCGGATAGCGGCGGCTTGCTCGATTCCCTACAGCCCGGCGGCAGTGCGCAGCGCGTCGGCCTTGTCGGTCTTCTCCCAGGTGAAGTCGGCGTCGTTGCGGCCGAAGTGGCCGTAGGCGGCGGTCTTCTGGTAGATCGGGCGGTGCAGGTTGAGCTCCTCGCGGAACGAGCCTGGACGCAGGTCGAAGACCTGATCGACGGCGCGTGCGATCTGCCCGCGCGTGCGGTCCTCGAGCTCGGTGCCGAACGTCTCGACCATCACCGATACCGGGTGCGCGACGCCGATCGCATAGGCGACCTGGACTTCGGCGCGCTCAGCCAGCCCGGCGGCGACGATGTTCTTCGCCACCCAGCGTGCCGCGTAGGCCGCCGAGCGGTCCACCTTCGACGGATCCTTGCCGGAGAACGCGCCGCCGCCGTGGCGCGCCATGCCGCCGTAGGTGTCGACGATGATCTTGCGCCCGGTCAGCCCGGCGTCGCCGACGGGTCCGCCGATCACGAAGCGTCCCGTCGGATTCACGAGGAAGTTCTTGCGCAGCTGCGCGGCGTCGTACATGCCGTCCGGGAGGATCGGCTCGACGACGTGCTCCCAGAGGTCGTCGGGGATCAGCGCCTCGGCGCCCTCGGCGTGCTGCGTCGAGATCAAGAGCTTCTCGATCTGCACCGGCTTGCCGTCCTCGTAGCGCACGCTCACCTGCGTCTTGCCGTCGGGGCGCAGGTAGTCGAGTGTTCCAGCCTTGCGGACCGCCGCCAGGCGCTCCGCGAGCCGGTGCGCGAGCGAGATCGGCAGCGGCATCAGCGCCTCTGTCTCGTTGCACGCGTAGCCGAACATCATCCCCTGGTC
>DASZLB010000030.1:0-1699 GCA_035552575.1 Solirubrobacteraceae bacterium | reverse complement strand
CGCACCATCCGCTCACGCTGCCTAAATGACAGTGCGGCATTAGCGTGCAGCTTCATCCGGTTCCTCCTTGGTGCTGGGGCTTTGACACCGCCAGCCTCCAAGGAGGGCCGGATGAACAACGTGCTCAGGTCTTACACCTAGAAGACGCTCGAGGGTTGGGATAGTCGGGAGCGCGACACCTGTCTCGTAGCGAGCGAGCGCGGGCTGGGAGGTGCCGGCCCTCTTTGCCAGCTCGGTCTGGGAGAGTCCGGCACGCGTGCGCGCCTGACGGACCATAGCGGCTACGTTCATAGGCGTTGTTATACCGATTTAGATATAAATATGGACCCGCTTACGCCACCCCGCCTACCCCTCGGACCGGGAGTGTGGATCAAGCGGTGAGATCAGGCGTGATCGTGCTCGGAGGTCGGGCCTTCAGGCAGTCTCCGGGTCCCGCGAACGATCGGTGTGGCATCCGCTGTCAGACCGACGCCGCGGCGATCAGCCCGGCGCCGACCGTCTCGTTGCTCGCCTCGTCGATCAGGATGAAGCTGCCCGTGCGACGATTGCTCGTGTACGGGTCGAACGCGAGCGGAACGCTCGTGCGCAGGCGCACGCGGCCGATGTCGTTCAGCGCCAGCTGCTCGGCCGGCTGCGCGCGCTGCAGCGTGTGCACGTCGACGACATCCTCGATCGCGTCGACGATCGCCGTCGCGTTGCGCGAGGTGTGCTTGAGCACGTAGCGCCCGCCTGCGCGCAGTGGCCGCTCGGTCATCCAGCAGACGTCTGCCTGCAGCTCGCGCGCGACCGTCGCGGCCTCGTCGGGGCGGCAGATCAGCTCGCCGCGCGAGATGTCGAGCTCGTCCTCGAGGCGCAGCGTCAGCGACATCGGCGCCATCGCCTCCTCGAGCTCGCCGTCGTAGGTGTCGATCGCGGCGATTCGCGTGCGCCCGCCGCCGGGCAGCACCGCCACTTCGTCGCCGCGCCGCAGGGCGCCGCTGGCGAGTTGGCCGGCATAGCCGCGGTAGTCGGGGTCGCCGAGCGCCGCCGCGCCGGCCGTGCCGTTGCTGGCCTTGGCACCTGCTGCGATGCCGGTGCCAGGGCGGATCACCCACTGCACCGGGAAGCGCGCCGGCCGATCGAACGGGTGGTCGTAGGCGACCTCCACCTGCTCGAGCAGTTCGAGCAGCGCCGGCCCCTCATACCATGGCATCGCCTGCGAGCGCTCGACGACGTTGTCGCCGTTGAGCGCCGAGATCGGGATGTAGGAGATCTCTGGACCGCGCGCGGAAATGCCCGAGCCGTCCTCGGCCGAGTGCCTGCCCGAGATCGCGTCGAGGCCGTTTGCGAACTCTTTGAACTCCGCGACGAGCTGCTCGAAGCGCTCCTTCGAGTGCTCGACGAGGTCCATCTTGTTGATTGCGACGACCATCCGCGGGATGCCAAGCAGCGCGCTGATGAAAGCGTGGCGCTTGGACTGCTCCGTCACGCCCCTGCGCGCATCGACGAGCACGACCGCGAGATCGGCCGTCGAGGCGCCCGTGACCATGTTGCGCGTGTACTGCTGGTGGCCGGGGCAGTCGGCGATGATGAAGCGCCGCGCCGGCGTCGCGAAGTAGCGGTACGCGACGTCGATCGTGATGCCCTGCTCGCGCTCGGCCTTCAGCCCGTCCGTCAGCAGCGCGAGGTCGAGCGCGCCTGCGCCGCTGCGCCGCTCGCT
>DASZLB010000029.1:0-7776 GCA_035552575.1 Solirubrobacteraceae bacterium | reverse complement strand
GAGCGCGTCCCAGTTGCGCACGAGCTTGCCCGTCTTCAGGTCGTACTCCTGCACGGCCGAGTCGATCAGCGCGCCGTTGTAGGCGCCGCCGTACTTCGACAGGTCCTTCGGCACGTTCTTGTTCGCCGTGACCCACGCGTTTTCGCCGTCGATCGTGAACTCGTGCAGCGTCAGCACCCAGCCGCCGGTCGCTTTCAGCCGCGCGATCGTCCGGTAGTGCTGATCGACGACGACGTCTTCGCCGCTTTCGGTCGCGCCGGTGTTCGTCACGACACCCTGCCACCAGGCGAGCGCCGGCTTGCCTTCGTAGCTCTGCAGGCTGAGGTTCGAGGCGACGAGCTTTTCGGGCACCGGCTGGAACCACACCGGCTGCAGCGTGCGATCGAGGATCAGCGGCCCGCTCTGCCCGATGATCGGCGCTTCGTTGAGGTCGAAGAAGTTCGCCATGAAGATGTAGCCCGGCGCCAGCTGCGAAGCGGGCGCACTCTTGACGCTGCGGATCTTCGGCGGGTGCAGCGCGGGCTCGGTGACGAAGCTGTACGTGTCGCGAATCGCGAACTTCCCGAGCGGCGCGCCGTGCGAACCGGCGAACGCGAACGTCAGCGCGATGAACACGGCCAGCACGCCGCCGACGGCGAGCGCGAACCAGCGCGCGGCCGCCGCGCGGGCGGTGTCCGGCTTCGGCACCGAGAAGAACGTGATCAGCGCCGCGACGGCGGCAAGGCCCGCGCCGATCAGGTAGGCCAGCGCGAAGCCGTGCGTCAGCGCTGGCGCAACCTGTTCGCCTGAGCCGATCAGGTGTGTCGTGCGCTGCGTCGCGAACGTGATCAGCAGCGCGAGCCCGAGCCCACCGCCGACCTGGCGCGACGTGTTGACGAGGCCCGACGCGAGGCCCGCCTGACCCTCCTTCGCGCCTTGTGTCGCGGCGATCGTCGAAGGCACGATCGACATCGCGATGCCCGCCGCCGTCAGCACGCCCGGGATCACGACGTAGACGATCGCGCTGCCGCTCGAGCCGATCCGCGTGAACAGCAAGAGGCCGGCGGTCATCATCAGCAGGCCGCTGCCGAGCACCGGGCGCACGCCGAACTGGCTGACGAGCTTGCCCGCGCGCGAGGCGATCAGCATGATCGTCAGCGTCATCGGCAGGAAGATCAGACCCGTGTGCAGCGGCGAGAGCCCGAGCACCTGCTGGATGTACAGCGAGCTGACGAACCACATCGGGAACAGCGCCGCGCTGAACAGCAGCACGATCGTGTTCGCCGTCTTCAGCGGTTTCGTCAGCTCTTTGATCGGAATCAGAGGCGCCTTCGCGACGCGATCCTCGATCACGCCGAACGCCGCGAGCAGCAGCAGGCCGAGGACGATCGGGCCGAGCGCGGCGAACGTGTCCCAGCCCTTCAGCCCGGCTTCGACGACGCCGTAGACGAGCACCATCTGCCCGATCGTCAGCGTCAGCGCCCCGGCGAGGTCGAACGGCGGCGCGTCGCGCCCCTTGCGTCGCTCGACGACGACCGCGTAGGCGACGATCGCCGCGGCGACGGCGATCGGCGGGTTGATCAACAGCACCCAGCGCCAGCTCAGCACTTCGGTGATGATTCCGCCGAACAGCACGCCGGCCGCGCCGCCGAGGCCGTTCATCGCGGCCCAGATCCCGATCGCGCGGTGCAGCTTCGGGCCGGGCGCGAACGAGGCCGTGATGATCGCCAGCGACGTCGCCGCCATCAGCGCGCCGGCAAGGCCCTGGACCGCGCGTGCCGCGACGAGCACGATCTGGTCGGGCGCCGCGCCGCCGGCGAGCGACGCGAGCCCGAACAGGATCAGCCCGGCGACGAGCGTGCGGCGCTGGCCGAAGTGGTCCGCGACGCGGCCGCCGAGCATCAGGAAGCCGGCGAACGTGATCGCGTACGCGTCGACGACCCATTGCAGGTCCGGCGAGGAGAAGCCGAGGTCCGACTGGATCGACGGCAGCGCGACGTTGACGATGCTCAGGTCGAGGATGACCATGAACTGCGCGACGCAGCAGACCGCGAGCAGCAGCGCCGTGCCCGAGCCGAGCTTCCTGCTGTCGGCCGGCGCTGCCTGCTCCGACTCCGGCGATGCTTTCAGCTCGATGCTCATCCGCGACCGCCGAACTGAGATTTCTCTCCCAAGCGCTTGGTAGGGTGAGCCGCCGAGCCCACGAGCGACGATTGGAGCCCGCCCCATGAGAAGAACGCCACTGACCGCCATCCTAACGGCGCTCGCCGTGCTGGCGAGCGCGATCGCGGTGGCCGGGTGCGGCTCGAGCTCCTCGTCCTCCTCGTCGACGAGCTCGAGCACGAGCGCGACGCCGACGAGCAGCACGACGCCGACGAGCACGACGAGCACGCACAAGCACAAGTCCAAACCGGCCTACTAGACCGGCGTCGCGCCCCACAGGCGCGCGCGGCGTCTGACAGGCGGGCCGGCGGCATGAGGCGAGCCGACGGCATGCTCATCCCGCCTTCCCGGAGCCCGGCAGCGACGCTGCGTAGCTGATCACGGCAGTCGTCTTCGACGTGGCGAGGACGTGTCCCGCGGCGTCGAGCGCCTGCACGGCGACGTAGCCGTGCTCCTTCGGCAGGATCGTCGAGCTCTCGAAGCCGTCGTCTGCGATCTGCGCCTGCTCGCTCAGCGACCCCGGCTGCTCGCCGGCGAGCACGCGCCATGCGGCAACGTCCGTCGCGCCGTTCCAGCTCGCGTGCACGATCGTCTCTTCGGCCGTGTCGTTGAGGCTCGCGAGCACCGCTGGCGCGCTCAGCGGGCGCCCGCTCCACGGGTAGCGGAAGGCGCGGTAGAAGGACATCTCGAGCGGCAGGTGCGCGTCGAGCAGCAGCGAGCCGTCGCTTGCGAACTCGCTGATCGCCGGCACGCCGCCATAGCCGACGAGCGTGTCGCCGTCGCTCAGCGTCTGCGCGTTGCCCTGGCTGGCGGCGAGCAGCGGGGGGTCGCGGTGCGTGTACGCCGCCGCGAGCTGCGCACGATGGGCGTTCAGGTCGAGCTTGATCCGCACCGCGCGCGACTGCTTGTGGATCGGCGGGTTCGCGCCGTCGTCGAAGAACGTCACTTCGCCGTCGGGCAGCATCCGCGCGTCGTGCTGCCACGCGACCTTCGTGCCGGGACCCATCGCGAACGAGCTCTTGTTGCCACCGAGGCGCCAGAGGATCTTGCCGCTGCCGCGCTGCAGCTGATAGCCGGCCCACGTGCTGCGCGCGGAGATCAGCACGTCGCCGTCCGGCTCGGGGTCGATCGAGTTGATGTGGAAGTAGTCCCACGGCGTCGGGCCCGCCGGCGCTTCGACTTCGGACTCTTCGGCGGCGACATGGTCGAGGCTGTGCCATTCCCAGCGGACGAGGCCCGTCTTCATGTCGACCTGCTCGATCGCCGTGTCGACGATCGCGCCGCTGCTCGATCCGTGCACGGAGGCGAGGTCGCAGCGAATCGGGTTGTACGCGGTGATGTACGCGACGTCGCCCGGGAGGATGCGGAAGTCGTGCAGGTCCGCCTTCAGCCCGTTGCCGCCGGCGACCCGCGCGACGGTCCGGTAGCGCGAGTCCGTGACGACGTCTTCGCCCTGGCCGAAGCCGAGCACGAGCACGCGCCCGCGCCACCACGTCAGCACGCGCTTGCCTTCGTAGGTCTGCTCGTTGAGGTTCTCCGCCGTTTCGCCCCCGGGCAGCTCCTCGAACCAGACGAGCCGCCCGTCGGGCGCGTAGATCAGCGGCCCGTACTGGCCCGCGCCGGGACCGTTCGTCGTGAGGATCTCGCCCGCCGCAGGGTCGCGATCGGCGACGGTGACGCTCAGCACCGGAGCCTGCGCGGCCGGCATCGTGTAGAAGCTCTCGTAGTCGGCCGGCGCGGCCTGCGGGTTGCCGAACTCGCCCGTCTTCGCCGTCGAGTAGGGCGTGTCGACGCGGAAGCCGTAAGCCACCTGCTTGCCGGTGCCGCTGCCGATCGAAGCGCGCACGGTGACGCGCTCGCCGGCGTCGAACGGCGCGTCGGGCGTGAAGCTCGCGCCATCGCCCTGCGAGTAGCCGCGCAGCCGGCCGCTGTGGCTGCCGCTCTGCGCACCGACGACCGAGACGTCGTGGATCTCGCCCTGCGCGACGCCGAGGAAGCTGACCTGCGTGTGCGGGTTCGCGCTGTCCGTTTCGGGCGCCGGCGAGACGTCGACGGCCGTGCCCGCGAGCGCAGCCGAGTGCTCGAGCGTCGCCGGCAGGCACGAGGGCGAAGCGCTCGCGCTCGCGTGCGAGGCGCCACCCCCGAGCTTCAGGCTGGCCGAGCCGAGCACGAGCGCGAGGACGGCCCACACGAGCACGACGACGCCCAGGATGATGAGTACGTTGCGGCGCATGTGCGAGAGCACGACGACCCGTGCGCGGACCCCTCGAGCCCACGGATGTCGAGGGCGGAAGGGTGCCACATTTGAGGATCGGCAATGTAAGAGTTGGCTCAACTCGCTTCACGTCTGGCATTGTCAAGCCCGCCGAGCCGGCCCTCGAAGCGGCTCGAACCGCACCGCGGGCGGGTAGGCTCAGTGGTGATGAGAGGCGCTGCGCTCACGCTGTCGGCGACGCTCGCCGTGCTCGGATCGTGCACGGCGGTGCTGCCTTCCGGCGCGCTCGGCGCCTCCGACGCGGCAACGACCGAAGCGTACGTGCGCGCCGACTACGCGCTCGTCAGCACAGGGCATCGCCTGCTGCCGACCGCGCACGCGAGGATCTTGGCGTTGCGCCGGCGCCTGCGCAGCGAATGCCCGGCCGTCGTCGCCGGCTCGCCGCAGGACGAAGCCTCCGAATCGCTCACGTGGGAGCTGATCGGAGCGATGACGATCGCCGGCTACCAGCCGGGCCTCGGGGCAGCGAGGAAGTTCTCGCAAGCTGTCTCGAAGCTCACCTGGAGCAACGCGTCGCTGACGCGCGCCGTGCGCAAGTACACGCGCCAGGGCGTCGCCCAGGCGCACACGCCGCCGCCCGACGTGTGCGGCGACTTGCGCGCGTGGAAGGCGAGCGGCTACACGGCGCTGCCCGCCACGACGATCCACTTCAAGCAGACGTTCTACGAAAACTACGTCGGCGTCGGCTTCATGCCGAAGCAGCTCGAACGGCTCGTGCCGGCCTCGCAGAGGGCTTTGGTGCAGCGTGCGCGCCGCTACGAAGAAGCGCTTGCCGAGTTCGAAGCGCACGAAGTCGAAACGTTCGGCTCGATCATCGATTCGCTCGGGCTTCATCAGTAGCGCAAGGCAACGCTTCGCCACCGGCCGAAGTCACAGCCGCAGCGCGACGATCGCGTGCGCGTGCGACCGCACGCGCGATCGCCTGCGCGAGCAGCGCGCCGCACAGCGCGATCGCGAACGCGGCGAGCGCGCCGAGCGGGATCACGAGCACGGCGACGAGGAAGCAGAACGCGGCGAAGCCGTAGCCGCCGCGCAGGAAGCCGCGGAAGAAGTCATCGAGCTGAACCGGTCCCTCGAGCACGAGCACGAACGCGGCCAGCACCGTGTTCGAGACGGGGAACGGCGTCAGCACTCCGGTCAGCCTCGGCCCGAGCCCGGCGGCGGCGCCGGTCAGGCCGAGCACGAGCAGCGCCGTCGCCACGGCGCGTGCCGGCAGGTCCCACGCGGGCAGCCCGGCGAGCTCCAAATCGGGATCGTGCGGATCGCGCGGCAGCAGCCGCGGTGCGAGCGCGAACGCCGCGGCGGCGAGCGCGAGGCCGAATCCGGCTCGGATCGAGGTCTGCCCGAAGGCCAGCGCGACGGCGACGAACGCGACCCATCCTGCGAGCACGGCGCCGAGCCAGCCGCCGCGACGCGCCACGTGCGCGAAGACGACGACGAACGAGACGAGCGCGACGAGCCCGAGCAGCGAAGCGGCGGCGGCGCGAGCGGCGAAGTGCGCGCCGTGCTCGAGCTCGGTGATCAACAGGATCGGCCCGGCCACGAGCGGCAGCGCCACGAGCAGGCCCGACACCTGATGCCCCCAGCGCCGCCCCGCCAGCGAGGAGCCGACGACGAGCGCCGGCGCGAGCGTGAGCTTTACGAGCAGCAGCACCGCGGGCTCAGGAGCGCTGCCAGCGATACTCCGACTCGACGTGCCCCGTGCGCTGGGCGCGCCGCAGCGCGGCGTTGACGAGCCAGACGATCAGCGCGCCGCCGACAGTCGACCAGAACCCGCCGACCGTGAAGCCTTCGACGATCCTGCTCGTCAGCCACAGCATCAGCGCGTTGATCGCGAGCAGCGCGAGGCCGAGCGAGAGGATCACGGCGGGCAGCGTCAGCAGGACGATCGCCGGGCGCACGACGAAGTTGACGACGCCGAGGATCGCCCCGGCGAGCAGCAGCGTGCCGAGGTCCTTGCCGTAGCCGATCGCCGGGATCACGGCCGCGGCGACGAGC
Organism: Solirubrobacteraceae bacterium; assembly: GCA_035552575.1. Taxonomy (GTDB): domain Bacteria; phylum Actinomycetota; class Thermoleophilia; order Solirubrobacterales; family Solirubrobacteraceae; genus Palsa-744. Next base: position 1,361 of record DASZLB010000029.1, on the reverse strand, counting down.
AGCGCGACGCAATTGGAGAGCCACGCGATCAGCAGGCGGGTGAGCACGGTGCGAGCCATCGCGCTCATCCTCGCACGCCCGCGCGCACCGCGAAAGCGTCGCGAAAGCGGTCCGTTCAGGCGCTCGCGACTGCCGCGGCCGTGTCCTGCACGAACTCGCGGATCGCGCGCGCAAACGCGTGCGGCTGGTCGCGCATGATCAGCGTGTAGCTGTCGGCGACCTCGACGAGCCGCGCGTCCGGCAAGAGCGCGGCGAAGCGCTTGCCGTGCTCGGGGCGCTGGACTTTGTCCTCCGGCGTCCAGACGACGAGCGCCGGGCGCGTGAACGAGCGCAGCCGTTCGCAGACGTCGACCATCTGCCGGCGGCGACCGCTCGTCACGTACTTGCGAAAGTCGCGCCGCACGGCGGCCTGCGTCTGCAGCGGCTCGAGCCAGCGGTCGAGCAGCTCGGCGGGAAGCGGGTGCTTGGCCATCCAACCGAACGCGATCGGCAAGCGTCGCAATGCACGGACGCGCATCGCCTGCATCGTCAGGTAGATCCCGCCAGGGACGAACGCCGTCGCGCGCACGTTCTTGCCCGGCAGCCCCGGCGGGTAGTTCTCGAAGGCCTCACAGGAGGAGATCACCAGCCGCGCGATGCGCTGCGGGCTCTCGCCCGCGAGCACGATCGCCGCCGCGTGGTCGTTCTGCACGAGCGTCACGTCCTCGAGCTCGAGGCGCTCGAGCAGCTCGCGAACGATCGTCGCAAAGCCCTGCAGCGAGAGGTCCGCGTCCGGGCGCATCGCTTTGCGATGGGCGCCGAGCGGGAGCGTCGGCACGACGCAGCGGTACTCGCCGCGCAGCTCCTCGACGAGCGGGTCCCAGACCGACCCGTCCATCACGAGACCGCCGAGCAGCACGAGCACCGGTCCGTCGCCGCCCGTGTCCTCGTAATCGATCGTCCCTGCCGTCAGCTCGATCTCGGGCATCTCCGCGACTCCTTTTTCTATTAATAAAAATAGATAGATCGCTCTAGTGGACGTACCGTATCATTGTCGGCATGGCAGCGCAGACGAGGGAGCGGATCGTGCAGCACAGCGCCGAGCTGTTTCGCCGCCAGGGCTTCGCCGGCACGGGCGTGAAGCAGATCGTCGCCGAGGCGAGCGCACCGTTCGGCTCGCTCTACCACTTCTTCCCCGGCGGCAAGGAGCAGCTCGGCGAGGAGGTGATCCGCTCCTCCGGCGCGATCTACGGGCAGCTGCTCGACGCCTTCTACGCGCCCGGCGAGGATCCCGTCGCGGCGACGCGCAACTTCTTCGCGGCCGCCGCGCAGACGCTCAGCGATTCCGGCTACGCCGACGCCTGCCCGATCGCGACCGTCGC
>DASZLB010000028.1:0-3155 GCA_035552575.1 Solirubrobacteraceae bacterium | reverse complement strand
CTGCACCCGGCCGACGCATACAACCCCCGTTGCTCTCGATCGCGCCTTTTGCGAACTGTACCCGAGCGCCAAGCAGTGCGCGCGTCGCTCGCGCTCGGAGTTTGGCTCTAGGAGCGCGAATCCGGCATGACATCGTCGAGCGGCCGGCGCGCGCGGGGCTCGCACTGCGCAGCCCAGCGCGAAGCGATCAAAGCCCGAGCCGGCGAACGCCCTGCTCGTCGAAGCCGAAGTGATGACCGACCTCGTGACGCACGGTTTGGACGACCTGCGAGCGAAGGCGCGCCGGATCGTCGCCGAAGTCGCGCACGAGCGTGTCGCGGAAGATCAGGATCTCGTCGGGAAGACCGCCGCCGCCGAAGAAGCTCGTGCCGCCGGCCCTCATGCCGACGTACTCGCCGTAGGCGTGATGCTCGGCGCCGCGATCGGAGACGACGATCGCGACGTTCTGCAGCGCACGCTGGAAGTCGGCCGGCAGTTCGTCGAGCGCCGAGCTGACGAGCTGCTCGAACTCCTGCTCGCTGTAGTGATCGTGTTTGCTCATCGCTGATGATCTCGCCGAGTGGGCGCGCCTGGACTCGAACCAGGGACCTACCGATTATGAGTCGGCAGCTCTAACCAACTGAGCTACGCGCCCGCACGCTCGGGCCGAGGCTCGCGCGCGGTCGGCCCGAGAGCCGCCCAGCAGAAGCTACCAGCGAGATGTGGAATGCTCCCGACCGCCGTCGCGGACGACGGCCGCCCGGGGGCTGAGACCAGCATCCGGCTCGATTTCTTCTCATCAACGGAGGGACAACAGATGGCAGAGCGCGCAGCGATCGTGACGGGAGCGTCCAGCGGGATCGGGCTGGCGATCGCGAGGATGCTCGGCGAAGAGGGCTACGGCATCACGATGGCCGCGCGCCGGCCGGACAAGCTCGACGGCGCCGTCGCGGCGCTCGCGGCCGATGGCTTCGACGTGCACGGCGTCGCCGCGAACGTCTCCGAGGAGGCCGAGGTCAAGAAGGTCGTCGACACGCACAAGGAGCGCTACGGCCGGCTCGACACGCTCGTCAACAACGCCGGCGTCGGCATCGGCGCGTCGCTCGGCGAGATCGTCACGAAGCGGCTCGACATGCAGCTCGACATCAACATCCGCTCGATCATCCTCTTCTACCGCGAAGCGCTGCCGCTGCTGCTGGCGGCCGGCGAGCAGCATCACAACGCGATCGTCGTCAACACCTCATCGATCTCGGGCAAGCACGGCGTCGCGTGGCTGTCGGTCTACTCGGCGACGAAGCACGCCGTCGTCGGCTGGACGGAAGCGATGAACAAAGAACTCGGCGAGAAAGGCATCAAGTCGACGGCGCTCTGCCCGGCGTTCGTCGACACGCCGATGACCGACTTCGTCAAGGGCCAGGTCGAGCCCGAGCAGATGATCCGTCCGGAGGACATCTCCGAGTCGGTTCGCTACCTGCTGCGCAGCTCGCCCGCGTGCATTGTGCCGGAGATCCAGTTCTTCCGGCCCGGCGACCAGCTGTAGCGCGGCTGCCTGCGCCGCACGACGATCTCGCCGCTCGGATCGCGCTCGACGCGCTCGCGCCGCTGCACCGCGGCGCGATGCTCGTCGATCGCGCCGCGCAGGTCGCCTGACTGCGCGTTCAGCAGGCTGCCTTCGAGCTGCGCGATCAGGACGCTCAGCTCGCGGCTGCTCGCGCGGCGAGCGCGTCGGCCGGCGCGCGTGAAGCGGTCCCAGGCGCGCGCGAACGAGAGGAAGTTCGTGCGCCCGCCGTGGCGGTGCGCGGCGAGCATCGGGCAGACGCCGCCGTAGCGGTCGGTGTAGGCGCCGACGATCACGCGATCGGCGCTGCGCACGCCGTCGAGCATCGCCTGGCGCGTCGCGACCGGCAGGCAGTCGATCGTCAGGCGCAGGTCCTCGACGTGGCGGCTGCTGGAGCGAGCGCGATTTGCCATAGGGTGTTGCCCCGCCGGGGGCGCCTTGCCTGCGGCGGACGCGTGGCCAAGCGTAGGTCTCGCGTCGTACGAGCGCAACGAAACCCTGCGGCTGAAAGGAAACTTTCAATGAAGGTCGGCGTGCACATCGGCTACTGGGGACTCGGCCTCAGCTCCGAGGACCAGTTGACGATCGTCCAGGAGGCCGAGCGGCTCGGCTACGACTCCGTCTGGGCGGCTGAGGCGTACGGCTCGGACACCGCGACCGTGCTCGGCTGGCTCGCCGGTCAGACCTCGAAGATCCGCCTTGGCGCGGGCATCTTCCAGATGCCCGGCCGCTCGCCGGCGATGACGGCGATGACGGCCGCGACGATCGACCAGCTCTCGAACGGCCGGATGATCGTCGGCATCGGCTCCTCCGGCCCGCAGGTCGCCGAGGGCTGGCACGGGCAGCGCTTCGCCAAGCAGTTGCAGCGCACGCGCGAGTACGTCGCCGTCGTGCGCATGGCGCTCGCGCGCGAGCGCGTCGAGTTCCACGGCGAGACGCTCGAGCTGCCGCTGCCCGACGGCCCGGGCAAGGCGCTGAAGCTGACGATCTCGCCCGTGCAGGAGCGCATTCCGATCTACCTCGCGGCGATCGGCCCGAAGAACACGGCGCTCGCCGGCGAGATCGCCGACGGCTGGATCCCGACGCTGTTCAGCCCCGAGCACGTCTCCGAGCTGCGTCCGCTGCTCGAAGAAGGCGCCGCGCGATCGGGCAAATCGCTCGACGGCTTCGACATCGCGCCGACCGTCAGCCTGTGCATCAGCGACGACCTCGAGGCGGCGCGCAACACGATGCGCGCGTTCGTCGCGCTGTACGTCGGCGGGATGGGCTCGCGCAAGCAGAACTTCTACAACCAGCTCGTCCAGCGCTACGGCTACGAGGCGGAGGCGCAGACGATCCAGGACCTCTACCTCGAAGGCAAGCGCGAGGAGGCGATGGCGGCCGTTCCCGACAAGCTGATCGACAGCGTCTCGCTGTGCGGGCCGAAGGACGTCATACGCGAGCGCCTCGCCGTCTATCGCGACGCCGGCGTCGGCACGCTCGGCGTCACGCCGACGGCGTTCGAGGCCGGCGAGCGCCTCGAGCAGCTGCGCATGCTCGCCGAGCTCGCCGCCTGACGCGCCGCAGACGATGAGCGCAGCAGGGCAACGATGCCTGCGCGTGCTGCTCGGCGCGTTCG
>DASZLB010000027.1:0-5545 GCA_035552575.1 Solirubrobacteraceae bacterium | reverse complement strand
CGCACGCTGCTGTGGGTGCCGTTCGCGATCCTCGCGATCGCCGGCGCCGTCGGCGCGATCCTTGCCGACGGCTCGGCACTGAGGATCGTCTGCCTCGCCGTGCTCGCCGTCACCGCGATCGTGCTCGGATGGCGCTTCGGCGAGACCCGCCGCACCGCGCTCGAGGAGGAGATCGACGGACGCTCGCACGAGCTGCGCCGCGCACTCTCCGAGCTCGAGATCGCGCAGACCGAGACCGTCCGGCGCCTCTCGATGGCAGTCGAGTTCCGCGACGAGGACACCGGCGCGCACATCGAGCGCATCGGCCGGCTCTCGACGCTGCTCGCCGAACAGATCGGCATGGACCCTGACTTCTGCGCCGAGCTCAGCCACGCCGCGCCGCTGCACGACGTCGGCAAGGTCGCGATTCCCGACGCGATCCTGCTCAAGCCCGGCCCGCTCACGCCCGAGGAGCGCGCGATCGTCGAGACGCACGCCGAGGAGGGGCACAGGCTGCTGCGCGGCTCCTCCTCTTCGATCCTCGAGATGGCGACCGTGATCGCGCTGAGCCACCAGGAGAAGTGGGACGGGACCGGCTACCCGCGCGGGCTCGTCGGCGAGGCGATCCCGATCGAGGGACGGATCGTCGCGATCGCCGACGTGTTCGACGCGCTGACGAGCGACCGCGTCTACCGCAAGGCGTTCCCCGTCGAGGAGGCCGTGCAGATGATGCGCGAGCAGCGCGGCCGCCACTTCGACCCCGTACTGCTCGACGCCTTCATGGAAGTGCTCGACGACTCCGGCCCCGACGCTCGCGAGAACGAGCGCGCCGACCCGAGCGAGCTCGTCGAGAGCACGCTCGAGACTTACGGCACCGCGCTCGAGCGCGGCGACGCCGAGACCGCCGAGGGCGCGATCGCACAGGCGATCGAGGACGGCATCCCGGCAACGGCGCTGCACGGCGAGGTGATCGCGCCGGCGCTCCTGCGGATCCGCGAGCTGCGCAGCGCCGGTGAGATCGACAGCGATCGCGAAAGGCTCGCGAAGGGCATCACGCGGCGCGTGCTCGCGACGCTCTACCGCTACATGGTCGGCAACGCCGAGCCAACGCGCGAGCGCATCCTGCTCGCGGGCATGGAGGGCGACGAGCACGCGCTCGAGCTGCAGATGATGCACGACCAGATCGCGGCAGCCGGCTTCGAGACGTGCTTCGACACCGAGCTGACGATCGAGCAGCTCCACGCGACGGTTGCGAACCGCCGGCCGAGGCTGATCGTGCTCGGATCGACCGACAGCGAGAACACCGAGGCGATCGGCCAAGCCGTCGAGGAGCTGCACGCCGCACACCCCGAGGTACCGATCGTGCTCGGCGGCGTCGCCGTCGGCGGCGCGCAGCCGCCCTCGCGCAACGGCATGCGCGTGCTCGAGCGGATCGACGAGGCCGTCGAAGCCGTCGAGGAACAGCTGGCCAAGCGCCCGCAAGCCGCGTCGCTGTAGATTGCCCTGCGTGCCCCAGCACGCAGTCGTCACCGGCGGAGCCGGCTTCATCGGATCGCACGTCATCGACGCGTTGCTGCGCGACGGCTACGCCGTGACCGTCGTCGACGACCTCTCCTCCGGCGACGCCGCGCGTGTCCCCCCCGAGGCAGAGCTCGTCGAGCTCGACATCGTCGAGCTCGATCGGCTGAGCGCGCTGTTCGAGCAGGTCAAGCCAGAGAAGGTCTTCCATCTAGCCGCTCAGTCGAGCGTCGTCGTCTCCGTCGAGAACCCTAGCCTCGACTGCGAAGTCAACGTCCGCGGCACGCTCAACGTGCTCGAGTGCGCCGGGCGCCTGCGCACGCCCGTCGTCTTCACCTCGACCGGCGGCGCGCTGTACGGCGACGACGCGCCGAGGCCGGCCCCCGAGGACCGCATCCCCGCGCCGCTGTCGCCGTACGGCGCGTCGAAGTGGGCCGCCGAGGCTTACGTCAGGACGTGGTCGCTCTCCTCCGGCATACCGCACGCCGTCTGCCGTCTCGGCAACGTCTACGGGCCGCGCCAGAGCCCGCACGGCGAGGCCGGCGTCGTCGCGATCTTCTCCAACCACCTGTACACCGGAAAGGCGCCGAAGCTCTACGGCTACGGCAAGCCGACGCGCGACTACGTCTACGTCGGCGATGTCGTCAGCGCGCTGCGTGCGGCCTGCGGCAAGGCCGGCACGTACAACGTCGCGACGAGCGTCGAGACCGACGTCCTCACGATCTGGACCGAGCTGCAGCGGATCGCCCAGGACGCGCACGCGCCCGGCGGCTTCGAGAATCCGGCCGCGCTCGAACCCGAGCTCGCCGACCTGCGCCCAGGCGAGCTGCAGCACAGCCGCCTCGACATCGCGCGCGCCGAAGCCGAGCTCGGCTGGCAGCCGCACGTCGCGATCGCAGACGGCCTGAAGCTGACCTACGAAGAGCTCGTCAAGGGGTTCCAGCAGGAGCGCTAGCCGGACGTGCAAGAAGGCGCTCACGGCCTCGTGCGGGGCAGACGAGTGCCGACGTTAAGCACATGACGCTCCTACGCACGCTCCGCCCGTGGCTGCTCGCCGCGCTCCTGCCGGCACTGCTCGCCGCGCCGGCACAGGCCGAAGCCGTCGCGCCCGAAACGGCTGGCGGTGCGCAATCGCCGAGCGCGCCGCTGTCCGGCGGCAGCGAGTACGGCATCGCGAGCTCGAGCGTCGCGCCGCATCCGGTCGTGACGAAACTGACCGTGCCGAGCACCGCCGCGCCCGGCCGCCCGCCGCACGTGACGCTGCGGATCGACGAGGCGCACGTCGGCACCGTCGACGTGACCGTCGCCGTCAACAACCTGACGACGCGCAAGCCCGCTTTCGCCGTGCACCTCGGCTGGGTCCACACCGCCCGCACGCTGAGCGTCGCCTGGCCGCACGGCGCGAGCCTCGCCGCCGGCGCCTACCACGTCAGCGTCAGCGCACACGACCATCACGCGCACAACCTCACGCGCACCGCGCACAGCTCCGGCGTCGCGACGCTGACCGTCGCCGCCCCCGCGCCGCCGCCCGCGCCGATCGCCCCGCCGGCTCCCGTCGTCGAACCCGGCGTGCCAACGCCGGCGCAGACCGTCGCCGACGGCGCCGTCTTCCCCGTCGCCGGTCCGCACAACTTCGGCAACGCCGAAAACCGCTACGGCGCGCCGCGCGCCAACCATGTCCACGAAGGTCAGGACATCCTCACAGCCGAAGGCACGCCCGACGTCGCGCCGCTCGCCGGCACGATCAGCTCGACGAGCTACCAGGCCTCCGGCGCCGGCTACTACGCCGTCGAGCACACCGCGATCGGCTTCGACCTCGTCTTCGCTCACTGCAAGGCCGCGACGCTGCTCGTCAGCGCCAACCAGGCTGTCGCGCCCGGCAGCCAGATCTGCCAGGCCGGGCAGAGCGGCGACGCGACCGCGCCGCACCTGCACTTCGAGATCTGGGTCGGCGGCTGGTACGCGCCCGGCGGCCACACGATCGACCCGCTGCCGTACCTCGAAGCCTGGGAACAGCACGGCTGAAGCGCCCTCCGCCCGGTAGCATCGGTGCCGCCGAAAGATCGGCCAGCGGCGAGATAGCTCAGCTGGTAGAGCACACGACTGAAAATCGTGGTGTCCCCGGTTCGAGTCCGGGTCTCGCCATTTCGCCGAAGATACGCGCGGGCACGGCGGCGGTCCACCGCTGCTACCTCGAGCGTCACCTGCTGGTGCGGGACGCCTTCTGGGCGTGCGTCGTCACGCCCGTGCTCATGGTGGGCATCGTGGAAGAAGCTGGCGAGCAGTCGGACGCAGGTCGGCGGGCGAATTCCTTCTCGAACGCGCAGGGCGAAGCGGTATCGAACGAACGCGCGTACCTCGTCGCTGCGGCGAGCGCCGCCGCCATCCGAGGGTTTTCGTTTTGGGCCAGGAAGGCCCTGTCACCAAGAATCCTCAGGAAACGGACGGCATCTCTGGCGTAGCCGGTCAGGTCCTGCTCACGACTTCGGGACGAGAATCTGCCCGAGGGCGCCGCTGGCGAACCGCTGCTCCCGCACCACGTCCAGGTGCAGGTGTTCAGCGAGATCAGCGAAGGGACTGTGACCGGCGCCGATTGCGAGGGGCACAAATGTAAGCTGGTACTCGTCGACGAGGCGGAGCTTGGTCATCGACTTGGCCAAGTTCGGGCCGCCGTGGATGAGAATCGTGCCGTCGTCGTCGCGGGCCTTTAGGTCGGCGATCGCAACGCCGAGGTCGCCACCGAAGATCTCGGCGGGGCCCCACTCCGCACGCTCCAATGTGTTGGAGAAGACAGCCTTGGGCTTCTCGTTCATGGATTTCGCTATCGGGCCCTCCGCGGCGAGCCAGTGCGGGCCCATGATCTCGTAGCTTCGCCGGCCCATCGCGTGGGTCCCGGCCTCGTCAAGAGCGCGAAGGTTCCACTCGCCGCTGTCGCCGCCGAAGAACTCGAACATCCAGTCATGTGTCCCGTCGAGGCTCGTCGCGAAGCCGTCGAAGGACAACACCATTTTGAGAACTACCTTCCTGTTGGTCATGTGGGGTAGAGACTCTGGTATGCCCGAAAGATCATCGTCCTCAGGCTAGCCATACGTAAATCATCGCTGCGATCAGGCGGCGTCCCGCCCGGCGGTTTAGCCGTGGACGATCGCGGTCAATCTCATCGAATGGACGCCCCTCGACAGCATGGTGCCGCGCTCGAAGCCTCGCCAGCGATCGGGTAGGCGAAGCGAGTGCTCGAACGCAACGCAGTCGAGCAAGTGCACCGGGTCGAGGATGCCCGCGTGAACTGGTACTTGGTCGAGGAAGCCGGGCGGGTGCTCGTCGTCGACACCGGACACCCCGGGTCCTGGCGGTCGTTGCGACGCTCGCTCCAGACGCTCGGCTACGGATTCGCCGACATCGAGGCGATCGTGCTCACGCATGGCCACTTCGACCACATGGGCTTCGCCAGGCGCGCCCAGTCAGAGCTCGGGTTGGACGTCTGGGCGCCTGCCGGGGACAGCGCCGTGCAGCATCCGTGGCGCTACTCGCACGAAGACAGTCGCCTTCCATATCTGCGACACCCCTACTTCGTGCGCACGCTCGCCGAGATGACCGCGTTCGGAGCGCTCGGAGTGCGCGGCCTCGCGCAGACCAGGACCTTTCGCGACGGCGATCGACTCGACCTTCCCGGCCATCCCAAGGCGATCGCGACGCCCGGACACAGCGAAGGTCACTGCTCGCTCGTGTTCGAGGACCGCGGCGCGCTGCTGGCCGGCGATGCCTTCGTGATGGTCGATCCCTACACCGGCCGGCCTGGCCCGTGCTTGGTGGCAGGCGCAGCTACCGCCGACAGCCGCCAAGCGCTCTCGTCGGTCGAGCTGCTTGCGGGCCTGTCGGCGACCACGGCGCTGACGGGCCACGGCGCGCCGTGGCGAGGCGCAATCGGAGAGGCGGCGACGCGTGTGCGCGAAGCTGCCGCTGCTCGCTAGGTGTAAGACCTGAGCACGTTGTTCATCCGGCCCTCCTTGGAGGCTGGCGGTGTCAAAGCCCCAGCACCAAGGAGGAA
>DASZLB010000026.1:0-10006 GCA_035552575.1 Solirubrobacteraceae bacterium | reverse complement strand
GTTTACGCCCTGTGCGATGCAGCGCCGGCGCACGGCGTCGAGGTCGGCGTCGAGGCGCAGCGCGAACTCGCGCACGACCGGCTGCGAGTGCAGCTTCGTCACACCGTCGAGCGCCGCGAGCTGCTCGCGCGCGTAGTGCGTGCGAGCGAGCAGCAGCTCGCCGAGCTCGACGAGCCCATCGCGCCCGAGCCACGACAGGTAGACGACGCCGGCGAGCGCGTTGAGCGCCTGCGCGGTGCAGATGTTCGACGTCGCCTTCTCGCGGCGGATGTGCTGCTCGCGCGTCTGCAGCGTGAGCACGAAGCCACGGCGGCCGTCGACATCCGTCGTCTCGCCGGCGATCCGCCCGGGCATCTTGCGCAGGTACTCCTCGCGTGCGGCGAAGAAGCCGAACGACGGACCGCCGAAGTCGAGGCGATTGCCGAGTGGCTGGCCCTCGCCGACGCAGACGTCGACGCCGCAGGCGCCGGGCGTCGCGAGGATGCCGAGCGCGATCGGATCGGCCTGCGCGACGACGACCGGCTCGCCGGCGTCCTTCGCGGCGGCGCTCAGCGCAGCCGCGTCCTCGACGGCGCCGTAGAAGTTCGGCTGCGCGAAGATCGCCGCGCTCGTGTCGGCGTCGATCGCGGCGGCCCATGCGTCGGGGTCGGTCACGCCGCCGCCGGGACCGCCGGGGCCGTCGGCGGAGCCGGTGCTCAGCGGCACTTCGACGACGTCCATGCCGAAGCCGTGCGCGTGCGTGCGCAGCGTCTCGATCGTGTGCGGGTGAAGCCCGGCGCTGATGACGAGCTTCGAGCGGCCGTTGTTCAGCTTCGCGAGATAGGACGCAGCGGCGACCGCTGACGGGCCCTCGTACACGGACGCGTTCGAGACGGGCAGCCCGGTCAGCTCGGAGATCGCGGTCTGATACTCGAACATCACCTGCAGCCCGCCCTGAGAGATCTCGGGCTGGTAGGGCGTGTACGGCGTGAGGAACTCGGAGCGCTCCGTCAGCATGTCGATCAGCGCAGGCACGTAGTGGTCGTACATCCCGGCGCCGAGGAAGCTCAGCTCGTCTTCGGCGCTCGTGTTGCGCGCGGCGAGCTCGCGCAGGTGCGCGTAGACGTCCTGCTCGGTGCGGCCCTGCGGCAGATCGAGCTCGCGCCCGAGCCGCACGGCCTCGGGGATCTGGCGCTCGAAGATCTCCTGCACCGAGGAGACGCCGATCGCGTCGAGCATCGCGTCGAGGTCCGCGGATGTGATGGCGGTGTAGCGGCTCAAGGGACTGCGTTCAGCCTAGCCACCCAACGTCGCCGCATAGGCGCTCGCGTCGAGCAGCGCCTCGCGCTCGCCGGGATCGGCGAGACGCACCTTGACGAGCCAGCCGGCGCCATAGGGGTCCTCGTTGATCGCTTGCGGGCTGTCGGTAAGCGCGTCGTTGACCTCGACGATCTCGCCCGAGAGCGGCGCGATCACGTCCGAGACGGCCTTGACGGACTCGACCTCGGCGTATGGCGCGTCCTTCTTCACGCTCGTGCCAACGGCGGGCAAGTCGAAGAAGACGACCTCGCCAAGCGAGTCCTGCGCGTACCAGGTGATCCCGAGCGTCGCGAGCTCGGGCGCGGCGGCGTCGATCCGCGCCCAGTCGTGCTCAGGGTGATAGAGGAGGTCCTCCGGATAGCTGGCCTCGGCCATTCACGAGCCCTTTCGGTAGAGCGGCTTCTGCTTGACGACGGCGCGGCGCATCTTGCCACGAACGTCGATCTCGAGGCTGGTGCCGACAGCGGCGCGCTCGGCGGGCACGTATGCCATACCGATGCCGACGCCGAGGCTTGGCGACATCGTCCCGCTCGTCACTTCGCCACCGCCTGCGACGGCGTTGCCCTGGCGCGCGATGCCGGGGCCGTCGATCTCGAACGCGGCGAGCTTCTCAACCGGGCCGGCCTCGCGCACGGCGCGCACGGCGTCGGCGCCGATGAAGTGCGTTTCCTCCTTGCAGCACCAACCGAGGCCGGCTTCGATCGGCCCGCGATCGGTCGAGAGGTCGTTGCCGTAGAGGTGAAAGCAGACCTCGAGGCGCAGCGTGTCGCGCGCGGCAAGTCCGACAGGAGTCCCGCCGCGTCGCACGAGCTCATCCCACAGCTCGCCTGCATCCTCGGGGCGGCAGAGCAGCTCGACGCCGTCCTCGCCGGTGTAGCCGGTGCCGCAGACGAGCACGTCGTGGCCGGCGAGACGCCGCGTCGCGGCGCGCATCCGTACCGGCAGCGGCGCGGATGCGATTGCCTGCACGATCCCGCGCGCGAGCGGACCCTGCACGGCGAGCATCGCGTAGTCGTCGATCCGGTCGACGACCTCCGCTTCGGGGAAGTCCTGCGCGGCGGCGAGAAACGCCTCGAGGTCGCGCTCGTGGTTCGCCGCGTTCGTAACCGTCAGATAGCGCTCGGAGCCGAGCCGGTATGTGAACAGGTCATCGAGCACGCCGCCGTCCTCACGACAGAGCACGCTGTACTGCGCGCCGCCGCCGTCGGCGCCGAGCGCGATCTGCGCGATGTCGTTTGAGAGCAGGCGCTGCAGCAGCGCGAGCGCCTGCGGCCCGCTCGTCTCGATCTCGCCCATGTGCGAGACGTCGAAGATCCCGCATCCCTCGCGCACGGCGCGATGCTCCGCGCCGACGCCGTCGTACTGCACCGGCATCTCCCAACCCGCGAACTCGACCATCTTCGCGCCTGCCGCGACGTGGTTCTCGAACAGGGCCGTGCGGCGCAGTGTCTCGGGCACGGCCCGCAGGCTAGCGGGGCTGCCGCCGGAGTCCCCGCTCAACGCGGCGCGGTCGGCGGCCGAACACCGAGTTACCTGCATATTTTGCGGGCCAGACCGGAGTCGATCTCTCGAGTCGCGGCACGACGGAGTGAGCCCCGTCGGGGCCAATCCAGATCGCGTGGTTGCCGCCTTCACCAAGATGGCGACAGCCGTTGGCCCGCAGATGGCGCTCGAGATCGCGCCGCTTCACGCAGCGATCGTCAGACGCAATGCCTCCCGCTCGCGTTGATCGTCGGCGGAAAGCGGTTGGGGCGAGAGCATCAGACGCAGCGCGTCGATGACGTTCTCGCGAGCTTCCTCGCGCGTGCGGCCCTGGGTAAAGACGCCAGGAACCTCAGGAATCGAGGCCAGTATCCATCCATCCTCACCGGACTCGTAGACGATCACCAAATCGAGCTGCTCGGACACGAGGGACACGATACCTCCTGGTCCGACCCCAGATCGCCTGGTGGGACACGTTTTGATCGAGATATTTCAGCCGGCGCATGCGCCGGCTGAGACGGGTCGCATGCGACCCGTCCTCGAGGACGACATGTACGTCCTCGCCAGCCGCACATGTGCGGCTGGAAGGGATCGCGTATGCGCGATCCCGCCCTTGATCGAAGAATCGTCGAACGCCTAGCGCAGGAACGGCGGCACGTCGATGTCGTCGTCGGAGATCTCGAGCGAGCTGCGCTGGCGATCGTCGATCGACGGTTTGCGGTCGCGGCCGCGCTCGCGGCTGTCGCGCCGCGCGCTGCGGCCCGGACGATGGTCGAAGCCAGTGCCGATCACGGTCACGCGGACCTCGTCGGACATGCTCTCGTCGATCACCGCGCCGAAGATGATGTCCGCGTTCGGGTCGGCCGCGTTCTGGATCGTCTCGGCCGCGTCGTTTACCTCGAACAGCCCGAGGTCCTTGCCGCCCGTGATGTTCAAGAGGATCCCCGTCGCGCCGTCGACCGACTCTTCGAGCAGCGGCGAGGAGATTGCCGCTTTCGCCGCGTCCGCCGCGCGCGTCTCGCCACCGGCCGTGCCGATGCCCATCAGCGCCGAGCCCGCGTTCTGCATGATCGTGCGCACATCCGCGAAGTCGAGGTTGATCAAGCCCGGGATCGTGATCAGGTCCGTGATGCCCTGCACGCCCTGGCGCAGCACGTTGTCGGCCTCGCGGAACGCGTCGAGCATCGACGTGCGCCGCTCGACGACCGCGAGCAGCTTCTCGTTCGGGATCACGATCAGCGTGTCGACGACTTCGCGCAGGCGCTCGATGCCCTCGGTCGCCTGGCGACCGCGCTGCGAGCCCTCGAACTCGAACGGGCGCGTGACGACGCCGACCGTAAGCGCGCCGATCTCGTTCTTCGCGATCTCCGCGATTACAGGCGCGGCGCCCGTTCCGGTGCCGCCGCCCTCGCCGGCCGTGACGAAGACCATGTCAGCGCCCTTCAGCGCCTCCTTGATGTCGTCGCGCGACTCTGATGCCGCGCCGAGGCCAACGTCCGGGTTCGCACCCGCGCCGAGGCCCTTCGTCGACTCGTGGCCGATGTTCAGCTTGATGTCGGCGTCGCACATCGCGAGCGCCTGAGCGTCTGTGTTCGCGGCGATGAACTCCACGCCGCGCAACCCGGCGTCGACCATGCGGCTGACCGCGTTCGTGCCGCCGCCGCCGACGCCCACGACCTTGATCACTGCCAGATAGCTTCCGCTGCTCTCCATGATGGTTCTGTCCGAACCCTTCAGTAGAAAATTAGGGTTCGCAGCATACAAGCTGGCGAACCGCCGGGTTCTGCACGTTATGCAGGGAACTTCGCCCTGTCAACGACAGCGGCCAGTTCCGCAACGTTCGTTGCAGAACGGCGATCTCTCGACCAGCGCCTGAGAGTCCAGTGACTGCTGCACTAAACCTCAGGTCGAGGCTTAGCCGTTTCGTGCCGATGCTTGGCGGTGCCGCGCGCGCCCGCTATTCATGCGTTTCAGTCGTGCTCGCGCCGCTTGCTTCGCTGCTTTCGGAGCCCGCCGATTCGCTTTCGGCTTCGCCGCCGGACGCTTCGCCGTTCGCCGCTTCCGTCGAGCCGCTCGCCTGCGGTTCGCTCGTCGCGCCCGTCGCCGACGTGAGACCCTGCGCGAGCGATTCGGCCGATTCCGAAGCGCTCGGCGTAGATGAGCCTTCTGTTTCGCCCGTCGCAGACGGCGGCGCGACGCCCGCCGCAAAGCCCGCCGCCGGGCGTTCCGGCGAGCGCACGTCGACGTACGACGCGCCTGTCGAGCTCGAGTCCGCGAGCACGCGCGCGAGCGCGATCCACTTCGCATGCGGTCGCGACGCGTCGCCGAAGTACGCGAGCAGCCCGCCGTGCATCGCAAGCGTCAGGCCCTTCGGGCCGCTGTATGCGCGCTCGACGTCCTTCGCCAGTCGAGCCGGCGCCGCTCCCAGCACCGCCAAGTCAGCGACGAGTGCCGGTTCGCGCACGCGCTCGCCCGGCGTCAGCTGCGCAGAGCTCGTCAAGGCCGGCAGCGCTTCGGAGGCGTGCGCCGTGCCGAGCACGACGCCGCTCGCCGAGACCGCCGCCTCAACGCCGCCCGGCGAGGAGAGCATCGCGACAGGCGGCTGTTCGACGACCTCGATGCCGATCCCGTGCGGGAAGCTCGTGTGGACGCGCAAGTCGCCGACGACCGGATAGCTCGCGACAGCCGCGCGCAGCTTCCCCTGCTGCACGTCGAGCGTGCTCATCTGCCGCGCCGCGTTCGTCAGCGCCGCTTCGATCGCATGCGCGTCGGCGCCGTGCAGACCGCTGATCCGCACGTGCTCGACCGAGACGAGCGACGAGTTGCGCAGCCACAGCCAGCCGCCCCCCAGCAGCGCCAGCGCCAGAGCGAGCGCGATCGCCGCGATCCGCAGACGCCTGCGCGCCCAGACGAACGACGCGCCGCGCGTGAGCTGCTGCGCCGCGAGCGACGCCGCGTGCCAGAGCTGCTCGATCGCGCGATCGAGCGGTGTCGCGTTTGCCGACCGCGAGCGCGGACGCGCGCCGGCGCTGCGACCCCGGGGTCGTTTTGCGCTGCGTGAAGTTGGGCGAGTGAGGCTGCCGATTCCAAGCCGGCCGGCGAACGAGCGATCCATCGGCCTATTCCTTCGATGCGCGCCCGCGATTCCCTACACGCTCACCTTCGCGTCGGCTGCAATTCGACCCACTCCTCGTAGCTGTCGAGCAGAACTCTGAACGGATCCAGCCCCGCGAGACCCAAGAGACCAAACGCCCACGGCCACGGTTCGCAGAAGTAGACCGTCGGGCTCCACATGTGCCGATCGGTGCTCTGATGCAACTCCAACTGAGTCCTCACACCTCGTCCGGCGGTTCGCAATCCACCGATCACGATCTCGCTCTCGGTCGCGCCCGCGAGGTCGATGCCCGCGATCTCCGCGACGTGCCCGCCCATACGGATCTCGCTCGCCCCGCTGTCGAGCAGGCAGGCTTGCGGAGCCAGTTCCAGGCCCCCAACCACGAGATCGACGATCGGGCGCGGCCTTCCTGCGATCCCCGGCAGGCCCTGGAAGGCGTGCCTCACAGCGGCGCCGCCCCGCCTACCTCGAAGTCCGACGCGGGCACGCGAAACATGCTGTCGGCCCGCTGGCGGTTCGACGCCAACCAGCCCACGACCCCGTTCGGGTCGTGGTCCGAGACGAGGATCTGAGCCCCCCGCGTCGCGACCCACTGACCGATGAACGGTTGCAACTCCTGCGCGTCGGGTCGGCTCACGATCGCTACTCCGTCCGATCCACGGCGAACGGGACTCGAGATCGAGGGGTCGACGTAGTGTTCGCGAACTCCCACGTCTTCGATCAGAGCCTGGCGAGGCTGGCGACCGGCGACGAAGCCAAGGCCCATCAAGATGCGACGCGCCTGGTGGGTCGTGAAGTCCGCGCGGTCGATCCGCGTCAGCTCTCCGATCACCTGCTTCGGCGGGTAACGTCGCCCGCCGATCACTACGTAATGGCTCGTGATCGCCTCCGGAAGCACGTCGCGCATCCGCGACTCGACTTCGTTGCTTTCCCACTCAAATCGCTGGCCTGCGACCGTCACAACCCTGCGCGAAGCAACCCGCATACTGTCCACCTTGATTTCTCTGTTTCGTATTTCCTGGATGCTAGCGCAGCACGACGCGTAGCCAGGCCACGCCGAACGTCCCGCGGCGCTCTACCACGGGAAACGCACGTCGCCAAGCCTCTGCACCTCGGGCTCGAGCTCGACGCCGAAGCGCTCGAGCACGCGGCGGCGCCCCTCGGCCATCACCGCGAGCACGTCAGCCGTGCTCGCGTTCCCTGTGTTCTCGATGAAGTTCGCGTGCTTCGGCGAGAACCGCGCGCCGCCGACCGTGAAGCCGTTGCACTCGGCCTCCGCGAGCAGCAGCCCCGCGCTGCGCCCCTGTGCGCGCGGATCGTCCGGGTTCTTGAACGTCGAGCCGAACGTCTTGATCCCCTGCGGCTGCGCCTCGTGGCGGCGCGCGCGCATCTGCGCGAGCGTCGCCGTGACGATGCCGCGATCCGAGTCCTGCAGCGAAAAAGCGGCGCGCGCGACGATCTCGCCTGAGGCGATGTTCGAGCTGCGGTAGGCGAAACCGAGCTGCTCCGGCAGACGGCGTTCGACGCCCTTCGCCGTGACGAGCTCGACCCACTCGAGCGCCCGTGCCAGCTCGCCGCCGTACGCGTTCGCGTTCATCCGCACCGCGCCGCCGACCGTGCCCGGGATGTTCACGCCGAACTCGATCCCCGAAAGCCCCGCGCGCGCCGCCGCCGCGGCGACTGCCGGCAGCCGCGCGCCGCCGCCGCAGAGGATCCGCGAGCCGTCGCGGTCGATTCGCGCGAGCTCGCCGTCGAGCTTCAGCACGAGCCCGCTCACGCCCGCGTCGGCGATCAGCAGGTTCGAGCCCGAGCCGACGACGTTCACCGCGACCCCTGCAGTGTGCGCCCACGCGAGCAGCTCGATCAACTGCTGCTCGCTGCCCGCGCGCGCGAAGAACTCCGCAGAGCCGCCCGTGCGGACCGTCGAGAGCCGCGCGATCGGCACGTCGCGGGCGACCGTCTCCGGTGGCGTCGGCAGGCCTGCGGCGCCCTCGTCTGCCCCGTCCGCGTCCCGCGGCCTCCCAGATCCCTGCGAGCTGCCGCTCGCACCGCTCATGAAGCCACCAGCCTGCGCGCGAGCGTATCGACGCTGCCCGCGCCCATCACCAGGCAGACGTCGCCTTCGCCGAGCAAACCGTCGAGCACGCCCGCGGCCGCGTCGAAGCCCGGCAGCCAGTAGACCGCCCGGCCGGCCGCCTCGTCGGCCGTCGCCTCCGCGATCAGCCGCCCGCTGACGCCCGGATGCTCCTCCGCGCGCTCGCGCGCCGGATAGACCTCGAGCACGACGACGACGTCCGCCCGCGCGAGCGCCTTGCCGAACTCGCGCGCGAGCAGCGCCGTGCGCGAGTAGAGGTGCGGCTGGAACACCGCCACGAGGCGATCGTGCGCGAGCGTGCGCGCCGCCTCGAGCGTCGCCGCGACCTCCGTCGGGTGATGCGCGTAATCGTCGTAGACGAGCGCCCCGCGTGCGCTCTTGCCGAGGAGCTGAAAGCGCCTGCCTGCGCCGTGGAAGTCCGCGAGGCCCGCGATCGCGTCCGCGATGTCGGCGCCCGCGAGTCGCGCCGCCTCGAGCGCCGCCGCAGCGTCGAGCGCGTTGTGCGCGCCCGGAACCGCGAGATGCACGTGCTCGGAGCGCCAGTCGAAGCTCGAGCCGCTGAGCAGCGTCGGCGAGCGTACGTCGAACGCGACGACCTCGACCGCTTCCGGCGGCATCAGCGCGAGCAGCTCCGGGCGATCCCAGACGACGACCGCGCAGCTCGCGAGCGCCGCGAACGCGCGGAACGCCTCGCGCAGCTCCGCGAGCGAGGCGAACGTCGCGTGATGGTCGAGCTCGACGTTCGTCAGCACCGCGATCTCGACGTCGAGGCTCAGCATCGAGCGATCCGACTCGTCCGCCTCGACGACGAGCCACTCGCCCTCGCTCCAGTGCGCGTTTGCCAGACCGCCGCCGATCGGCGCGCCGACTAGCCAGCCGGGATCCATTCCGGCAGCACGCAGCGCGTGGACGATCATCGACGACGTCGTCGTCTTGCCGTGCGTGCCCGCAACCGCGATCGTCCGCCGCAGCGCGCTGAGCTCGCCGAGCAGCTCCGCTCGCGGGCGCTCACGGACGCCGCGCTCGCGCGCCGCCGCGCGCTCGGCGTTCTCCGCCGGCACCGCCGAGGAGTAGACGAGCTCGACGCCTTCGCCCGCCGGCACGTTCGCCGCCGCGTGGCCGATGCTCGCGCGCAGCACGCCGTCGGCCCGCAGGCGCTCCAGATACGGGCCGTCCGCGCTGTCCGAGCCGCTGACCTCCGCGCCGAGCGAGTGAGCGGCGCGTGCGTACGCGCTCATCCCCGCCCCGCCGACGCCGACGAAGTGCAGGCGACGGCCCTCCCACGGGCGCACCTTCGCGCTCATCCGCGAGCCACCTCGAGCAGCTCGTGCGCGACCTCGCGCGCCGCCTCCGGGCGCGCCAGGCGCCGCGACGCCGCGGCCATCGCCGCGAGCGCCGTGCGATCCGCGAGCAGCTCCGCGACCGCGCGCGCCAGCGTCGCGCTCGTCAGCTCGCCATCCGCGATCACGACCGCCGCGCCCGCGTCCGCCATCCAGCGCGCGTTCGCGCTCTGATGGTCGCCGGCCGCATACGGGTAGGGCACGAGGATCGCCGGCACGCCGTGCGCCGCGATCTCGAACACCGACCCACCCGAGCGCGCGACCGCCAGGTCCGCCGCGGCGAGCGCGTCCGCGAAGTCGTCTTCGCGCAGGTACTCGCGCAGGTCATAGCCCGGCGGCAGCGTGCGCGCGCTGAGTTCCGGGAAGTCGCGCGTGCCAGCTATGTGCAGCACGCGGAACGAGCCGCTGCCACTGAACGCCTCCGCGGCCGCCTGGTTGATCGAGCGCGCGCCGAGCGAGCCGCCGAAGACGAGCACGCACGTCTCCTCCGCGCCGATCCCGAGGCGCTCGCGCGCACCGAGCCGATCGTGCGCCGGCGCCGGCACGGGCCTGCCCGTGACGCGATAGCGCCCGCCCTCGCGCCCGCGCAGTGGAAATGCCAGGCAGACGCGCCGCGCGAACGGCGCGAGCATCCGGTTCGTCAATCCCAGATGGCTGTCCGCCTCCGTCAGCACG